>WRFX01000045.1 GCA_009787445.1 Chitinivibrionia bacterium | reverse complement strand
GTTTGAAAGATTACAACAATATGACGGGCAAATCCAAAGAAACCGTTTATCAATATTTATTCACCTGCGAAGTACGCGATATGAAACAAGTCGAAGACGACGTTAAAGACGAATTTAGACGTTTGCGAGAAGAAAAAAACAGAGAAATATATTTCTATAATAAAGATTTATTTGAAGATTACGTTAAATTTATAAAATCGCATAAAACTTTCATAAAAGAAATATTTATAAAAACCGACGTTCAAAAAGAAGTCGTGAAAATAGTAAAGCGAACAACTCCGACTCTCAAAGAACGCGGACGGGAAAAAATAGACGTATTGCACAATGCAAGGAGAGTTAAATTTGACGAATTTTATACGCAATACGAAGACGTAGAAAAAGAATTAAATATGTACGACGCAGAAATTTGGAAAGATAAAACGGTATTTTGTAATTGCGACGACGCTATCGGCGATTCCGAAGACAAAAACAGTGTAAACACTTCCGCTTTTTCGCTGTATTTTATAAAAAATTTTGAAAAACTTGGACTAAAAAAACTTATTTGTACACATTTCGCGGGAACGGTGGATTTATTTCATCAAGGTCCAAAAGGATATGTATATACGTATATTTATACAAAAACCAGAACAGAAGAGTTTAAAGATTCTCCAAAGGGCTACACGGGAAGTTTTGACGACCCGATTTCTCTAAAAATACTTAACGAAGAAGCGGATATAGTTTGCACAAATCCGCCGTTTTCAAGAATGATAGATTTTTGGGATGTTATTATAAAAAGCGGTAAAAAATTTTTAATAATTTCAAATATAACAAATATTTTAAATACCGCGTATATTCCTTATTTCAAAGAAAATAAAGTTTGGGCAGGATACAATAGAGTAGATTGGTATTTAAATCCAAAAAGAGAACTTGTTGATGCGGCGGGACATTGGTATACAAATATTCCTATAAAAGATAGACCAAAATATAGGTTGCTAAAAATTAAGCCATTGAAAGAAATACCAGAAGAGCACAAAAAATACGACGATTCTAAAACATTGGTGGTAAACGAAGGCTATATTCCCAGTGATTATAAAAAACCTTTTGCCGTATCTGCTCGTCCTATATTAAATGGTTTATTAGAAAAAGGTTATAAAATCATAAAAGACAAACATTATGAACCTTATGAAAACGGCAAAGTGTGTTTTGCAAGAGTTTTGGTGCAGAAAATTTAATCTAAATTATAAAAAAACTCATCAAACTCTCAACGGAAAGCCCGCTTTTTCGAGACCGTCTAAAATTTGTTTTTGCGATTCTTCTAAAAATTTCGGCGAAAGCGTGTTTTCTTTGTCCAAAAATTCCGTGCGCAAAGTTACCGCTTTTTTCTCGCCTAAATCAAAAATATCGATAACAAATGTACCTACTACGTTTTGAATTTTAAGTTTTTCAACCGCGGTCAATATTTCTACGGCGGGAGTTTTCTTTGCGGCAACTACCGTATAATCCAAAATCGAATTGGGAAATTTTGGAAGAGGACTATATTTTATCTTGTCTTTAACTACCGCGTTTTCAAACGACGAAATATCTATAAGCGCGATAGAAAAATTACCTTTTATTTTCCATTCTTTTGCGAAAATCGGATGAATTGTCGTGGCAAATCCCTGATTTTTTCCCATAATTTTTATATCCACCGCTTCCGTCGGATGAATACCCGCCCAATTTGCCGCAACTTCGCCGTTTGGAAATTTTTCGTTGTGCGCGATAATCTGCGCGGATGTATTAAGATATTTGAAAAGTTTTTCCAAAATATTCGTTAATTCCATAAATCTACTTTCTTTTTTATCAAAAAGCGCGATTGCCAAACAATTTCTTTCTTTCGCAAAATTCGTTTCGTCAAAATCATATTCGCGGGCTATTTCAAAACAGCCGAATTTGTCGAAATTTCTGCCGTTATCCGCGCCGATTGAAAGCAAACTCGGGAGCAAACTCGGACGCATTCTGTCGTGGTCTTTGCTTATCGCGTTCACTAAAACCAATTTTTCGTTGAGCGAATTTATTTTGGATTTTTCAAGCAATTTTTCGCTAACCATCGGATTTGTCATCGTTTCCAAAAGTCCCGCGTTAAATACCAAAAAATCCTGAATTTTACGATGCGTTTGCTTTTTCTGCGAAAGTCGATTGGGCAATATTTTATCTATTCGAGGCATAGACGAAATATTATCGTAACCGATAATTCGACCTATCTCTTCAATAATATCGACGTCGTATTCTACGTCTTTTGTCGCTCTGTATGTCGGAACTTCTATGTCGAAAGTTCCGGAATTTTGCGAATTTACTTCGCGAACGCCGAAATCAAGTCCTTGCAAAATGCGAATAATTTCTGATTTTTCAACGTCTTTGCCCAAAACCGCGCATATTTTATCTACTGAAATTCTGATAATTTTCGCTTCGGGTTTTACCGTTTCTTTGCCGTCTTTTTCAATTTTTCCGACAATTTTTACGTTCGGACAAATTTCAAAAACCAATTCTACAATTCTTAAAAGCGCGGTCTGTAAAAGTTGACTGTCGAGCGATTTTTCGTATCTTTGAACGGAATCCGTGCGCAAACCGATTCTCGTCGACGTTTTTCGCACTTCGCTGTCAATCCAATTTGCGCTTTCTATGAAAATTTTTGTAGTATTTTCGTTTACTCCGCTGTTTGAACCGCCCATAATTCCCGCTATAACAAGCGGTTTTTGCGCGTCGGCAACCACCGTATCGGTAGAAATAAGCGCTCTTTCAATATCGTCGAGAGTTGTAAATTTTGTCTGTTCTCCCGCCTGACGAACAATAATTTTCCCGCCTTCAATCAGGTCTCTGTCAAAAATATGGTTTGGAATGCCCAATTCAAGCATAACGTAATTTGAAATATCCACAATATTGCTTATCGGTCGAAGTCCGCATTTTGTAAGGCGTTCTTGCATCCATTTGGGACTTTGTGTAATTTTTACGCCGTCTATGGAAATTCCATAATACGCTTTGCAGCAACTATTTTCTTTTACTTCGATAAGAACGGGGCTTTTTTCTTCGGTAATTTTGCTTTTAATTTTCGCTTGCCATTCGTCGTTAAATTTGTTTTTCAAAGGATTTCCAAAAATTAGTCCCATTTCTCTCGCCATTCCGTAATGTCCCCATAAATCGGGGCGATGCGTTATGGATTTATTGTCGATGTCAAAAATTATATCGTCTTCGATTCCGTAAATTTCGGCGATACTCGCGCCGATTTTTGTATCGGACGGCAAAATTAAAAGTCCGCTGTCGTCTTCTCCGAGTTCCAATTCTTTTTGCGAACAAAGCATTCCGCGACTTTCGACTCCGCGTATCTTTTTTATCTCGATAGTAAATCCGCTGGGAAATTTCGTGCCGAGTTTAGCGAAAGGAACGATTTTTCCAATTTCGACGTTCGGCGCACCGCAAACTATCTCGTTTTTATCGCTTCCCGTATCGATTTCGACCAAATGCAAATGTTCGGAATCGGGATGATTTTTCACTCCGACAATTTTTACCGCGATGATATTTTTAAGAAAACCGCCGACTTCTTCTACGTTTTCTACTTCGCAGGCAGCCATAGTAAATTTTATCGCCGCGACTTTCGGGTCAATTTCGGGTATCGATATAAAATCTTTAATCCAATTCAATGAAACTTTCATTTTTTTCTCCTTAAATTTTGCGTTTTGTCAAAAATCTACTATAAATATGGTTTGGTCGTCTTCTATCGCATAATTTCCTATAAATTTTTTCATTTCGTTTTCGACGGTTTGTACCGCGTGTTCAGCCGATTCGTCAAGCGTTTTGGCAATAATCGATTTAAGTCGAATGAGTCCGAATTGCGATTTTTTTCTGTTTTGACAATCTACGACTCCGTCCGTGTATAAAATCAAACGATTTTCGCCTTTCGTGTAACGAAATTCGTGGTTTGGCAAGTCGAGTTCGGGAAACATCCCGACAAAAAATCCGTCGCTTTGAAATTGCTGATAATCTTTTTTATCTTTGTTGAAAAGCAAAATCGGACAATGACCCGCGCAAGTATAAGTCATTTTTCTTTGGTTAGTGTCTATAATTGCGTAAAACGCCGTTAAAAAACGATTTACGGAGATATTATTTACAAGCGTATCGTTTACTTTCCTTAAAGTTTGCGCGGGGTCTAAATCCGCCGAAGCGATGGTTTTAAGCAAAATTTTCGCCGCCGACATAACAAGCGCCGCGCTTACTCCGTGTCCCGAAACGTCCGCGATAAAAACCGCGTAAACGCCGTCTTTCAACATAAATAAATCGTAATAATCGCCGCCAACTTCTTCTACCGGAATATAAAACGCAAACGATTGAAGAAAATCGTTGCAGGGAAGTTTTTCGGGAAGAAGCTTTTGCTGAACTCCCCGCGCCTGTTTTAGTTCTTTTTCGTTTTTTTCGCAGGTAAGTTGCAATCTTTCCAAAACTAATATATTGTTCATTGTCATTCCCGCGAGGCGAATAATTTTTTCTAAAATTGTCGCGTTGGTTTTCAATTCCGTTTCGTCCATTTTGTCGCCGCTAAAAACAAAAATTCCCGAAACGGGAAAATACGGATTTTTCAATTTGTTTCTTTCTTCTACAAAAGATTGTTTTTCCCGCTCGCTTTCGTTTTCGTTTTGAGACGTTTCCTGCGTTTCTTCGCTTAAATGCTCGCCGTCGTCTTCTTCGTTGTGCAAAACCATAGGAACCATAAGATAATTGTCCATATCCAAACGAAGCGACAAATCGTTAATGTCGCAAAATCCGTTGACAACTACCGTAGATTTCTTATCAAAAATCGCAGAAATTATATTCGCATCGGGATTTTCAAAAATATCAAAAGAAAAATGCGGATGGTCGCCGTGTCCAAACCCCCGCGAAAATTCAATTTTCAACTCCGCCGTGTCTATATTTAACGTCAAAAAAACTATTCTGTCAAAAAAAGTAAGCATATAAAGACGTTTTATCAAAGCGTCAAAAACGTTTGAAACGCTTTTCATATTGTATATTTCCAAAACAAATTCGCCAAGTTGCGAGTTAATTGCCGCTTGTTTTCGTAAATTCATAATTTCGTTTTTCAAATTATCGTCGTCGTTTGTATTCATTTTCTTGCGCTCCTTTCTTTCCCGAAAATCAGGAAAATTCCAGCAGGTATTTTTCTATAAAATCGTCAATATCACCGTCGAGCACCGCCGCCGTGTTTGACGTTTCAAAGTCGGTTCTATGGTCTTTTACCATATTATACGGATGCAAAACATACGAGCGAATTTGGCTTCCCCACTCTATTTTTTTCTTGTCTTCAAGTTTGTCCGCCCGCTTTTTTTCTTCTTCTTCTTTGTAGTATTGTCGAAGACGCGCTTTTAGCATTTTAAGGCAGGATTCCCTGTTTTTTATTTGCGAGCGTTCGTTTTGACACTGAACGACTATGTTTGTGGGAATATGCGTCATTCGAACCGCCGAATCCGTTTTGTTTATGTGCTGTCCGCCCGCGCCGCTCGCTCTGTAAGTGTCTATGCGAATGTCTTTTTCGTCTATTTCGTAATCGTCCACTTCTTCAAAAATCGGATAAGCGTAAACGCTTGCAAACGACGTGTGCCGCCGTGCGTTAGAATCAAACGGTGAAATCCGCACTAAACGGTGAACCCCGACTTCCGCTTTAATATGTCCGTACAAATACTCGCCTTTCACTTCTAAAGAAACGCTTTTTATTCCCGCCTCGTCGCCTTCGCAAAATTCTAATATTTGCGATTTATAATTATGTCGCTCAATCCATCGAGAATACATTCTAAAAAGCATATCAGCCCAATCGCACGACTCCGTGCCGCCCGCGCCGCTGTGAATCGTCAAAATCGCGTCGCTTTTGTCGTCTTCGCCCGAAAGTTTTCGCACAAATTCCAATTTTGCTATTGTCTTTTGCGTTTCGACAAAATGCTGCGACACTTGCATAAGCATATCTTCGTCGTTTTCGCTTGCCGCAATTTCAAACAATTCCTGCAAATTGTCAAAATCGTTTTTCAAATTCTGCCACGGCTCCGCAATATCCTTTTCATTCTTTATAGATTTCAATATTTTCTGCGCGGCGAATGCGTCGTTCCAAAAATCCGCCGCGCCCGTTTGTTTTTCGAGTTCGCTTATTTTTTCCAAACGATTATCGACGTCAAAGATACCCCCTTAACAAATCGATTCGTTCTTTCGCCGTTTTCAACTCTTCTTTTGTAATAATTTCCATAAATCTTTTCTCCGTATTAAAAAATTACCGCATAAAATATGTTTTTACCAAAGCGTTTTTGGTAAATATCGCGAATTTTTAAAAAATTATTGATATTTGCGGTTTCATAATCTGCTTTTTTCTAAAATCTTTTTCCATTCCGTGATATGAAAATCTTTTATTTCTGTTGAATTTTTTGAATCTTCAACCAAATTACAAGTATATGATTGAATAAATTCTATGTAATCTTCAATAAACCGCAGATAATACTTTAAACTCGTAAAAATTCCGTTTGCAATTATTTCCAAACTCATATCTTGTTTAATTTTTAAAATAAATTTGTTTATATATTCTTCTTCCTCAAAAGAAATAAAATTGTTTTTTGCCGTAGTTAAAATATAATATCTTTCAATGCTTGTGTTTTTAGATTTATTAACAATGTCAAATAATAAATTCCTGTCTATCGGAATATTATGTTTGATTTCAATCATTTCAAAGGGAGTTCCGTTTTCGTTCCAAATTTCAATATCGCCATATCCGTGTTTATCGGCTGAAGTGTGAACATTTAGCGGTTTTAGTATCCTTTTGTCATATCTTTTAACCTGTTTAAATAATTGCTGATAAATAGAATATATTGCTATCACAGGTAATCTTGAACTTAATTTCGTTGCGAAGTGTTTTTCCAACATTTGCAAAACGCTATTTATATTTATAACATTAGCAAAATTAGAAGTTTCGATTGTTTCGTCAAAAATTATATTCAGTTGTGAAGAAATTTTGTGCAAATTTTCAAAAATGTACGTTAGCGCGTCTTCAGATTTTATTTTGTCATTTTCTACGGCGTCAAGTATTTCTAAAAAACTGTTCATAAATTCTTTACTTGCTCTTGTCCTAATTTTATATCCGTCCTGTTTAGTCCAAGGAATTTGCGCTCGCGTCGCCATTGTTAAAAACGCCGATTCTTTATTGGCATATTTTGGAAAATACTTTTTAAAAAAAGGAGAGGTAACGTCCGTATCAAGTTTTCTTGCGGAATATCCTCCGTTAAAATCCATTCTGTGTAAACGAATATCTTGTTTTGGATTGCATATTTTCTTTAATAATGAAGTAATCAGTGCTGAAAATAACGATTTGTTTTTATCTATCGAGGATATAATAATATCAATGTTTGAAACAATAAATTTCGGATATTCTTTATTTTCTGTACCGACAACCGCTTATTTAAGCAATTTTTCCAATATTTCAAACTCGTTCATACAAATAATTCCAATGAATAATTATTTTTGTTTTCTTCTATTCTTTTTTTTGCATCCTCAACATATTCGGAATGAATTTCTATACCGATGTAGTTTCTTTTAAGGCGTTGCGCGACAACGGCTGTTGTTCCAGAACCGATGAAAGGGTCAAGTACGACAGCGTTTTCTTTCGTTAAAAGTTTTACCAATTCCTGAATAATAAATTCAGGATAAACGGCAGGATGCTTATTTCCTTCTATTGTCTCAACCGTTGATTCTATAACATCTCTGCGTAAAGATTTTCCGTAAATTTTTATAATAGTAAATCCTTTGTTGTTTATTTGGGTTAATCTTCCCCCCGCGTTTCCACCGTAAGGAAGCGCGTGTATGTCTTTTATTTTCATTCTAAAACTTTCTATTTTTCCGGTATTGACTTCGGATATTACTTCTGCCAATTCTCTTTGCGCCTGTTTTTTTTGCTCTTGCGATAATACAGAATTTTCAATCAATTCATAATATTTTTTACCTATATTTTTACTCGCCTTTTTTGTTTGTTTCCCGAAATACTTATCTCGATATTCAAGAAAATCATCTTTGTTAAAGCAGTAATCATTTGACTTGGCGAATACAAAAAACGGTTCTGTGGAAGAAATAAGTTTTTTCACATCTTGTTTTGGAGTCGGATTTACTTTAACCCAAGTGATTTCGTTTATCAATTTAACTATTCCAAGTTTTTGAACTTCTATAGCGAAACGATACGGAATTAAAAGCAAATTTCCGTTAACATATTTGTCTCCCAAATTAAAGACCAAAGAACCTGTTTTTTTTACAACCCTAACGCATTGGGTAAAAATGTCTAATAAATTTTTAATATAATCTTCAACTGTTTTTTCGTTACCTATACCGCCGCTTCCATACTCCCTTTGTTGAAAATATGGCGGACTTGTAATTATTAAATCAACCGAATCGGTAGGAAACGATTTCAATATTTCTAAACAATCTCCGACATAAATATCATTTAAATCTAAATTTGATACATTTTTTTGAGCAATCTCGTTATTTGAGGGAAAATTGTAAAATATTGGTTTTTGAAGATTCTCGCAATCCGAATATTCATTAGAAATTTCAAGCAATGTTTCCGCCGTATTTGTTTTACTGCCTACCATAACGATTTCCTTAACTTTATTGTGTTAAAAACTTATATAAAATAATTTTTGTTTGCAAAGAAAAGAGAATTTTATAAAAAATATAGTCGAAAACTTAAAATTATAAATTTTTTAGAAAGAAGAGAATGTTTTTATAAGTCGTTTGATTAGCGAAAATACGCGGTTTGCTTTTTTTTGTTTTCGGGCAAATATTATTTTCCTTTTGACTTTTTGCTCTTTCCGTATTTATTGACGTAGGGTTTACCGAACGAAAAATTAAAGGGATTTCGACTTCGGACTGCAAAAGTACGTCGGTTTTTTTCCGAAAACTTAAACTTTGCGAGCGGATTCCCACTATTGTCATATAGGACGGTTAAACGCTGTCTCGAAATATTTGCGGAAAGGGCTTTTTTTGAAATTTTATTTTTCTATGCGGGCTTCTAAAATAAGCGCGTTGACTTCTTCACAGGAAACGTCTTTCCAACTTTCAGTTTCCGCTCGATTTCTTATTTGCGAAAATATTATTGCGCTTTCCTGAAATATTTTTTCTCGTTTTGCGTTGCGATAATAGAGAAGTTCGTTTTCTATTTTCTTTTCAAATTCCGATTTTGGCTTTTTCTCGCCGTTTATAATAATTTCGGTATATTTTGCTTTAAGTCCCATTTGTTTTGCCAATGCAAAAAACGGTTTTAATGTTTTTTTGTCTTTCGATTCTATTAACAAAGCCATATTTTCCTCCTTACCTGATTTTCAATACAAATTTTTCTATAAAAATACTATCCGCGCAAATAAAAAACAAGGCAAAACCCAAAAAATTCATTAGGCGACTTTGAATATTCACTAAAAAATTTTTTCTTTTTCGGCAAATATTATTTTTGGGGCATAAAAGGGAAGAATAATTGGTTACAAAGCGGCAATTTGGAACTTTTATTAAAAGAAAGGGATAGAAAAACAATGAATCTAATCAAAGAAAACGAAGTAAAAGTGTTAAAAATACAATACAATTATATTTCGCAAATTTTAGTCGGCGCTTATCTTAACTACGAAGGTAAAATACGAGAAAGCGCAAAACGTAACGCGGCGCTTATGTTATACGCACTGATAACTATGGGAGTTCGTCCAAAAATAGTGCTGTTGGCGACATACGAATTTATGTTTTCTATGGACATAAACGTAGAAAATAATTCGTACGTATCTAAAAGAGAATTAAGCGATAATCAAACAAAAGATTTATTTAATTTGGTGGAAGAACTTTTTAATAAAAGTTGGAACGCTAAAAACAAGCAGGATTATGTAAATAAAGTTACGTCGTTAGCCCAAAAAATAGGTTTTAAGGGAAACGTAAACAGCGTTGTAAAAATAGTATTATATATGTTTGTTTATTTGGTAGACGAAACTTTGCGCAATAGATTGGCAAACGATATTTTGGACGTGTCGGGGCTTATAGAATTGGTAGGAATCAGACAAAAAGAGAATTACGAGTATATAGCAAAAGAGTTTTTGAACGAGTAATTTTATATTTGGGAAAAAATACAATCAAATAACCGAAACTAAAAAAATCATTCAAAGCGGCTTTGAATATTTTTAAATTAAATTTTCTGCAACAAAACTCTTCCAAATTGTCTTTCTCCGTTTATGTACGGCACGTATTCTTTGTCTTCAACAAGTTTGTATCCTTTTTCTAAAACTCCGCTTAAAATAGGATAAACCGACACCGCAAACGGCTTCTTATAATCGCTGGGTATGTAATTATTATTAACCACCAATGTTTTTTTATCGTCGAATTCTTTATATTTTTCTGGTATTTTTCCCAAAGGCATTATTTTCATATTCTCATATTTTGGTCTGTCTTTTATTTCAAAATTAGTATACCAATGTCCTGCCGCTTGCGTAACTTGTTTTTTAGGCGTTAAATAATAATCTACTCTATTATATCCCGCCCAAACTTTATTTTCTCTAAAATATTGAATATACGGCTGATTTTTAACATTTGTAAAATTTGAAATAATTAAAAATTTTTTCCCGCTATTTATAACAATATTCCAATAATCCCGCGCCCTCGAAAACGGCGGATTTGTACATACTATATCCGCTTCTTCATTTAATATTTTTAACGAAAGCGGGTCGTCAAAACTTCCATTGTAACCTTTTGGAAATTCCCTTGTTTCTTCATTTTTAGTTTTCGTAAATATATACGTATACACATATCCTTTTGGTCCTTGACTAAACAAATCAATTCCCCCGCTGAAATGCGTGCAAATAAGTTTTTTTAATCCAAGTTTCTCAAAATTCTTTATAAAATATAACGCAAACGCAGACGTGTTATTATTGTTTTTATCTTCGGTATCGCCGACGGCGTCGTCGCAGTTGCAAAAAACCACTTTGTCCTTCCAAATTTCCGCGTCGTACATTTCTACTTCTTTTTCTACATCTTCGTATTGTGTGTAAAATTCGTCGTTTTTTACTTTTTGCGCCTTTTGCATTATATCTTTCGGAGATAATTCGCGTTCTTTAAGCGTCGGATTTGTCCTTTTTACTATTTTTACTATTTCTTTTTGAACGTCGGTTTTTATAAATATCTCTTCAACAAACGCCTTGTGAGATTTTATAAAATCAACATATTTTTCAAACAAATCGTCGTTATAAAAATAAATTTCTCGGCTTCTTTTTTCTCTCATAAGACGAAATTCGGCTTTTATATCGTTTTCCAAAAGTTTTGCGTCTTCTACTTTACAAGTAAACAAATATTTATACGTATCGTCTTTCGACTTGCCCGTTATGCTGTTATATTCTTTCAAACGTCGTTGTAAATCGTCGGTTATTCCTATCTTACATCTCGTAGTTTCCGATTTTACTTGACCTATGTAGACATATTGCTTTATTTTATCTTTTGTCATATTAAACCGCTTTCTTTTTTTAATTTGTGGTATTGCTAAAATAATTTTTGTTTGTGGAGAAATGGGAATTTTTTTGAAAAACACGGATTTTTGCGGGAGCGAGTAAAAAAGAAGCGTTTTTTGTCTTGCGGCAAATATTATTTTTGGATATAAAAAGGAGTAAAAATATGGCGGCAATTATAGACGACGTTTCAAGAACTTTTTCGGAATATCTTTTAATTCCCCGTTTAAGCGAAAAAAAACATATTACAAATAACGTTTCACTGAAAACGCCACTTTCCCGTTTCAAAAAAGGAGAAAAGCCAAAATTATCTCTGAATATTCCGTTTACGGCGGCAAGTATGCAGGCGGTTTCAGGCGAAAATATGGGAATCGCGCTCGCCCGCGAAGGCGGAACGGCGTTTATTTTTTGTTCGCAACCCATTGAAAACCAAACGGCTATGATTAAGGCGATAAAAAATTTTAAGGCGGGATTTGTGAGAAGCGACACGAACGTTTCGCCGCAAACTTCTCTGAAAGACGCGCTGAAACTCGTTTCGCAAACAAATCATTCCACCATAGCGATTACGGACAACGGCGAATATAACGGCAAATTTTTGGGAATTTTAACCGACAAAGATTATTGGGAAAAAGAAGACGATTTTTCAAAACCCGTATCGGATTTTATGACTCCCGCGCAAAACGTTTATTCGGTTAAAGTAGGCGTTTCGCTAAACGAAGCGAATAAAACCATTCGTCAATATCGAAAAGACTGCATTCCCGTTCTCACAAACGACGGATATTTGGATTCTTTGGTTTTTCGCAAGGATTTTATTGCCCACAGCGACAACCCCCACGAATTAGTCGACGACGAAAAACGGCTTGTCGCGTCGGCGGGAATAAACACTCACGATTATAAAGAGCGCGTTCCCGCGTTAATAGAGGCAGGCGCGACGGTTTTTACGATAGATTCTTCCGACGGATATTCGGAATATCAAAAAGAATGCGCTTTATGGATTAGAAAAAATTACGGCGACAAAATAATTATCGGCGGCGGAAACGTAGTCGCGGGCGACGGATTTCGATATTTGGCTAACGAAGCGCTTTTGGATTTCGTAAAAGTGGGAATCGGCGGCGGAAGCATTTGCATTACTCGCGAGCAAAAGGGAATAGGACGCGGACAGGCAAGCGCGATAATGGATGTCGTTAAAGAGCGCGACAAATATTTTTCGGAGACCGGAATTTACGTTCCCGTTTGTTCTGACGGCGGGCTTGTAAACGACACGCAGATAATTATTGCGCTTGCGATGGGCGCGGATTTTGTGATGATGGGACGATATTTCGCGATGACGGACGAGTCGCCGACGCCGAAAATTTCGATAAACGGACAACGCTATAAAGCGTATTGGGGCGAAGGCAGCAATCGCGCGCGAAACTGGCAGCGTTACAACGAAGGAGTAATAAGCGGCGCGATGAAGTTTGAAGAAGGCGTAGACGCTTATGTTCCAGCCGCCGGCTCGCTTTCGGAAGTTTTGGATATTTCGCTTTCCAAACTAAAAGCGACGATGTGCAATAACGGCTCGCTTACGCTCAAAGAATTTACTGAAAACGCCGTTTTAACGCGAATTTCCGAACAGTCGTTCGTCGAAAGCGGTACGGGCAACGTGGTGAAATTGAACGCTAATGTGAACGTATAAGATTTTTTGAAAAGAAGGTGGATTTTTGAGGAATACAAATGAAAAAATAGGCGATTTTGCTTTGAACGATATATATGCGGGCGACAGTTGCGAATTATTGAAAAATTTACCCGACGATTCTATCGACTTTATGATAACTTCGCCGCCATACGACAACATTCGCGACTACAAGGGCTTTTGTTTAGATTTATCGCAAATAGGAGTAGAGCTGTTCCGCGTAATGAAAGACGGCTCAATATCGGTTGTTGTAATTCAAGACCAGACAAAAAATTTTGCCAAATCATTAACTTCGTTTAAATTGGCTATTGACTGGTGTGAAAAAGCGGGATTTAGATTATTCGAATGCTTGATTTACAAAAAATTCGGCGCTGAAGGCGCGTGGTGGAACAAAAGATTTCGCGTAGACCACGAGTATATGATGGTTTTTCTTAAAGGCGATAAACCGGCGTATTTTGATAAAGAGCCGTTAAAAATTCCTTCCAAACACGGAGGAAAGACAATGAAAGGCGCCGGAACGCGATTGACAAACGGAACGCGGATAGATACAAGACACATAAAGATAAATCCGACGAAATGCAGAGGAACCGTTTGGGAATATTTAACTGCGGGAGACGGTTCTCGTTTGAAACATCAACATCCTGCAACATATCCCGATAAACTGCCGTACGATTTTATTCAATGTTTCTGCCCGAAAGACGGCATTGTTCTCGATACTTTCATCGGAAGCGGAACAACGGCGTTAGCCGCAATAGCGTTGCAAAGAAAGTTTTTGGGGTTTGATATTTCACAGGAATATGTTAATTTAGCGAAGAGGCGAATACGGGAAGATATTTATTCTTACATAAAAAAGACGGAAGAATGGGCTAAAAATAAAAATCAATGTTTGGAAATGCAAACGTTTTTTGACGAAAAGAGGGATTATGACGTTAAATTTAGTTGATGAAAAAGGGAGAATTATTTACGATAACATAATAAAACAATATTCTTGGATTGTTAAGGAAAACCAAAAATGCGTATTAAGCCCGGACTGCGACGGATTGCTTTGCGGTTTACTGATGTCCGCTATTTTTAACTGGAAAATCACGGGTTTTTACGATGGAAAAATAATGTCGTTATCGAAAAACGAAAAAATTGACGATTGTATATTTCTTGATATGGAAATATTTCGCGAATACGTAAAATCCCTGGGGCAACATATGCTTTTGTGGAATAAAAAAAACATACCGGAAAACTGGAATAATTTCAAAGAATGTATTTCTCCGAATAATATAAGAAACTACGACGGAAAAAATAACTTTTCAAAAAAATATCCGCTCGGCACTATTCATTTGCTACTTGGAATTGTGGGCAGTTATAAAAAAATAGAAATAAAAAAAGAAGCAATTTGTCCGCTGTTATTTGTTGACGGAACTTTCAAAAATTTGTTTAGTTATCCGGAAAATTGTTTAAGTTGGTTTGATTTTCTTTGCGCCGAAAATGAAAACAATCCGTTAAAAACGGTATTTTTTAACGAACATTATACAACCTCGTCTTTAATGTTAGCGTTAAAAGATTTTTTTGAAAAGTTAAAACAAATAAATAATAACAAAAGAGGCGGAGATAAAATAGTAATTTCCGATAGAAACGGCGAGTTGACAAACTTTGAAGAAAGAAACGGTAGTTTTTATCTTATTGAAGAACAAAAACAAACGGCAATAAAATTTTTAACGCTTTTGGACAACTTAACAGGTTGGAAATTTGACGAATCNAAGTGGCGTTTTGATAATTTGTCAATTTATAAATTTACAAAAGGCGAAATAAAGCCAAACAATAAAAATTTCAACGAATTAATCGTGAAAAATCCGTTGTCTTGGGCAATGACCGCGACAAACAGAATTGAATATACAAGCGAAAAACCTGATAAATTACCGAGATAATCTAATGAAAAAATTACTGTTTTTTTTTATATTTTCCGTTTCGATTTTCGCTCAAAGCGACGTTGACTTTAAATATTTGCAAAACGTAATTTCCAAAGACAGTATCGTACGAGCGGATTTTATTCAGACGAAACAAATGAAATCCCTTGAAAAGCCGCTTGTCTGCGACGGGAAAATTTTAGCGGTAAAAAATAAAGGCGTCGTTTGGATATTGCAAAATCCCGCCTATCTTAAAAAAGTAATAACTTTTAACGATAATTCTACACGCTCCGAATACGCAATGCTCGCTCCGTTTTTCAGCGGCGATTTTTCAATTTTGCAAAAACGTTTTGACTGCGAACTGACGAAAAACCAAAACGATTGGCTTTTGAAAATTACTCCGAAAAGCGCGGCTATAAAAAGAAACGTAAAATACATAACTATAAATTCTACGCTTGACAACAAATTTCAGGAAGTTTTTATTTTTTCCGCAGACGAAAGTTTTGTCCGCATAAACTTCACTTCCGAAATTCCAACGGAACAATTTTTATCCCAAAACGAGGAATTACTTTTTGAACAGGAATAAAATCGTAATCTTATTCAAAAAGTAATTCTTCTACATAAAAATTCTCTTTTCTTTATAAGCAAAAATTATTTTTCTATATCAAAAATAAAAAAGGAAGCGGTTTAATATGTCGAAAGATAAATTAAAACAATATGTTTATATAGTTCAATCGTCGAAAGAAATTATAAGTTGCAAAATAGGCGTAACCAACGACCTTGAACGGCGTTTGAAAGAATATAACAATATGACGGGCAAGTCCAAAGGAACCGTTTATCAATATTTATTTACCTGCGAAGTAAGCGATATGAAACAAGTTGAAAACGATATAAAGGCAGAATTTAATAATTTGAGAGAAGACAAAAGCAAGGAAATGTACTTTTACAATAAAAATTTGTTTGAAAAATATGTTGATTTTATAAAATCTCACAAGGCGTTTGTTGAAGAGATATTTATAAAAACCGATATTCAAAAAGAAACGGTGAAAATAGTAAAAAGGACAAATCCGACACTTAAAGAGCGCGAATTATCTCCGAAAGACATAATGCAACAAGCGCAAAAAGTAAAAAACGACGAATTTTACACGCAATACGAAGACGTAGAAAAAGAAGTAGAAATGTACGATTCGGAAATTTGGAAAGACAAAGTAGTTTTTTGCAACTGCGACGATGCCGTCGGCGATACTGAAGATAAAAATAACAACAATACTTCGGCGTTTGCGTTATATTTTATAAAGAATTTTGAAAAACTTGGATTAAAAAAACTTATTTGCACGCATTTCAGCGGAGGAATAGATTTGTTTAGTCAAGGACCAAAAGGATATGTGTATACGTATATATTTACGAAAACTAAAAATGAAGAAACAAGGGAATTTCCAAAAGGTTACAATGGTAGTTTTGACGACCCGCTTTCGTTAAAAATATTAAATGAAGAAGCGGATATAGTATGTACAAATCCGCCGTTTTCGCGGGCGCGGGATTATTGGGATATTGTTATAAATAGCGGCAAAAAGTTTTTAATTATTTCAAATTTTACAAATGTTAAAAACGACGCTTATATTCCGTATTTTATGAACAAGCAAGTATGGGCGGGATACAACGAAGTATATTGGTATTTAACTCCAAAAAAGCAAATTACAAAGGCGGCGGGTCATTGGTATACGAATCTCCCGATAAAAGATAGACCGAAATATAGGAATATAAAACTTATGCCTCTGAAAAATATACCAGAAAAGATAAAGAATACGATAATAAAAGAATATGATGATTCTAAAACATTATTGGTAAATAATAACTACATACCGAGCGACTATAAAAAGCCGTTTGCCATTTCCGTATTTCCCATATTAAGCGGAATATTAGAAAAAGGATATGAAATAGTTCAAGAAAAACAGTATCGCCCGTACATAAATGGTAAAGAAGTTTTTGCAAGAGTTTTGGTGCAGAAAATTTAATTTTGTTTTGGAAAATTTAATGATTTATTTCAAAAAAAACGCGATTTTTTTAATTGTCTTAACTCTTGCGATTTTCGCAATATTTTTCAAAATTACGCAGGGAATAAAAGTCGATTCTTCCGTTTTGTCGCTTATTTCCAACGATAAATCCAAAAAATTTATTCAAGATTTAACCGACAACGCCGCCGACGAATTGTCGCGAAAAGTATTTTTTTTGATATTAGACGAAGATGAAGAAAACGCTGTAATTTCCGCAAAAAAAGTAATGGAATTATCGCAAAAATCGGCGATTTTCAGCGAAATTTCTTCGGGAACTACGCCAAAAATCGAAAAAGAATATTTTGACTGGTTTTTCAAACAAAAATATTCGCTTCTATCCGACAATATGCG
>WRFX01000044.1 GCA_009787445.1 Chitinivibrionia bacterium | reverse complement strand
ACATTTGAAACTCCGAAGACGGAATTAGAGAAGATATTGAGCGTATTTGAGCAGAAAGATTTTGCGGACGAGAACGAGACGACGATGGATTATAAATATCCAGTTGAAGCCGACGATAATCTTAAAAAGATGTTGGGAATATTGAATTATATCAGTAGTAATCCCGAAGTGCGCAAAGAAATGGATAACGAAGCGTATTGGCATTGGCACGATGAGAATACGGTAGGTAAATTATTGAAAGCTCAGGAAGAGTTAGTAGAGAAAGACAAAAAATTAGTAGAGAAAGACAAAGAACTTACTGAAAGCAAGAAAGAACTTACTGAAAAAGACAAAGAAATAGAAAAATTGAAAAAACAAATAGAAGAAATGAAAAAATAACACAAATGAAAGCCGTTATGTGATTTTTTATTTTTTAGACGATGAAAAAGCCACCGTTTTTTACGGTGGCTTATAAATTTTTCTGTTTTGATTTATAGGAAATTATTCTTGAAAAACACGCAAATACGGATAACCGTCGTTTATCACACTGTTTATTCCCCAAATATTTGTGAAATCCCAATTTTCATAGGTTTCTTGCTGTGTCATTTCTGCGGTCGTTTTGCCTTCGCCTTTGTTAATGTTGCTGTTAGATTTGTTGTTTTTTTCTTTATCATAATAGGAATTCTCAGTTGTACCTATTCTTCCTACTAACCCACCCAAAATAGAATAACTATTACTAATCTTTATTCTTGCGCCACCTCCAGCCAATCCGCCATAATAGCTTAAACCATACTCATCAATAGGCACTATTACATTTGAATAACAATTAGATATATTAGTAGTATAATCGCCAATTCCTCCTACCAATCCGCCTGAATAATTTCCGCCCTTAATATTAGAAGCAATAATTCCAATATTTTTTATTTCACCACCATCCATATATCCAAATAATGCCTGATATTGTTGTCTGTTATTTATATAAACTCCGCTAATAATATGTCCTCGTCCATTGAACGTACCTCTAAATGGCTTATTGTAACTGGCGCCATCGAAATAACTTCCCCCGCCACCGAAATATTTTCCTATTGGAGTCCAAATGTTTGCGGGGGGAGTATTATTCCAATCTTTCCAATTTGTTGTATCATTAAGAGAAATATCTGCTTTGAGATCTATAAACTCTTCATAAAAATCAAAACCGATATTAACAAGAGTACAAAGATTTTCTAAATGCTTTTTTGTTCTTACAATATAAGGGGATACAGCAGTTCCATTTCCTGCATCAAAGAAATCAGTTAAGTTTGGGTGCTTATTAGTAGCAACATTTTTACTAAGTGTTGGATAATTTCCAACGGAATAATTCCAATCTCTCGCTCCATTTTTTGAACGGAAAGCATTCGTGTTAAGCAATTCCACAAATACTTTTGATTGCATTTCTTCTGTTGTTTTACCAAACTGTTGATAATGAGAATCTTCTGGTTTATTTCCAACGCCTGAACTTTGTGTACTGGATTCCTTATCGTAATAACAATTACTAATTATACCGTTACCTGATAAAAGCACGGCTGTTCCTATTAACCCACCGACATAGTTATCACCATTAACTCTGCCAGATGCATAACAATTATTGACATCGCTACCAGCAATATCACCGCCGCCGCCGCCACTAATAATATCGTATCTACCGCTAATTCCTATTAATCCGCCAACGGCTGTGTTACCAGATACATTTGCAATAGCGTAACTATTTCTAATAGTACCTTTTTCAGAAGAACCACCTACTAATCCACCGACATATTTGTCCCCTTCGACATTTCCAATAGCATAACAATTAATAATTTCGCCATAATAATTTCCTCCTGCCAATATTCCAACGCCAAAATATAAAGCATTATAAGGATAAATATCAACAAAACTACCACTACCACCTTTAACGTAAGAAGCTGTTATACCAAGATTTTCTATCTTTCCGTAAGCAATCTTGAAAAATCCTCCCGTTTCATCACTATTAACGTAAACTCCACTAATAACATACCCATTGCCATTAAAATCACCTTTAAATCTTTTAATCGGCAACCATTTATTCTTGGGAGCGTTATTAGCCCAGTTCTTCCAATTCGTCGTATCATTAAGCATAATATTCGCACCAAGTTTTATTGTTTTTCCTGAAAAATAATTCCCATCGTTAGATAATTTCGCCAAACCAGATAATTGTTCTGCCGTCGTTATTGTAAATTCCGTTTTTGACTCATCATACCAAGAAACATCAGGAGTATGAACATTGTTATTACAGTCAGTTAATTTAGGAATTTCTTTTATTTCTTTGGCACCGCATTCACAAATCATTTCTTTTTTGCCTGCTATTTCGCAAGTCGCAAGAGAAATTGTTTCTCCTTCAACCCACTTATGAACGTGCTTTTCCTTGTCTTTATCAGGATCTTCCGTACATCCTCCCATAAATACAGCCAACAAAACCACAGTTATTATCACTAACAATAAACATTTCATTTTCATTTTTTTAACTCCTTTCTTAAAGTTTTTATGAATTTTTTGGTTCTTTTACTATAAAAATACTAATTGCCGAAAATCAAAAAGATATTTTATAGTTTTTTCATAATACTATTCCTTCTTTGGCGCGAACAGATGTGATATATTTCTCGAATCTTGCGCCTGAATTTCGTAAATATTCCGCTATTTCATCTCCTGTCATCGTTTCAAATTTAGCGTCAATTTTATCTTTAATTGCCCGCACGCCTTTTATGCAATCCCATTGAAAATTATCGTCGTTATTTGTCATCATAAACCCCCATATCTTTGGGCGAATAAATTTCCCTTTCCGTTTACCACAAAAATACTATTTGCCGAAAGTATTTCCATAAAATACCTAAAATTACATAAATAATCTAATTACGAATAAAGTGTCGTTTATCACTTTCCGCCGTCGGATAAACGGCGAACTTTTTCTACTATTTTGTCCAAAAACGGCGTTCTTGTCGCGTATTTCCAAAAAAATTCAAAATTTGGAATATACCAATAAAAATAATACGGCTTATAATGAATTATTTTTGGATTTTTCCCGCCTTCAAGATATTTTACGCTTAAATTTTGCGGCAAAAACCTCGCCCAACTCGTCAGCATAAAATTCCAAGAGTAATCAAAATGAAAAATTTTATCTTTTGCCAAAAAATTTATAACGTCTTGGTCGTGAACCTGCCATTCGCGAGAAGAAATTGCGTCTAAAATGTCATTTTGCGAGTAAGTTTCGCGAAATTTTTCGCAATTTATTACTAACATTCCGCTGTTTATGTAATCGCTCGGATTCTCCATAGACAACATATATTCGTAAATTTTGCTATATTCGTCGGTTTTTAGATTTTGCGGTAAAAAATACCAAGCGGCAGCCACGTCTCTAACCGCGCCGACTAAATAGTTAGAAATATCCATATCAAACAAATGCGAAACGTCGGTCGTCGCGACCATATCGCCGTCAAAATAAAGCGCTTTTTTGTATTGCGGAAACTTAAACGGTATAAACAAACGAAAATACGCTTCAATAGTAATATGTCGAGAAACGAAAAATTTGCAATTTTCGGCAATTTCGGTAAAATCAGAAAATTCCAGAGAAAAATTAGGAAATTCGGCAAACATTTCGCGAATTTTTTCCATAGAATTTTGGGAAATATCACGATTTAGAATTATAATTTCGTATTTTCGCTCTTTGTTTGCATTTTCCAAAATTGAACGAATCATAACCGACATTATCGGAACGTAATTATCGTTTGCGGAGAAAAAAATCGGTATAGTAGCCGTACTTTTTTGCGGAATTCTCATATTTTACCTCAATTAAAATGCCTTTTTCGTAAAAATATTATTTGGCAAAGCAAAAACGGCAAATAATTTGCGTTTTTTTCGCCCGTTTTTCGTTTCTTTTTAAATTTTACTTGCGGCAAAAAATATTTTATGTGTCTTATGAAAAAACTAATTATAAATTTTTTGAAAAAATTAAGAAAAATTTCGATAATTTCGATAGTCGTAATTTTTTGTTTGCTTTCGCTTGGAGTCGCCGCGTATTTTATCGGGCAATTTTTTATGTATCGTTACGTGAATAAATGGGCGGACAAACTTATCGATTTGGACAATAGGGGACTGCTGTCAAATTCTTTCGGCGCGGCTTGGAAAGACGTGTTAAACGAAGAAGAAATGCGCAATCAAGTCGTAAGAGTCGCGGGAAACAAGAAGGCAGAAGAAAAAGAACAGGCGGAAGTCAAAGGAATAAAACTCGAAAATTATCCGTCGCTTAAAATTGTCGAAAAATTAAATCAGCCGCTTTCGTATTCAAATAGAATAATAATTAACGACAGAAGCGGACTGAAAATCGCCGAAATTTCAACCGACCACGCAAGATTGACCTTCGATTCGCTTCCCGGCAACTTAATAACGGCAATAGTCGCCGCCGAAGACAAAACGTTTTTTACAAACAATTACGGCTTTGATTATCACGGCTTCACAAGAGCGATAATAAAGGCGGGTTTGGATTTTTTTAAGACCAAAAAATTTCGCCCGAAAGGAACTTCCACAATAACGCAACAGGTCGCAAAAATGTTTGTTTCGCAATTGGATAACGACGGACAAAGAATCGTTCCAAGAAGCGTGGATAGAAAAATACAGGAAATTCGCATAGCCGCCGCATTACGTAAACGCTATACGCCGCAGGACATTATGACAATTTACTTCAACCATTGCATTACGTCTTCGTACGGACTTGTGGGAGTTCGCGATATTGCTTCGCAGTTGTGGGGAAAACCTGTTTCGCAACTCAGCGACGCCGAAGCGATTTATGTTGCGCGAATGGTAAAATGGGGTATGAATTATCCTGAAAAAATACGAAATCAGTGCAAAATCGATATGCCGCGAATACAAAAAGCGTTTGGCTGGGACGACGAAAAATCTGCGCAAGTTCTTTTAGAAATAAATGAGTTAGGATTTGCGAAACCGAAACAAATTGTTTCCGAAAACGAACATCTGATAGATTTGGCTAATATTTATTGGCTTAACTACCTGCAAAAAAAGGGATATAGCGCTGAAATGCTCGAAGGTTTTGACATATTAAATTCGTCTTCTCTTATTCGTTTAAAAGGAAATTTAACCATAAATACGACAATAGATTTGCCTTTGCAAAGAACGCTTGACAGTTTGGTTTCACAGCGCGGATTTGCAAAATATACCACAATAGAAGGCGTTGAAAAAAGTCAATATTACGCATATTCCATAATCGATTCCAAAACGGGGAAATTGCTCGCTTATTCTTCGCTCGACAGAATAGGTTCGCGGGCGGCGGCGCTTCTCTCGCGGCGAATTCCTAACGGTTCGTCAACGGCAAAACCCATTTTGAACGCTTTAATGTTTGATTTGGGAATTTTTTATCAAAATCAAAAGTTTGACGATACGAAAGAAGTCGACGATACGGTCGCTTGGGCGAGAGAAATCGGAGCAAACACCGTATATTTTACCAATACTGCGGACAAAAAACATCCTTATAAAGTCCAAAACAGCGGCAGAAAAATGGCGGGTAACCACTATATTTTTGACTTACTTACGTCGTCCAATAATATTTTGGCGGTAGAAACGATTTATCGACTAAACGCAAAAAAAGCGTTTGACGAAGAAGGAAACATTACCGACGAAGGTTTTGTGTTGGGTTTGCTGTTTTATCGACTCGGAATTTTGGAAAAAATGCAGAAAGAATTTGCCGAAAAAGAGATTACGGGAGTTCGCGTTTATAAGGAAATTGCTAGAATTGTCGGCGCGGCGGTCGATAAGTTGTCGGATTACACGTATTCGGTCGCTTTGGGAACTTTGGAACTTACTCTTTTAGAACAAGTTCACCTGTTTAATATGTTCTACGATAACAAGATAATTCAAAATCCCGCAAATAATCCGTCGCTTTTTATAGATGAAATTGTTATGCAGGACGAAATTTTTCGCCCGTATCAAAGCGATACGATAGTCGTTATTCGTCCGTTTTCGGATTTGCAAAATATTGCGCCGTCGGCTATCGGAATGCATAATCGGCTCGCGGGTCCTTACGACGGTTTAAGCGCGTTTGATATTCCCGAAAATTACGAAAATTTTTCAAATCTTGCCAAAAGCGGAACGAGCGACGATATTTTACGTCCTTACAATGCGAGTTCGGATTCAAACGAAAAAACAAATTATTGTTTGTGGAACGCTATAATTCGCGTGGATTTGTCTAAATTCGGCTCGCCAAACGGCACAATTTCGGATATTACTATTTCTTGCGTCGGCGAAGGAAACAAGAAAAGCACTGGTCCCGCCGACGGAAAATCAATGCACAAATATTTAACAAGCGCGTTTTTGAAAATCGGGGGAGTGCCGATAAAAGACGGATTTTACAAAAATTACGAAACGTTTTTGCGCTCTATGCCCGAAGACGATGAAAATATTTCGTCGCAAGAAGGCGAAACGCAGTCGCTCGAAGAAATATTAAATACAAACGATTAGTTTCTACCGAAAATACGTATTAAGTTCTTCAAATTATTGAAGTTATTTGCAGAAATATCTTTCCACTTAAAGCGCCAAGCCCAATTTTTATCGCTTACGATTCCGGGAACGTTGAATCTCGCTTCGCTTCCAAGTCCCAATAAATCGGGCAGTTGCAAAATCGCATAAACGGGAACGGACGCAAGAATTTCGCGAATTACGTTTTCTAAAACTTCGCCGTCGTTTTTCGCCTTAATATAATCTTTCACGCGAGTTTTCGTAGTTTCGTCGAGCAATTTATACCAGCCCAAAACGGTGTCGTTGTCGTGCGTTCCCGAATACATAACGCTTTGACGATTGCAATTATACGGCAAATAATAGTTGTCGCGATTGCCGTCGAACGCGAATTGAAAAACCTTCATTCCGCATAAATTATGATTGTCGCGAAGTTTGTTCACTTCATCGGTTATAACGCCCAAATCTTCGGCAATAAGTTCAATTTTTTCCATATTTTTGTAAATATTATTGAAAAAATCGTCGCCCGGTCCTTTTGCCCAAACGCCGACTTTTGCGGTTTTTGCCTTGCCGTCAATCGCCCAAAACGATTCAAATGCGCGAAAATGGTCAATTCGCACTATGTCGTTGTAGAAAAAAGCGCGTTTTATTCGTTTTAGCCACCAATCGTAACCCGTATTTTTAATTTTTTCCCAACGATAAATCGGCGTTCCCCAAAGTTGTCCGTTTTCGCTAAAATAATCGGGCGGCACTCCTCCTACGCGAATCATTGCGCCGTTTTTGTCCAATTCAAAAAGTTCCTGATTAGACCAAACGTCGCTACTCTCGTATGAAACGTAGTACGGCACGTCGCCGAAAATCCGCACGCCTTTTTCGACGGCGTATTTTTTCAAGTCAAACCACTGCGAATGGAAAACAAATTGCACAAATCTGTAAAAATCGAGTTCTTTTTTGTTGTCGCTCGCCCATTTGTCTAGCGTTTTTTTATCGTATTTCACAAAACTTTTATCCCATTTGTTCCAACGAACCGTGCCGAATTTTTTTGAAAGCGACAAAAATAAAACGTACGGTTCAAGCCAATAATTTTCTTCTTCGCAAAAATCGCGATAAAATTGATTCGGCGTAAACCTCTCAAACGCTTTAAGATAAATCTTATTTTTTTCATTGAAAACTTTATCGAATTCCACGAAATCTTGCGAAAAATTTGGAAATTTTGCTATTTCGTTATCTTTAAGATAGCCCCAATCGCGCAACAGTTCGACGGAAATTAAAAGCGGATTTCCCGCAAACGCGCACGGAGAATTGTAAGGCGAATTGCCGTATCCCGTCGGATTTATCGGGCAAATTTGCCAAATTTTTATGGAATTTTGCGAAAGTAAATCTATCCATTTTTTCGCTTCGTAACCCAAATCGCCTGCGCCAAAGTTTCCGGGCAGAGACGTAATATGTAAAAATATACCGGTAGAGCGGTTGTTCGTCATAAGATTTTTATCCTTTTTATCAATTTTTTCAAAATCTATTCCACAAAGATAAAATAATATATTTCGCAAATTAAAAACGTATTATTCGCTTAAATAACGCTAAAATTCTTAATTTAGCGAAAATTTTGCGCGAAAATCACGTTTTTGTAGCGATAATTGCGCGAATTTTTTTTATTATCGCGCCTTCGTAATTGTTTTGTCTTTCGTTTTTACGCTTTTTGTCGTCGCGTTTTTGTCGCGATTTTTCTTTATTTGCGGGTAAAGCGTCGGGCGTTTTTTCGGGGGCAATCACTATAATTCCTTCTTTTAGAAGCGCCAAAGAATCCTCTTTTGTTAAAATATTAGCGTCTTTTTCTATTAAAGACGAATCGAGCGTCGGCGCGACAAACTGACTAAACCGCGCAACATCGACACCTTGTCGCAAAAAATTGTCTATTTGTCCGCGAAGATTTAAGCGCGTCGTGTCTATTAACGTTACGTAAGTCGGCAAATTTATGTCTTTATATTTGGGTTTTGAAAGGCGAATTTTCATTTTGTCCATATTTTCTATGTTTCCCGAAATATTTATTCCCATCATAAACGGAAGTTGCGATTTTAATACCGAAATGTGATAATTAAACGTCATATCGAGCCGCTGAACGCCGCTTATCGCCGTTTTGTAGCGGTCGATTTGCATTATAAACGGAAATATTTCT
Organism: Chitinivibrionia bacterium; assembly: GCA_009787445.1. Lineage (GTDB taxonomy): Bacteria > Fibrobacterota > Chitinivibrionia > Chitinivibrionales > Chitinivibrionaceae > WRFX01. Next base: position 8,957 of record WRFX01000044.1, on the reverse strand, counting down.
ATTTGATTATCGTGTGCGAGCATTTCCAAAGAAATACTTTCTACAAAATTTTCCTCGCGATTTTTGAATTTTAGCGTTTTGGATATTTCGGAAAACGTTTCTCCGTCTAAAAGTATCATATTTTTACCGCTTATTCTGCAAGCGGCGTTTAATGTTTGCAAAATTATTTTCATTGTGGAATCCATAGAAACCGTCGCGGCGATTTGGCTATTTATAACTCCCTTAAACGACTGTAACATAGGAGCCAAAGAATCGATAGACGGAATAATTTTTATAAAATCTTCCACTTGTATGTCTTTAAATTCGAGGTCGATACCGAGCGTAATATCTTCTTTTCCACGAGTTGCATAAAGCGCGGTTAAGTCGATTTCTCCCACGCTTGTTTTTGCGACTATATCTTTTAATTGCAGGCATCTATCGCGTGAAATTAACGCTCCCGATAATTTTTCTAACGTTATGCCGCCGTATTTTCCGTAACTTACGTCTATTTTCGTATCAATACTCACGTTTGACGGAATTACTATAAGTTTTTGTATTTCTTTTTCGTCTTCGGTTTCTTTTTGAATTATTTTTTCGAGTTGTTCGTCGTCCTGCGCGTTTGCCACCGCTTTTTTGTATTCGTTAGACGTTTCGGAATATGCGGACGCGCCGTATGCGGCGGTAAGCAGTTCGTCCAAATTTATAGTGTCGGCTTTTAGGTTCGCCTCTATTTTCAAGCCCCGTCCGCTTGACAATGCGCGGCGAATACCTTCGACTTTCGCGTTTATGTCAAATTTCGATTCGCCGCATCTGACGGTTACGTTTTTCAGCGTAACGTCGTTTGTCGTGAAAGACGCGTCAATGTTTTGCAAACGGGTTCGCAGTGGAAAATGAGGCGATACTATTCTTCCCGTGAGCGATTTTATATTTCCGTCAACCGTCCAACTTCGCAGAAGCGTTCCGAGTTCGGCGTTTTTTATGTTAATGTCCTGTTCCGCAAATTCATCGCTTTCCCGACTTTCCCGCCGCAACCTGCGAGCGTGCTGCGCCAGCGAATCGCGCTGAATATCGGGATATATCGTTTGAAGCGAATCTAATTGTTCGGGAGTCATTTGACGTCTTCTTTGATTCGGGTCGTTTTTTGTAGCCGTAATCGCTATGCTTGCGTCGCGTACTCCGAATCTGTTTTCTTCGCTGCGCATCCCCAACTGTTTGGTTTCAACGTCAAAGCGTATTAAAGGTAAAGTCCGATTTTCAGCCGACGAGCGTATTCTTATATTTGTTTTTAATTCGCGTAAACTTATGGTCGAAGAATCGACGTCCGTATATTGCAGCGTATTTGCCGTTACGCTTCCCGTCATCGGTATCACTCTCGACGTGTCGCCGCTTAAAATAGCGTCGGAGGAGCGCATAGACAGGTCAACTTTGGAAATCGCTATCGTTTCGCGGCTTGGCATCCTGATACGCGCAGTGTCCGATTTGAAATCGACGCTGATTTGCCGCCTTACTTCGCCCGTATTTCTGCTTATTCTCGTTTTTGTAGTGTTCAGTTCCAAATTGGTTTTTTCTACCAAAATACCTATCGAATCCTTTGGAAAGCGAACTCGTATTTTGTCGGCGGTTACCTGCGCGACAAAGTTGTTTTTAGCCCAGTCCCGCTCGTTAAGACGGCTAACGCGAATTGAACCGTCGATATTGAACAATACGTTTCCGCGAGCGGTTATTCCCAAATCTTCGGGCGCAAATTTCAAAAGTTCTTTCAAATCGGCAAAACCGTTTAGTTTCATCGTAACGTTTGGGTCTTTGAGTATGTTCGTCGCGTTTACGCTTCCTTTCAGGTTTGCCGCAAATGCTTCTATGTCAATATTTTTTATTTTTATTCCCGTATTTTTTGGATTATCATTATCGAAGCGCAAAGAGGCGTCGACGAAAATGTTATCGATTTTCGCGTCCGTATCTTTGTAAATAACATATCCTTTCGGTATTTTGAAATCGGCGGTTACATTCGGACGTTTACCGTTTTTTGCAAATTCATAACTGCCTGAAATTTTTGCATTTAGTTCGATTTTAATATTCGTTAAGTATTTTTTCGTTTCGACCGAAAATCTTTCGGGAACAAGCGACAATAACGATTGCACGGGCAATTCCGAAATTTTACATTCCAAATCCGATTTTATATCGTCTTTTGAAATTGCAAGTTCGCCGTCAAGTTTAAGTTGCGGCAAATCCGCGATAGTCAAGGCAATGTTTTCAAGTCCGAAAAAGTAAAGATTTTCGGGAGCAAGTTTAAGCGTCGCGTTTATTTTTAAGGGAAGCGAATCGCAATATTTTTCTTTTTTAACGCTTGCCGAAGCCGCGCCTTCGATTTTCAAATTGTATTCCCGACGATTTTCGCCCGCTTCAATAACGGTCGAATCTAATAATAATTCGGCGGTTATTTCGTTTTTTTCAATTTCGGCGTTCAATTTTACGTCTGATAATACGAATTTGCTAATTTCAAGTTTTGCGGTATCGGGCGTAATGTTTCCTTTAAAAAACAAGTTGCCGATAGAGGCGCGCAAGTTAATTGAATCGGGAGACGCTCTATAAACTAATTTTGCGGGTCCTTCAATAGAAAAAGTGTTAATATTCAGCGCTAATTTTTTAGCGTCATTGGTGTCGTTTCTTTTGTTCGGCGTGTAAATTTCCCAATTTGCGCGTCCCGAATGCGACACATAAGCGTTTATAATCGGCTGTGAAACGCTAATATCGTGTATGTTTATATTAGATTTTAACAGGTCTTTAAGATTAAGCGACACAATAAGTTCGTTAAAACGCATTAAAGTGTCGGCATTTTCGTGATGAAGAGACAAATACGACGTATCCGTTTGCATTGCGTTAGAAATAATTTCGCCTCCGACAAGTTTTACGTTTAATTTAGGAAATTCTTCAAAAACAGAAACCTTGACGGAATTAAAATTTACCTTTGCGTCGAGGTATTTTGTGCAATATTTATTGACTATAGGCGTAAATTGTTTCGGAGTAAGCATATAAAAAAATAAAATGACAACCGCCGCGACAAAAATTATTATTGTCGATAACGAAAAGATTAACGGTTTTAATATTTTTTTCATAATTTTACTTCAAATTCGGTTGTTTCCTCGCTATTTTTTATTTGTTAAACGTTGGTTCTTTTATTTCTCTGTAATTAACGTCGTTAGCGTTAACCAAAACGACCTTGCCGTCTTTCATAAAGACAAATTTTTCGCCGTTCTTTCTTTTTTCGTCAATCAATTTGTTGAACGAAAGATTTATGCCGTAAGTTATTCGTTCAAAAAGGTTTTCGGAATATTCTTTATTTGTGAGTTTCACAATACGCCTCCAAAAAGTTAAATTTTTCTTTGTTTACGTTGGCTTTTTTTTCTGTATTTCATTGCGTTATCAAGGAAATCGTCAAGCGTTTCGTCGGCAAAAAGGTCTTGCCGCCACTTTGTGTAATCAAACGGCTCGCGCAAAATAATTGTAATAAAACGTTCGCAATCTACAATACCGAGATTTTGCGCTAAAATACGCATACCTTCGCTGCGTAAAACAATGTCTGTTTTCATATTATACTTCCGTTTCCAAGCGAATAATTAAATCTTTTTGGTCGTCGTATGGACGGTTATAACAGCAAATATCAAGATAAACAAGCATATTTTCTCCTTATTTCCTAATAAAAATACTATCTGCCGCAACAAAAAAAAGCGGGAACGTATTTCTACGCCCCGGTTTACCTAGTATTTAAGATTTTTTGTTTAATCTTCGTCCGTTTCTCTTGAATGCCAATACTCGTCGTTATTTGGATTTAGTTGATTTGCGTGATTGTCCAAATCGTCCTGATACGCATCGTTGTTTGGATTATGCAAATCAGCCCAATGATCCAATTCTTCTTGACTACGACTCATTAGTACCTCCTTTCTGTTTTAAGGTTTAGGTTTAGGTTTAGGCGGGTTATTATCACGATCGTCCCCAGATGGCTTTCCCGGCTTTTTACTCGGCCAATTCTTATTCTCGTTAGGTTTTGGAGCAGGCGCCCCATTTTTAAAGTTTTCCATAAAAAACCTCCTTATAGTTAAATGTTACGTAAATTTACCAACCTCTCTTCTTCTTTTCTGCATTTTTCTGCGCTAATTCTCTAAGCCGTCTTTTTTCTGCTTCTGGCATATTATGGTTGGCGGCTATAATTCGTTCTGCGTCTTCCGGCATCATATCGTTTTCATTCATAAAATTCCTCCTTTCTCCATTTTGTTTAACTTCAAATGTCTTAAAATTGGTAAAACATCTGAATATTGGAAATATTCCAATGGCTGTAAGTTCAAATAATTACGAGTTATAATAGGGGGAATTTTATGCGGTAAAACCGAAAAAGGCTGCCCTACCAAATAATCGTGATTATACCACTAATAACGAAATATGTTCATATTTAATAATGACAGGATAGGTAGAACAACCTATAAAGGCGGACTACCCGTCATTATTAAACATAAAAAACACAAGTGAAATACGAAAATTAAATTTCGATATTTCGTTATTAGTGGTATGGGAAAAATACTATTTGTTAAATGGAAAATGCGAAGTAAAATTAAAAATTTTAAAAAATAGAAATTTAATTGGAAATTACGAACAGAAAAAACTATAATTTCTGCAAATCAAAAACAAATTAAAGCAAATTTCTTTAATTTACAAACGTGAAAATACGCTGTCTATCGCTTTTTGAACGGTTTGCAAACGTACCTGACTTCTGTTTCCCGAAAATTTATTGTGCGAAATTTCCAAAACTTTTCCTTTGTATAAAACTCCTACATAAACCGTGCCTATGGGTTTGTCGAAAGTCGCGCCGCTGGGTCCGGCAATTCCCGAAACCGCTAAAACCCACTCGGTTTTGAAAAGTTCGTTTGCTCCTTCAAGCATTTTTTCTACCGTTTGCTCGCTTGCCGCGCCGTATTTTTGTAAAACGTCGGAGGGAACGCCCAAAATTTTCTGTTTTATAGTGTTGTCGTAAGCGACAATCGAGCCGAAATACCACGCCGAAGCCCCCGGAAACTGCGTAAACGCCGAAGCGATAAGTCCTCCCGTACACGATTCGGCAGTCGATACGCGCTCGTTTTTCGCCGTCAAAAATACGCCTGTTTTGGCGATTTTTTCATTGTACTCTTGCGATAATAATTCCATATACCTCCAATAATAAATTAAGTGAAACACAAGCCATCACTCCCGCTATAACGTCGTCCATCATAATTCCCACGCCGTCGTCAAGTTGCTCAAAAAGATGAACGGGATACGGTTTTACTATGTCGAAAAAGCGAAACAATATAAATCCCGTCAATAAAACGGGAACCGACAGCGGAACAAACAAAAACGTAATCGTCTGCCCCGCAAATTCGTCTATATTTACTTTGTTTGGGTCGTCTTCGCCAAAGTTATTTATAGTGTCGTTACAAAGCCAAAAACCCGCAAAAACAAACACTATAAAAACAAAAAGAAACAAATGCGCGTTTTGATTTATAAACCAGTACTGCGTTTTGTCCATAAAAAAATACAAAAGTCCGACGACCAAAAGCGAACCGTAAGTTCCCGCAGGACCAGGAATATAGCCGATACCAAAACAAGTAGAAAAAATTCTGCGAATAAATGAAATCAATTTTTCTTTCATAATATTTCCTCCCGAATAGTTTTTGAAATTATTTTTCTATCGTCAATCGCCTGATTTAAAGTGTTTTTGTCGGCGTGAATTATTTCGAGTCCAGACGATAACCCTTGCGCAAGTTTGGAAATGGTAAGCGGAAATTGCGAAAGAACCTTTTGAATGTAAAAAACCGTCGTTTCCGCTTCGCCCGTAAAGCCCAAAGCGATAATTATTTCGGCTACGTTTCCTTCTTCCACGCGCTTTTTGAGAAGATTTAGCGACAATTTGTCGGGCGTAATTCCCGAAATCGGAGAAATAAGTCCGCCTAAAACGTGATAAACGCCGTTAAATCGGTTGTTTTTTTCTATCGCAAGCATATCCGACGGACGTTCAACCACGCAAATTACGGAATTGTCGCGGCTCGGATTACTGCAAATCGGGCAAATATTTTTCTCGCTCAAAGCGTTGCAAATTTCGCAACGCACAATATTTTCTTGCGCGTTAATTATCGCGTTTGCCAATTTAAGCGGAGCGCCGTTTTCCTGTTCCAGCAAATAAAGCGCCATACGAAACGCGCTTTTTTCGCCGATAGACGGCAAAATCCGCAATGCGTCTACCAAATCCTGCAAATGCTTCGGTATCATCAAAAGCCCGATAATCCGAGTCCGCTTGTCATTGCGCCGAGAGAATCGTCGGACAATTTTTTCACTTGGTCGCTTGCATTGCGGATAGCCGCCGCAACCAAATCTTCAAGCATTTCCACGTCGTCGGGGTCTACGGCTTCTTTTGCAATTTTTACCGACTGCAAAACGCCGTTTCCGTCCATAACGATTTTTACCATTGAGCCGCCGGAAGTTCCCACAACTTCTTTTTTCGCCAATTCCGCCTGCGATTTTTGATATTCCGCCTGCATCTTTTGCGCCTGTTTCATCATTTTTTGCATTACGCCCGACATTTTTGTAACCTCCTTATTTATATAAATTTAGCGTCAAATTTTTCTACGATTTTCGCCACAATCGGCTGATTTTTCATAAGTTCTTCAACGCTTTCTTTCGTTTTTTTAATTTTTGTTTTTTCCGTTTCAATTTTTTGCGGCGTCGTTTTTTTTGCCGCGTATTCTTCGCGCTTTTTTTGCGCTTCAAATTTGACTTCTTGCGGTTCTTTTTTTATTTCTTGCGACGTTTCTTCTGTTTTTTCGTCCGTTTTATTGGGAATTTCCGCGTTAAGTTCCTTCGGTTTTATTTTTGACGCAAATTCTTGCGCCATTTCAAACTCCCCCGACTGGATACTGCCGTCCTCGCTTTTCTTAAAAATGTCTAATATCTGCTGAATTGACACGGTTTTATCCATATTCGCAATTTTTACCAAAAGTCGCTCGGCGCTAAACCTTCTAAACGACGAATATTGCAATTCTTTTTGCGTCGCAGAAACCATTTCACTGATTCGCAAAATATCGCCTTCGCAATAGTTTTCAACAATATTTTCGTAAAGCGGATTTTTATCAGTATTTCCCTTAATTTTCAGGAACATAAGCATACGAAGAAACGATAGCATTCCGTCTATAAATTCCGAAATATCAAAGCCGTCTTCAAGCGTTTTATCGAAAATTTGCAAAATTTCGCCGATTTTTCGTTCGTTCGCGAGTTTTAAAATTTCGCAATACGTTTCAACAGATACAAGACCAAGTATTTTGCGCGTATCCGACTCCGTCAATTCGCCTTCGCAAAACGAGCGAACTTGTTCTAAAAGCGATAGAGAATCGCGCATACTCCCATTCGCCTTTTGGGCGATTAAATTTAACGCATTGTCCTCAAATTTAATACTTTCACTATTGCAAATTCGCGTAAGTTGTCTGAATATCGCCTCTTGCGAAATCGGGCGAAAATCAAATCTTATTGAACGCGAAAGAATCGTCGGCAGTATCTTTTCAGGTTCGGTCGTCGCAAAAATAAATAGTACGTTTTCGGGCGGTTCTTCGAGCGTTTTTAGTAGCGAATTCCACGCCTGTTTGCTTAACGAATGCGCTTCGTCTATCAAAAATACGCGATAATTCGCGCCGTTTCCCATAGGAACGTAATTTACCGCTTCCATAAGTTCTTTTACGTCGTTTACGCCGTTGTTTGAGGCGGCGTCAAATTCCGCGATGTTGAAATTTGAGCCGTTTATAGCCGCTTTGCAACTGTCGCATTCTCCGCAAGGGTTTGGCGTGGGTCCTTTTTCGCAGTTAAGCGCTCGCGCCAAAATTCGCGCGGTCGTGGTTTTTCCGACTCCGCGCGTTCCTGTAAATATATAAGAATGCGCCGTTTTTCCCGTCGCAATGCTTCTTTTGAGCGTGTTTGTAATATGTTCCTGCCCGACGACGTCGTCAAACGTCATAGGTCGCCACTTACGCGCAAAAACAAGATAACTCATTTTCCCTCACAGTTAGTTTTCGGTTGTTTTTGAAAGGAAAATAATTTATTTCACACCGCGTTTGCGCAAATATTATACTCGCGCGGCAGATTTTAAATAAATTTTGCTTATGTCGAATAATATGTTTTTCACTGAAAACGCCGAATTTTCGTATAAATTATAAAAAAAATAAAAAAAAATAAAAAAATTACAAAAAACGCTTGACAATTTAAAAAATAATCCGCATAATATATATGGGATAGGGGAAACCCGTTCTCGGAGGTTCTTTGAAAGGTTTTACACGAACGAAAGTTATGTTTTCTTCTCTACCGAAAGGTCGCATTTTCGATTTGCAGAAGATAACAGAAGGGCGTGTGCCTGTTAAATATGGCACATACTCTTTCTTGTGTTTTTGGGCATAGGGCATTGCGACCGCCTCGGTAGCCAGAAACAATAGGGAAAGATGTGTGCTAATTTTTTTATTGCAATATTTTGCAGTTTCTTTTAACAAAATCCACATTTTTCCGATTTTTCCAAAACGCGCTGAATGCGCGTTGCGCCGTTATTGTTCAAAACGGCGTTTGAGTTGACGTTTGCGTTGCGTCTTGCAAAACAAAAATAAAGGGATAAGCGTTATACCAGTGGCGCGCCCGCCGTTTTTCCTGCTCTGCGCAATGCAAACTTCTTTTCGGCAATAATCGGAATAGTCCGAGTTGCAAATAGTTTAACAGTTTTGTTCAAACCTAAACAAAGGAGGGAATTATGAACAAAAAGGGATTTACATTGGTGGAACTGATGGTTGTTATCGTAATCATCGGCGTGTTGGCGGCGGTTGCCATTCCAAAAATGATGGCGGCTACGAATAAGGCGAAAGCCGGGGAAGGTCCGCAGATTTTAAGCGCCATATCAAGGATGGAAGCGTCTCACAAAGCGGAAAATG
>WRFX01000043.1 GCA_009787445.1 Chitinivibrionia bacterium | reverse complement strand
GGGGGGGGGGGGGGGGTACTACCCTCTCGTACCTTATTATTCATAAGAATAAAATATAATGCGGCGCACATCAAAGATGTACTAAAATCTTTAAAATCGCAAAAATTGTTTTTCATACCGCATTTCCTTTCATTCTTTTTTGTTGTTTTTTAAGTGGTTTGGGTTAGTTTTCTGTGATAAATATAATATATGTTTCAGTAAAATGCGGATTTTTTTTATTTTTTTGTAAAAAAAATTTTAATAACGATATTAAAAATTGTAATTCAAGCAAATGACAACGTAATCGCAAAAAGAACGCTTAATATCAAACGTTCTTTTTATAATCGATACTTGCCGCCTGCTTGTCGGTAATTTTTATTCCTCTTGCCGAAACGCTTTTTATCGCGCAATCTAAAATATTGTATATTTCAACGGTTTTTTTCATTTTTGCGGCGGGAACCAAATTTATCACGAAAGAGCCGCTCGTTTCGGTAATAAGTTCAAGCAATTCGCATTTTTTATCGGGCAAAATCGAATATTCTTTATTGACCATCGCTTTTTCTATTTTGAAACGTTTTATATAAATCGCTCCGTCCGAATTTTTATACAAACCTGTAAATTCTACGTTTGCCGCGGCGTTGTCAGCCAAATCTATAAAACGCATTCTATATCCTATAAATATTTTTTCGGGAACGTCGATGACTTTGTAATTTCCGTTTTTATCGATGCACAAAATTTTATCATAAACCGAAACTTTGCAACGAACGGGACCTTCCTTTAATTCGTAACCCAAATATCCGTTGTTGCCGTTGTATCTCAAATCCTTGTCGCGAATGGCGACGGCGCGAGCGGAAATTCTGTTCATCTCTAAAATTTCGGTTTTTCTGGGATATAAATGTCCGTATTTTTTATCAAGATTTTCTACCCATTCTATCGCGTAGCCCGTTATGTTTTTCAGCAATTTTTCTATTTGCGCGAGACGTTTTTTAATTTCCGCTACCTCTTTTTGATTTCTTTCAATATCATAAAGCGAAATTCTGCGTATGGGAATTTGAAGAAGACGTTCAATATCGCTTTCGATTATCGGTCTTCCGATTTCTAACAAAAACGGCTCAAATCCTTGCGTTACTGCGGAGTTTATATCTTTTTGCGTTCTCATTTCTTCTATTTTTTTGTAAATTCGCTCTACAATAAAAATTCGCTCTATACTTCGCTGAAAAAGTTTTTCGCTCAAATGATATTTTTCAAGATTCAACTCCGCTTCGAGAACGCTTTTTAATTGCTCGCAACTATCTTTTACAATTTCGGTTATCGGCATAATTACGGGATGATTTTCCTTAATTAAAAGCGAATTTACCGAAACGCTTTTTTCGCAATCGGTAAAAGCGTAAAAAGCGTCCATAATTTCTTTGGCGTGAAAACCGCGTTTAAGTTTTATTTCAATTTCAACTTTTTCGCTCGTAAAATCGGTTATTTTGGTTACCATTATTTTATTTTTTTTCGCCGCTCTGTCTATCGATTCAATTAGGGAATCCGTCGTCGTGTCGCAGGGAATTTCTTTAATTACGACGGTTTTATCGTCGACTACTTCGAGTTTTGCGCGGGATAAAATTTTTCCCGTTCCGTCTCTATAATCCGAAACGTCGATAAATCCGCCCGTTTGAAAATCGGGATACAAAACAAAATCTTCGCCTTTTAACGCGGAAATCATAGCCGCAAGCGTTTCGTGAAAATTGTGCGGCAAAATTTCCGTCGCCATTCCGACCGCGATTCCCGTCGCGCCAAGAATTAAAGAAACGGGGATTTTTGCGGGAAAGCATATCGGTTCGTCTTCGCGACCGTCGTAATTCGGCTCAAACTGCGTTATTTCGGGATTGTATAAAATTTCTTTCGCCAAAGGCGTTACTCGACATTCTATATATCGCGGAGCGGCGGGACCGTCGCCCGTGTAAATGTTTCCGAAATTTCCCTGCTTTTCGATAAATAAATTTTTGTTTGCCAAAACGACAAGCGCGTCCGCGATGGAAGCGTCGCCGTGCGGATGAAACTTCATCGTCTGCCCGACGACGTTTGCGACTTTGTGAAATTTTCCGTCGTCCATTTTCATAAGCGTGTGCAAAATTCTGCGCTGAACGGGCTTCAAGCCGTCTTCTATATACGGAATAGCGCGGTCTTTTATAACGTAAGACGCGTATTCTAAAAAACTCGATTCAAATAAATCCTTAATATATGCCATAATTTCTCCTGTTATTTTTGGGAAAATACTTTTTGCATAAAGAAAAATGCGTAATTTTGTTTGGAAATAAATTATATTACCATTTGGAAAGTCAATATTTAATTAAAATTGGAGGATTTATGAATATTCTTTTTATTGCGTCAGAGGCGGTTCCTTTCGCAAAAACCGGCGGGTTAGCCGATGTAGTGTCGTCGCTTGCGGCATATTTGCAAACAAACGGGCACAATGTTAAAATCGTAATTCCATATTACAAAACGATTAAGGATAAGACGGGCGTCGGCAAAGGGAAGTTTGCCGTAAAACAGGTAATGGGCTCTTTCTGCGTTCATATGGGAAACGGTCAGGAACAATGGTGCGGATTATACGAAACCACAGGTTACGGCAACGTTCCCGTGTGGCTTATTGAATGCGACAACTTTTTCAATCGCGACGGTCTGTATCACGACAACAATTACAACGATTTCTTGGATAATCCGAGCAGATACGCATTTTTGTCTAACGCGGCTTTGCAGTCGTGCATAGATACGAATTTTAAGGTAGATATTGTTCATTGCCACGATTGGCAGTCGGCTCCGGCGCTTGCGTACATAAAAACTTGGTATTGGAATAATCCGACAATCGGACACGCGGCGGGAATTTTAACGGTTCACAACGCGCAATATCAGGGAACTTACGGCAAAGAACATTACGGATATATGGGATTTGGCTGGCAGCATTGGACGAGCGATAAATTTGAAGACAACGGACATTTGAATATGCTTAAAGCGGGAATTTATTTTGCCGACGCGGTAAATACGGTAAGTCCGACTCACGCGAAAGAAATTTCCGACCCGTATTCCGAATTTGGACTTGCGCCTTATTTTAACGCGAAAGGCGAATATTTTTGCGGAATATTAAACGGTGTCGATTACGAGGAATGGAATCCTGAAAAAGACGCTTTTATAAAGCATCATTTCAGTAGCGGAGATTTGGCGGGAAAAAAGAAATGCAAAAAGGACTTGCAGACAAAATTTTGTCTCAAAGCCGACGATAATATTCCCATAATAGGAATTGTCGCAAGAATGGCGAGCCAAAAAGGTTACGACCTTCTCACTCCCGTTTTGGAACAGATTTTGAACGAATTTGAAATACAGTTTGCGATAGTCGGCAGCGGCGACAAGTCGTTAGAAGGATATTTCGGCTGGCTTCCTGCGGTTTACGGCGGAAAATTCGGCTCATATATCGGTTATAGCAACGAAATGGCGCACCTCGTAGAAGCGGGTTCGGATATGTTTTTAATGCCGTCGCGCTTTGAGCCGTGCGGACTTAACCAAATGTATTCGCTTAAATACGGCACGCTTCCGATAGTTCGCAAAGTCGGCGGTTTGGCGGATTCGGTCGATAATTACAATCCGAATACGGGAGTCGGAACGGGATTCGTTTTCGACGACGCGTCTCCGCAGGCGATTTACGGAACGATAAAATGGGCTGTCGAAACGTGGTACGACCGCAGAACTCATTTTGAAAATATGCAAAAACGCGCTATGGACGTCGATTTTTCGTGGGACGTCGCGGGAAAGCAATATATCGAATTGTACAATAAAGCGAAAACTGCGCGCGCGGAATACGACCAAAAACATTCGCCGAAAAGTAAGTAACCGCGTTTTTAAGAAAGAAAACGATGAGAAAAATAGCGATTATATTGTCCGTAATTTGCGCGGTTACGCAAAGTTTTTCGCAAATGGGAATCGGACTTGGAGCGGTATCCGGTATGAGCGGCGGCGGTTATTCGCCGCAGCCGCAAATATCGATTTCGTCGGGATTCGGTACGCAAATGCCAAGCGACGCTTTGTCTAACGAGAGAACCGAAAATAAAACTTTGGATTTGATGGGTTTGTATATCGACGAAGACGCGTATTATCCGGGAAGCGGCGACATATTTCAAGCGTTTGTTTGGGGATTGCGGGAAACTGTGCTTAATATTTCGGTTACGGGCGACGAAGTTTGCATAATTCCGACGGTGGGCGCAGTCGATATTTCGGGGTCTACGCTCAAAGAAACCAAAGAAAAAATAATCGCTCTTATAAAACGAAAATACAAAGCGGACAGAATAGACGTTTTTTTAGCGAAAATCAAAGACGTTACATTTCAAGCGCAGGGAAAATTTAATCAACAAGGAACTCACACCGTTCGCGGCGATTTGTCTATTCAGTCGATAATAGACCAAATCGGCGGCGTTTCTAACGACGCGAATTTGCGCGAAGTACAACTCATTCATCCCAAATACGGCGCAAGAATTATAGACGTCGTAAAATCCAATAGAACGGTAGATTATCCTATTATAAATTTGCGAAACGGAGATAAAATATTCGTTCCAAAAAAGGATTTGCAGGTAATAATAAACGGCGACGTGCATTATGCCGGAACTTACGATTTTGTGGCGGGAGATAAACTTTCGGATTTGATAAGTTTAAGCGGCGGATTGTTTTCGTCGGCGGACAGTTCGCGATTGGTCGTTACCCGATTTGTCGGCGATAAGGATTCCATAGTAAAAATTACCTTGCCTCTTGAAAAAGCGGCTGATTTTCTGTTGGAAAAAGACGACATAGTAACGGTCAGCAGAAAAGCGGAATATCGTCAAATAAGACAGGTTAAAGTTTTCGGCGAAGTAATGTTTCCGGGAACTTATACGATTCAGGAAAATAAAACGCGCTTGACCGACGTTATTCAAATGGCTGGCGGATTAACGGAACAGGCGTTTTTGGAAGGAAGCAAAATTGTTCGTCGCAGTTTTATTGACGCGGGCAAAACCGAACTTAAAAAATTATCGGCGGCAAAAGACGGTATGCAAATAACTCCGAGCGAAAATAATTTTTTGAAATTTAATCATACGAACGAAACGAGAGTAAGCGTCGATTTTTCGCAACTTAAAATGGACAATAATTCAATAGGAAACGTAATATTAAAAGAAAACGACGAAATTTATATTGAAAAAAAGGACTGGATTATAAACGTTATGGGAGGAGTCGTGCGACCGGGACTCGTCGATTTTGTGGAAGGCAAAAATCTTAATTATTACGTTTCGCAGGCGGGAGGATACAAGAGCGGCGCGATTAAAAAGCAAACGAGAATAATAAAAGCGGCGACGCAAACCTCGCTTCATCCCAGAGACGTAGATAAAATAGAGCGCGGCGACGCGATTTGGGTTCCCGAAGACGATTACGTGCAAAAACAGGAAAAATTGCAAAACGTATCGATTACAAGCGGAGTTTTAAGTATTGTCGGAAGTATAGCGACCGTAATTACGGCGGCGATAACCGTTATTTCGTTTGTTGAAAGTCGTCAATAAGTTAGGAATAAAAATGAATAAAGAAATAAATTTGCTCGATTTGCTTATAATTTTTGCGGAAAACAAAATAAAAATAGTCGTTTCGGGAATAATCGTCGGCGTTTTGACGTTTGTCGGCGTGTCTTTTTTGCCCAAACACTATAAATCTGAAGTAGTATTTTTGCCGAAAGGAAATCAAACTTCGTCCATAATGTCGATAGTCGGAGTCAGCGGAGTAGGCGATTTCGTAGGCGAAAATCCGTTTTCAAAAAGACAATATTTGGAAATTCTAAATTCGCGTTCTCTCGCCGAAGCGACAATAGAAAAATTTGACCTTATTACGTATTACAAACAGCGCAAAAATAAAATAAATCCGCTCGACAAAACTATAAAATTGCTCAAAAAAGACATTAAAATAACTATGGAAGAAGAAGGCGGCTTGGGAATAACCGACGTTTTATCGATTACGCTTTCGGTTTCTAACGAAAATCCGCAGAAGGCGGCGGATATTGCAAATTTCGTCGTAGAAAAAATGATAGAACGAAGCAGAGAAATTTACGCGGAAAGTTTTGTGGGGGCAATAGAATATTTAGATAGACAAATTGAAGATAATTCGCTGAAATCCCGCGAAGCCGCTTTGGAATTGGAAAATTTTCAAAAAGAACACAATCTTTATAACGTTCAAACGCAAATAAATTTGTCGCTTTCGACTTATGTTTCAAATTTATCCGAAATTAGCGCCATTGAAAAGCAAATAGAAACGCTTAAATTAACGCAATTTTCTTCAAATGAAATGTCAATATTGAGAAATCAAATGTCTCGACTGAAAGCGCAAAACGAACAAATAGAAACCGTCGGCTACGGCACGGTTTTGCCGGGACTTGGCAACGTGATAAATTTGTCGGATAAATACACGCAACTTTACATAAATTCCAAAATGTTGGAACAATTACAAATTTTATTTTTGCAGCAGAGATTACAGGTGCAAATTAAAATGGAACGCGATTATTCTACCGTTTACGTTATAGACGACGCGCGTCCGGCGGAGTATAAATATAAACCCAAAAGGATAAAATATTGCGCCATAGTTCTTGCGCTTTGGTATATGTATTTTATTCCGTCGATACTGCTGAAAAGCATTTTAAGAAATTCGTATCAGGACGACCCGACAATACAAAAATTTAGCGAATTAAAAAATGCGTTAAGTTTCAAAAAAAGGTATTAAAATCTATTATTATGAATATTTTATTGATAGACAATTACGATTCGTTTGTGTTTAACGTTAAGCAGTATTTACTCGAATTGGGATATGACGTAACGGATTTTAGAAACGACAAAATAACCATAAGCGAAATAGAAAAAATGGACGTTTCCGCTATCGTTTTGTCGCCCGGTCCAAAAGCGCCGAAAGACGCGGGAATTTGTTTGGAAATTATTAAAAAATTTGCTGGAAAATTGCCTATCTTTGGAATTTGTTTGGGACATCAGGCGATAGGCGAAGCGTTTGGCGGAAAAATTGTTCACGCAAAAGAGTTGATGCACGGAAAAATATCTATAATACGCTCGTTAAAAAAAGGAATTTTTGAAAATTTTGACGATTTTAAGGCGACGCGCTATCATTCTCTCGCGATAGAACGAAAAACTTTGCCCGACTATTTGGAAATTACCTGCGAAACCGACGACGGCGAAATTATGGGCGTTAAACACAAAGAATTTTTAGTGGAAGGCGTTCAATTTCATCCCGAATCGATAACGACTGAATACGGTTATAAAATCTTAAAGAATTTTTTTGATAAAATAGAAAAAAAAGGTAATTTTTTCACTCAAAATATTTCGCAAGTTTCCACAAATTTGGATTTTTTTGACTTATTTCGCGAATTTTATTTGGAATTTGGCGAAGAAAACGTATGTATTTTGGATTCCGCAAAAGGTCCTCAAATCGATAGGAACAACAGCATTATCGGATTATTCCCGAAATTTGACATAAAAATCGACAAAAAAATTATGTGTTTTGAAAGCGAATACGACAATTTAAAAGACAAATTTATCGCCGAATTTGGCGAAACTACCTGCGAGATTACGGCTTTTTCTGAAATTTTTTCGCGTATAAAAAAAATATTTAATATTGAAAACAAACTTGATTACGGAAACGGTTTAATCGGCTATTTTGGCTATGAATATTTGCATTATTTGGAAGAGATAGAACGCAAAAATATAAACGATTTGAAAATGCCCGATATTCATTTGACATATTATTCGCACATTTTAATTCAAAACACAAAGGATAATTCTATGAAACTTATATCGAATATTATCGCCGAAAACGCGGAAAACGAAACGAAAAAAATTATTGAATTTATAAAAACGAAAAAAACTGTTTCGCCGCAAGAAAATTACGAAATAAAAACGAGCGACATTCAAAATACGGTAAGCAAAGAAGAATTTCTTAAAAATGTGGAAATCGCAAAAAAATACATTTTGGAAGGCGATATTTTTCAAGTGCAGTTAGGAAATCGCAAAAAAATATCCACAAACGCGAAATCCATAGATATTTATTCAAAAATTCGCAAAATAAATCCGTCGCCGTATATGTTTTTTTGGCAAAGAAACGGATATTCGCTCATCGGAAATTCCCCAGAATTGCAGTTGAAAATAGAAAACGAAAACATAGAAATTCGTCCGATTGCGGGAACGTCCAAAGGCAAAGGAAAAAACGAAGTTGAAAGGAAAAAATTGCTCGACGACCTTATAAACAGTCCGAAAGAACGCGCCGAACATATTATGCTCGTCGATTTGGCGCGAAACGATATTGGCGCTTACGCAAAAGCGGGAAGCGTTAAAGTTAAAAATTTGCTCGGCATAGAAGAGTATTCAAACGTGTATCATATAGTATCTATCGTAACGGGCGAAATTCCCGAAAATTGCAATAAAATGAAGATATTTGAAGCGTCGTTTCCCGCAGGAACTCTTACGGGAGCGCCAAAAATCAGGGCTATGGAAATTATTCAGGAATTGGAAAAATACGAACGAGGAGTTTATGGCGGCGCGTTCGGCTTTTTTGATTTTAACGGAAATATTTTGAGTTCAATTACAATTCGTACCGCAATAAAGATTGGAAATAACGTATATTTTCAATCGTCGGCGGGCATTGTGGCTGATTCTAGCCCCGAAGACGAATGGAACGAAACGCAATTTAAGACGGACGCAATAAAATCCGTCATAGAAGGGAAGTGTTTATGAAATTTTTAGAATCGATTTTGCAGCAAAAACGGCTTGAAATAGCAAAAATGAAAGACGAAAAACCGTCGACCGTGCGGAAAACGTATTCGTTTGCTAAATATTTACGCGAAAACAGCGCAAAAATTCAAATTATCGGCGAGGTAAAACGCGCTTCGCCGTCTTTGGGCGACATAAATATAAACATCGACGTAGTGGAGCAGGCAAAAATTTACGAAAAATCTGGCGTCGCCGCAATTTCCGTTTTGACCGACGAAGTTTTTTTCAAAGGAAATATCGACGATTTGAAATCCGTCGCGTCGGCGGTAAAAATTCCCGTGCTAAATAAGGACTTTATTTTGGACAAAAAGCAAATACATCGCGCAATAAACGCGGGCGCTTCTGTGGTTTTGCTTATAGTGTCGGTATTGGAAGAAAAAGATTTGAAATCACTTTACGATTACGCCAAAAATTTGGGCTTGGAAGTGCTTGTGGAGGTTCACGATTTTGCGGAATTGAAAATTGCGGAAAAAATAAATCCTGAAATCATAGGCGTGAACAATAGAAACTTAAAAACGTTTTCGGTAGATTTGCAAAGCAGTATTGATTTGGCGAAAAAATTTTCTACAAACGCGCTTCACATAAGCGAAAGCGGAATTAAAACGGCTGACGACGTGCAAAAAATTTGCGACAAATTCGACGGAATTTTAGTCGGCGAAACGCTTATGACGTCGGGAGATATTTCGGGGAAGATAGCGGAATTGGGAGTTGGCAGAAAATAATTTTTCCTATTTTTCTATTTTCACAAACGTAATTTTTCGACACTATTAAACGACACTATATTATTCTCCGATAATTTTTATAAGTACGCGTTTGTTGCGTATGCCGTCAAATTCTCCGTAAAATATTTGCTCCCAAGTTCCAAAGTCGAGTTCTCCGTTTGTAACCGCGACAACTACTTCGCGTCCCATAACGCTACGTTTTAGATGCGCGTCGGCGTTGTCTTCAAAGCCGTTGTGAGCGTATTGATTATGCGGTTTTTCGGGCGCAAGTTTTTCGAGCCAATGTTCAAAATCGCGATGCAAGCCGCTTTCGTTATCGTTAATAAAAACGCTTGCCGTGATGTTCATCGCATTTACGAGGCACAATCCTTCGGCTATTCCGCTTTCCGAAAGCGCGGCTTCAACTTGCGGCGTTATATTTATATAAGCGCGGCGAGTTTTGGTGCAGAAATTTAATTCTTTACGGTATGATTTCATTTTGATTTCCTTAAAATCATCGTTTTTCACTTAAAATACTAAATGCCGAAAATAAAAAGATAAATTTTAGGTTTTGATTGTACTAATGAATAAAAAAGAAAATATTTACCAAAAACAAAAAAAGTTTTCACATATCATAAAACAAAATAGTATTTTAATTATACCACAAACGTTGAAATGTTAGGATTCAATTCCAACATTTTGACTATCTTCGCTATTTGAAGCGACGCGCAAACGCCTCGTTCGGGCTGTTTTGCCGTTCCCGTCGTTTCAAATAAATAATGGGCATTTCAACGTTTGTGGTAAAATGTATGATTATGGGCAGAACAGCCGCTTTCGGCAAATTCTCCTCATAATTTAATTATTTACCAAATTTTAAAGGAGATTTTCTTATGAAAAATCTATTTTTTGCCACGATTTTGGCGGGGATTTTATTGTCTGTCGTTTTTTGTTTTGCCGCGGGTAAAACCGTAAAATCATATTGGTACGACGAAAGCAAAACAATTTTAGAAATTAACGACCTTAACGATTTCGCCGAATTTCAGCGATTACTTAGAAAAGAAGATTTTACGTTTGAAGGCAAAGAAATTCATCTCAAAAGGGACATCATCGTTTTTGACACGACGGGTAGCAATAATTGGTCGCAAAAAATAGTACCGAGAGATTTTACAAGAAATAAAATTGTGTTTGAAAATAACATTCTTGACCGAAGCATTACTGAATTTCGCGGGAAATTCGACGGGAACGGGCATTACATAATGGGATTGTACGGAAGACCTTTGTTTGGTAATATTAAAAACGCCGAAATCAAAAATCTTAACATTTCACATTCGCATTTTTTCAATGCAAGTATAGCGGTAAAAAGTAAGAACTCAATTATAAAAAACTGTAATGTTTTCGCTAACGTATCCGCCGATAAACGGAATTATGTAATTACTAATGTGTTATTATCATCGCCCGTTGGCATCCATTTTTCAGGCGGTTATGGAATAATGTTACCGGTAATTATCGGATTGCATAGCAAACGAACAGGTTTTACCGTCGGCGCTTTGGCTTCTAAATCTAACGGCTCAACGATAAAAAACAATTCGTTTGACGGAATTATAAACGGAATTAATAGCACAGGCGGAATTGTCGGAGTTGCAAAAAATTCCACCCAATTGGACAGCAATAACGTGTCGGGAATTATAATCGGGAAAGCGCGAAAAACCGACAGTATTGCAGGATATATGAGTTTAAGCAGCATTGCGACAAGAAATAAATTCAGCAGTGAAATTGTAGAAAAAAGTCGTTTTACTTATGGTTATGAGACAGGATATTCTTTCGGTCTCGGCAATTACGGAATAAGCTATTTTGGCACTTTGGATTATTTTGCCGGAGTAATGATAAATCGGCATTTTTCTCTTTCTCTCGGGTCTGGCGCGCCAAAACCGGTAACAGCAAAAAGGACAAACGGGATAAAATATTCTTGGGGTGATAATGAAAAAGATGTTCTTGAAAAAGTAATCGAAAACGAAAGAAGATTGCCGAAAGACGATATACTTTACAACGGTTCTGAAATATTATTGCCGATATTTTTGAGACCGAGAATTTATTTTTCCGAAAAAAGCATATCGCCGTTTATTGACGCGGATGTCGGGGTAATGTTATGTTGGGGCGATTATATGTATAAGTATAAAAACCCGCCGGGATCTAATTACAGTTATCGGTATAAATATGAATCTGGATTTTATCCGAGTTTTTATTTTAATCAGTCCGTCGGAGCCCAAATGAGGTTTTTTACCGTTTCACTCGGCTTAAAATTTGGGGGAGCAAAATACCAAAAATTACTTCCCGGAGAAGACGGCTGGAATTTGGAAAATCTTATCGATACATACGAAAGCGGAGGTATGGTAGAAAAAACGAACGGCGCGGTTTCGCTGAAAATCGGGGTTAGTTTTTAATTTGCTATTTTATTTGGGGAAACTGAATTTTTTCGGTTTCCCTTTTTTCCGTTAAAAAATACTTTTGAGCGTTAAACAAATTTCCGCAAATTTATTTTTTTCAAGCATTATCGTTTTAAAACTTTCGTGCAAATTCTTTTTTCCGCAAAAAGGTAATTGCAATCTGTCAAGCGACACGACTTTCGGCATATCGCACAAAGCCCAACATTCTTTTTTTGCCAAAATACCGGGCATAACGCCTTTGGGAATAAATACGGTATAAAATTTTTCTTTTTGCGGATTTTGTGTAGTAAATGGAATTACTAACGCTAATCTGTGGCGTTTATGCGGATGAATTACCACAACGGGACGAATTTTGCCGATTTCCGGTTTTATGTTTGCAATTATTGATTTATCGGAGCAGATACAATATTTATCTTTGTCCCAACAATCTTCAAATCTGCACATAAATATTTGGCGTTTTTGTACGTAATTCGGCGAATTTAACAATTTTGCTCCTTAAAAAAATTAGCCCCCGTAAAATACGAGGGCGGTAAAAACCCACTTAAGGGAAGAGCAATTTACATTGCGCATACATAATATACTATATATTCAAGCAAAAAGTCAATAATTTTTTGAAAAAAACAATATTTTGCTTTATTTTTAAAGTTATTTTATCACAAAATTCCGCAAAATCAAAATTTCCCTCAACTCAATGACTCGTCCTTCGCGCAAGAAAATCACCTAACGCCTGCACCGCGGTTACCATTACAATAAGTATAATTACCGTAACTACCGTAATGTCCGTCTGATAACGCTGATAACCGTAACGTATTGCAAAATCGCCCAAACCGCCGCCGCCGACGGCTCCCGCCATTGCGGTAAGTCCGATAAGATTTATTATCGTAATCGTTACTCCGCGAATAATTCCGGGTATGCTTTCTTTAAGATATACTCTAAAAATAATTCCCGCAGGACTGATTCCCATCGACTTCGCCGCCTCTATGGAACCGTAATCTATCTCCGCAAAAGCGTTTTCGAGTTGACGCGAAAAAAACGGCGCGGTGGCAAAAATTAACGGAGGAATTGCGCCGTCTACTCCGATGGCGGTTCCCGCGAGAATCCGCGTAATCGGTATAAGCAAAACAATTAAAATTACAAAAGGAACGGAACGAAAAAAGTTTATTATTTTATCTAAAATCGTCCAAAGAACAACGTTTTCTAAAATACCGCCTTGTTTCGTAACGGTAAAGATTAGCGCGAAAAATATTCCTATTATAAACGAAATAATTCCCGCCGCGCCCGTCATATAAAGCGTTTCGTTGCAACTTTTTAACAATTCGGGAAGTTGATTTATTACATTCGGCATAATAGTTTTTAAAAATTCTAACATTTTTTATCGCTCCTGTTTCGCGTTTTCGTTTTCGTTTTCGTTTTCGTTTCCTTTGCGAAGAATTTTTATGCTTATTCCGCGCTCAATAAACCAACTTATCGTATTTTCCATATCCTCATCCTTTCCCTTCATTATTATAATAAGTCCTCCGACGGGCGTGTCTTGTATAATATCCAAATCGCCGAAAATTATGTTGAGCGAAACGTTAAATTTCGTGGACGCGGTAGAAATTAACGGGTCTACGGTGTTTCGTCCGTTGTAACTGAAATGAGCCAAAATTTCATTTTTTTGCAGTTTTGTAATAATCGATTTTTCTTTTATCAGGTTTTGTATCTTATGTATGTGCGAAGTCGCGGCTACTATTTCTTTGGTTATTTCCTTTTGCGGATTTGTAAAAATATCGAAAACCGCTCCTTGCTCCACTATTTCGCCGCCGTCTATTACCGCCGCGTTATTGCAAATACTTTTTATTACCTGCATATCGTGAGTGATAATTACAATAGTAATTCCCAATTTTTTGTTGAGTTCTTTTAATAATGTAAGTATGGAATGCGTGGTTTGCGGGTCAAGCGCGCTTGTGGCTTCGTCGCATAATAATACGCTCGGATTTGTCGCCAATGCGCGAGCAATGCCGACTCTTTGCTTTTGTCCGCCCGAAAGTTGCGACGGATATGCGTATTCTTTGTCGCAAAGTCCTACAAGCAAAAGCAGTTCTTTTACGCGGGCTGCAATCGCTTCTTTTTTCATTCCCGTATATTTTAGCGGAAAAGCGACGTTTCCCCAAACCGTGCGAGAACGAAACAAATTAAAATGTTGAAAAATCATACCTATTTTTTTTAGCGATTTTCGCAATTCTGCGGCGGGCAATGCGCTTAATTCTACTCCGTCCACAAAAACTTGACCTTTATCGGGACGTCCAAGCATATTTATGCATCTTACAAGAGTGCTTTTTCCCGCTCCCGAAGAGCCGATTACTCCAAAAATATCGCCGTCTTCAATAGAAAGATTTACGTTTTTTATCGCGCTAACGACTTGACTTTTCGACTGCGAAGAAGCGTTCTTCGTTTTACGTTTTATGAGAAAAGTTTTTTCAATAGAAACGAGTCGTATCATACGTAAAACTTATTGATAAATTTACCAAACGGGAAGAGCGATTCCCGCTAACGGCGGCTCGTTCTCTATTACGTATTTTACCGCGTCGCTTTGATAGGCGGCTATAACTTTTTTAAGGAGTTCGTTGTCCTTATCCGCGTTTCTGCCGACAATTATATTGATGTAAGGTCTGTCAAATTCGTCGATTTCTTTAATGTAAATCGCCTCTTTTGCGGGAACTCCGCCTGCGGATACCACAAACGTAGAATTTACCACAGCCGCCGCGGTTTTCGGGTCTTCCAAAGTGCGATAAACCAAAGGCGCTTCGACTTCAATAATTTTTATATTTTTTGGATTTTCTATAATATCTCTCACGCTCGGATTGTCGCCTTTTGAAGCGTCAAGTTTGAACACGCCGGCGGATTCCAACACTTTTAACGCTCGTCCTCCGTTTGTCGGGTCGTTCATAATCACTACTACGTCGCCGTTTTTCAGGTCGTTTAGGTCGGTTATTTTTTTGGAATAAACTCCAAGAAAAAACAGCACGGTATTTGCGAAATTGCTGATTTTGTAGCCGTGACTTGCGACTTCGTTTTCCAAAAATGCGTTATGCTGAAACGAATTCAGGTCAATTTCTCCTTCCGCCAAAGCGCGATTCGGTATAGAATAATCGTTAAAAGTTATCAACTCCAACTTAATTCCCTGCTCGGCAAGAATTTGCGACGTTTTGTCCCAAGTGGTTTTCATTTCTTCGCCGACGAGACCGACTTTCACTATCGGGTCTGCGGAAGCGTTATCGTTTTTACTCTTTTTATTGTTGCAACCCAAAAGACCGATGATTATTATAAGAAACAAAAACAATATTCTTTTTTTAATCATATTTCTCCTCCGAAAATAAAAGTGTAAACTTTATGTTTGTTGCGTCGTAAAATACTATTTATTTATACGAATTGTCAATAGAAAATTTTTTTATTTGTTTTTTAAGTAAAATTATGGTATTTCGGAAAAAAAAGGGACGTATCCCGAAAGACACGTCCCCATTTTTATCTAAAAATCAATAATCGCCGAAATCTTTATTATCGTCGTCAAACGGAATAAGTTTGTCGGATTTTGCCGCTTCTTGTTTTATCTCTTCTTGTTTTATCGCGGGTTTTCTAATGGCTGTCTGCCTTATCGTCTGATGTTTGCCCAACATTCTTTTTTTGTCGTTTCTTTCGCGTTTTGCCTCTTCGCCGTCAATTACCCCGACTAAATCGCCGACTAAATCGTTCATAGAAAGCGCCTGCGAACTCAACTCTTCGGAACTCGCCGCCAATTCTTCGCTCTGGCTCGCGTTGGACTGCGTTACCGTATCCATATTTCCTATTGAGCCGTTTACTTGCGAAACGCCGCGGGATTGCTCTTGCGCCGCGCCGGTAATTTCGGTAACTATCATTGCTATTTTGCCCGACGCTTCGGTAATTTTTTCTATCGCTTGGGCGGTTTCTTCCGCAAGTTCTACGCCTTGACGACTGCTTTTTTGCGAACTTTCTATTAAATCCGCCGTCTTTTTCGCGCTTTCGGCGCTTCTTTGCGCTAAATTTCTAACTTCTTCGGCGACGACCGCAAATCCTTTGCCCGCTTCTCCTGCGCGAGCCGCTTCCACAGCCGCGTTTAACGCCAACAAGTTTGTCTGAAACGCAATTTCGTCGATATCTTTAAGAATTTTTGCCGTTTCGTTGCTCGAACTTTGAATTTCCACAACCGCTTTATGCAAACGCGACATCGCGTCTTGGCTTGCTTTTGCTTTGTCTACGGAATCCTGAACCAAATTTTCTACGTTTTTGGTGTTGTCGGCGGTTTGTTTGGTCATAGATGTAATTTCGTTAAGCGACGACGATATTTCCTCCAAGCTGCTTGCCTGTTGGCTTGCCCCGCTCGCCATAGATTGCGACGCTTTTGATATTTCTTCCGCCGCAGTCGTTACTTGGTCTGAACCAGACGAAAGTCCGCTTATAGCCGCAGTAATCGGATGAACTATGGAATTTATAATGAAAACGCTCAATATAATTCCCACAAGTATCGCAATAAGCAATATGGCTATCATCATAATTGAACTTGTAGTCAGCCGTCCCGCGTTGGTTAAGGCGAGCGCGGTGTTTCGTTCTATCGTCGCCGTTACCATATCGTTTATCGCGTCGCCAAAATCTTTTATTATGACTTGTTGCTTGTCGTAAGCGTCTTCGCGCTGCGTTTGTAAATTATGATAATTTTCAAAACCTTTGAAATAATCGTCGGTTTGTTTTTCTAAATCGGCAATTTTTTCCTTAAAATTTTGCGAAAGCGTCGGGGATTTTATAAGATTTTCATCTAAAAACTGTTTGTTTTTCGCGTAATTTTCGAGTACTTCCGCGCCTCCTGCGGTGTCTATGGTTTGAAGATATCTGTTTAGCGCAATTCTATTTATTAAAAGATTTGTGCTAAACTCGTTTAGGTAATCTCTGTCTTGCGACGACGAAGTGTTTAAGCCCGCGTCTCTCTGTTCGTTCATCTCTTTTCTTATGTCAATAAGCGTTTGCGTGGCTTTTGCGCCGTCGACAAAAAAACCTTCTTTTACCGAAAATTGTTTTATTCCCAAATCGAGCAATACGTCGTTAATTTGCAACGTCGGCTTTGTAAGTTCTTCTACTTTTTTAAACATTTCTATAAAAGCGGGAAGGTCGTTTACCTCTTCGTCTATAAAGCGAGCCGTTTCGGTTACCGCCGACTGTATGCTATCCATAAACGTTTTTGCGACTTTGCCGTCGTCGGGCAACGAAGTGTGAATGAATTTTCGCATAGTTCGCCTAAATTCGCCCGTATCAAACATAATTGTCGTCGAATGGTCTATTGCCGGCAATACTTGTTCTGCGACGTGATGCGAACTGTGCGCCGCCGAAAACATATTTATTACCGCAATTACCCCCAAAATCACCATAAAAACAAACAACATAAACACGAGCACTGCAATTTTCGCGCTCAATTTCAATTTGTTAAACATAATGTTCACTCCCATTTTAAATGATTAACGTATATTATCAAAGAACCAAAAAAATAAACAAAATTAAATAAACCCCTCGCGCGAAAGTTTATTGCGCGAGAAAAAGCAGTTTTTTGCGGCGTACTATACGAAACAAATGCTGTGCTGTGCTGTGCTGTGCTGTGCTGTGCTGTGCTGTGCTGTGCTGTGCTGTGCTGTGCTGTGCTGTGCTGTGNA
>WRFX01000042.1 GCA_009787445.1 Chitinivibrionia bacterium | reverse complement strand
CCCCCCGAAGATAATTCTTGATAATTTTCAAATTTTCGTAAAAATTTTTTGTTTTCTCAATATCGCGAAAAAACGTTTTTTTCGTTTCTCATCTTTATTTCACTACTTTCGACTATGTTGGACGTTTCGTCTGTTTAGCATAGATTTTCAATTTTTTATTAAAATTTTTAAGAAAGGAGTTTCTTTATGAAACTTAATTGTTTTCTAACCCAATTTTTGGTCAGTGTGTTTTTGGCGTTTTGCGTGATGTTTTTTGCGGGTTGCAGCGACGATGACGATGGTCCTTCGGTAGACCCCGCCATTGTTGGAACTTGGTTCGATGAATGTGGTGAGTACGGATACACATTTCAAAGCGATGGGACTTTTATTTTACTTCTTGATGGACAATCTTACAAAGGAAAATTTAGCACAAGCAACGGTAAAATAACAATTACGGGCGACGGAGGTTCGGGAACAATGTCATATTCAATAAATGGCGATATACTTAATATCGAGGAACATGACACGCTACACAGAAAAAAGAGCGGCAACAATAATCCAACGGGTATAGACCCTGATATTCTTGGAACTTGGATTAACGAAGACGATAGTGAATTGACATTCAACGACAACGGAACTTGGAGTATCGTTTTTGATGATGGCGAAGTTCAAAGTGGAACGTTTAGCACAAGCTGCGGCAAAGTAACAATTACGAGTACGAGCGACGAAACTCCGCAAACGGTGTCATATTCTATAATTGGCGACAAACTTATTCTGACATATTATTATGGCGACGAGGAGTTTCCGTTTACCTACACCAGAAAGAATAACTAATCCCGCGTTTTTATTGTCGGGGACGTGTCTTTTGAGATACGTCCCTTTTTTGTTTTGCGGCATATAGTATTTTTATGACGATATTTATTTTTGTGAGAAAAAATGGCAAAAAAAGAAGAGCCGACTTTTGAAGAAGGCGCAAAGCAACTGAAAGAAATCGTATCGCAACTTGAAAACGACGATTTAGAACTTGACGAAGCGATTGATTTATTTTCGCGAGGAATAGAAAATCTTGCGTTTTGCAAAGAAAAACTTGCGCGAATAAAAGCAAAAATTACCGAATTGAAACAAGGCAAAAACGGAAAACTTGCGGAAGAAATATTAGATTTTGACGCTTAAAAAAAGGAACGAAAAAATGAGCGAATTAAAAAAATATCTTGACGACTGCGCACAAGCGGTCGAAAAAACGCTTGACGAAATACTGCCGAAAGAAAGCGATTATCCTCAAACGATTCACAAAATTATGCGATACAGCACGTTTGCGGGCGGCAAGCGCATTCGTCCCGCTTTGGTAATGGCGGCAAACGAGGCGTGCGGTCAAACTTTCGCAAACAAAAACGTCTGTCTTGCCGGCGCGGCAATAGAAATGCTTCATACTTTCTCGCTGATACACGACGACCTGCCCTGTATGGACGACGACGACCTGCGCAGAGGACGCCCCACTGCACACAAAGTTTTTGGCGAAGGCGTGGCGGTTTTAGGCGGCGACGCTTTGGCTATTTTTGCCTACGAAGTTTTGTCGCGAATAGGCGATATAAAAATTGTAGAAGAAATTTCAAGGGCGCTCGGCACGGGCGGTATGATAGGCGGACAAATTATAGATATAGAAAGCGAAGGCAAAAAAGTGGATTTGCAAACTGTGGAATATATTCACAAAGGCAAAACGGCGGCGCTTTTGCGTTCGTCAATAGTTATCGGTGCGCTTATCGCAAAAGCCGACGACAAAAAAATAGCGGCTTTGTCGGAATACGGAAACGCGGTAGGATTGGCGTTTCAGGTGGTCGACGATATATTAGACCTAACTTCGACAGCCGAACAACTCGGCAAAAAGCCGGGAAGTGATTTGCAAAATCAAAAGGCGACGTATCCGTCAATCGTCGGGCTTGAAAAATCAAAGGAATATGCGAAAGAACTTACTCAAAGGGCGAAAAACGCAATAGTGAGTTTTGGCGAAAAAGCGAAAACGCTAAACGAAATCGCGGATTATTTGGAAAGTCGGATAAATTGACGTTTATTATAATTTCTCCTTGACTTCCATTTCGGTACTTACCAAAAAATAATAAACGCGGCGTTTTTTTGGGCAAGCAGGGACGTATCTTTCGGGGTACGTCCCCTTTTTGTTTGGCGCATATAGTATTTTAACCTTAATTTCAAGGAGTTTTTACTATGGAAAAACAATATTCGCCGACAAACGTCGAGCAAAAAATTTATGAAGAATGGGAAAAAAACGGATATTTCAAAGCAAACGCGGCGTCCGAAAAACCGTCGTATTCGATAGTTATTCCGCCGCCTAACGTAACGGGAATTTTACATATGGGACACGCGCTAAACAATACCATTCAGGATATTTTGACGCGCTACAAAAGAATGGACGGTTTTGAAGCGCTTTGGATTCCCGGAACCGACCACGCCGGAATCGCGACGCAGAACGTCGTCGAAAAAAAACTCGCTTCGCAAGGCGAAAGCCGCCATAAAATAGGGCGCGAAAAATTTGTCGAAAAAGTATGGGAATGGAAAGAACAGTATCACGCGACAATCACTAAACAGTTAAGAAAACTCGGAAGTTCCTGCGATTGGTCTCGCGAAAGATTTACTATGGACGAAGGGCTTTCAAAAGCGGTAAGAAAAGTTTTTGTGAAATTATACGAAGACGGCTTGATTTACAAAGGAAAATATATCGTAAACTGGTGTCCGCGCTGCCGTACCGCGCTTGCCGACGACGAGGTAGAACATCAGGACGATTCGGGAAATTTGTGGTATTTTAAGTATCCGTTCGCCGATAAAAGCGGTTTTGTCGTCGTGGCGACCACCCGTCCCGAAACTATGCTTGGAGACGTCGCCGTGGCGGTTAACCCCAAAGACGAAAGATATAAAAATTTAGTCGGAAAGAAACTCGTTCTTCCGATAATGAACCGCGAAATTTTTTTGATTAACGACGATTACGTTAAAAAGGAATTTGGAACGGGCGCGGTAAAAATCACTCCGGCGCACGACCCCAACGACTTTCAAATGGGGCTTCGGCATAATTTGCAGCCGATAGTCGTAATGGACGAATCGGGAAAAATGTCGGGAGATATACCTTGCGAATACGCAGGACTCGACAGGTTTGAGGCGCGTAAAAAAATCGTCGATAAATTTGAGGAATTGGGCTTGCTTGAAAAAATAGAAAAGCACGAACACGCGGTAGGACATTGCTATCGCTGCGCGACGGTTATCGAGCCGTATTACAGCGACCAGTGGTTTGTGAAAATGAAGCCGCTTGCCGAAAAATCGCTTGAAGTCGCGCTTAAAAACGAGATAAAATTTTATCCCGTCCGCTGGAAAAAAACGTATGTCGACTGGATGGAAAACATTCGCGACTGGTGTATTTCGCGCCAAATTTGGTGGGGACACAGGATTCCCGTCTGGTATTGTCGGGATTGCGGCGAAATTATAGTAAGCGAAATTGACGCGCTAGATTGTCCGAAATGCAAAAGCAAAAATTTGAATCAGGAAAACGACGTTTTGGACACTTGGTTTTCGTCGTGGCTTTGGCCCTTTACGACTATGGGCTGGGACGGCGGTTCGGACACGGACGACTTGAAAAAATTCTTTCCGACGGACGTTTTGGCGACCGCTCCCGAAATTTTGTTTTTCTGGGTAGCGCGGATGGTTATGGCTTCTTTATATTTTACAAAAAAAATTCCTTTTTCGGACGTTATTCTTCACGGAACGGTTAGGGATAAAACAGGCAGAAAGATGAGCAAATCGCTGGGAAACGTCATAGATCCGCTTGAAATTATCGCCACTCACGGCGCGGATTCTCTTCGCTTTTCTATGATTATGAACACCGCCGCGGGAACGGATATTTTTATCGGCAAGGACTCGTTTGACATAGGACGCAATTTTGCGAATAAACTTTGGAACGCGTCAAGGTTTTTGATTTCAAATATTGAAAACCGTATAAATTTTGACAGTTTGCCGCATAAAAGCGAATTGAAAGTTGAAGACAACTGGATAATAAGCCGACTGAACAAAACGATAGAAAACGTTCGCAAGGCGCTTGACCAATACAGGTTTAACGAGGCGAGCCATACTCTTTACGATTTTATTTGGAAAGATTTCTGCGACTGGTATATCGAGACGAAAAAGAGCGATTTTTATAATCCCAAAACTTTGAAAGATAAAGAAAACGCTTTAAACTGCGCGTCTTTTACGCTTTCGGCAACGCTTAAACTTCTGCATCCGTTTATGCCTTTCGTTACGGAAGAAATTTGGCGAAATTTGCGCGAAAAGGTATTCAATAGCGAAATAAACGGCGAATCGATAATGCTTGCGAGTTTTCCCAAAGTCGATAATTCGCGGATTTTTGACGAAACGGACGATAATTTTGCGTTTTTGCAGGAAATTATTACGGGACTTCGCACGATTCGCAGCGAAAATAACGTTCCGCCCGAAAAAAAAGTATCGGTCGTAATAATTCCCGCCGACGAGAATACCGAAAAGATTCTTTTGCCGCTTGATTATCTGATAAAACTTTTTGTGAAAGTCGATAATCTGACGATTTCGCAAAACGCGCAAAAGCCGTCTTTTTCAGGGCAAAACGTTATCGGCAAGACGGAAATATACGTCGTATTGGAAGGATTGGTCGATATTGAAGCCGAAAAGGAGAAAATAGTCAAAGAAATAGCGCGGCTTGAAAACGCGGCGAAAGGTTTTGAAAACCGTTTGAACAACGAGGAATTTACTAAAAAAGCGCCGCCGAAAGTAATCGAAGGCGAAAAGGCGAAATATGCGAACGTTCTTGAAACGCTTGAAAAATTGAAGGCGAATTTAGGGAGGTTTTAAACAAAGCAAATAAAACAACCCTGTTTTTGTTGAAAACCGAAAATACTAAAATATAATAAAAAAAGCGGCGGGCAAAATGCCCGCCGTTTTTTTTATTCCGCTTTTGCGGTTTCTTTCTTTTTTCTATCCACAAACTCGATAATTGCCATTTCGGCATTATCGCTTCTGCGCGGACCCACTTTAAGAACGCGAGTATAACCGCCGCTTCTGTCGCTGTACTGTACGGCAAGGTCTTTTACGATTTTCATAACAATATTCTTGTTCTTTATAGAACGCGATATTAAACGAATGCCGTGCAAATCGCCTCTTTTTCCGTAAGTAACAAGCCGCTCGACCACTCCCCGAAGTTCCATCGCCTTCGGTAAAGTCGTCGTAATTCTTTCGTGTTCAACAAGCGACAAAGCCATATTCGTAAACATCGCTTTACGATGACTCGTCGTCCTGTTAAGTTTTCTTCCAGATTTCAAATGACGCATTTTTTCTTCCTTTTCCTAATCGTTGCTCATAATTTTGTCAACGTCCATACCAAACTGTAAAGCGTGATTCGCCAACACTTTGTTCACTTCGATAAGCGACTTGCGACCAAAATTTCTAAACTTAAGAATTTCCGATTCCTGATGCCGCACCAAATCTCCAAGCGTCTGAATATTCGCGGTTTTCATAGAATTTTGCGCTCTAACGGAAAGTTCAAACTCGTCTATCCGCTGACGAAGCAAATGACGAAGACGAACCGTTTTGTCGTCGATAATGTCTTCTTCAAGCGATTCAAACTGCGCTTTTACGTTGATAATCTGGTCAAGATGGTCAAACAAAATTTTCGCCGCGTAACTCAACGCCTCTTCGGGAGTAAGCGAACCGTCCGTCCAAATATCGAAAACCAATTTGTCCAACTCCGCTCTTTGCGCGACGCGAGTATGCTCCACCAAATAATTGACCTTTTTTACGGGCGAAAATATCGAATCCACCGCGATAACGTTTACGTCCGCGTTATCGGGCTTGTTAAATTCCGAAGCGCGATAACCTATTCCGTCGCCGACGTAAAGGGTTATTTTGGAATTTGCTTCTTCGTTTATCGTCGCTATTTCCAAATCGGGATTTAACACGATAACGTTCGGATTAGGGTCGATATCCGACGCTTTTACTACGCCTTTTCCTTTAAGATTGAGCGTCAAAACTTCAATATCGTCCGAAACCAACTTTACTCTCAACTTTTTCACATTGAGAATAATATCGGTTACGTCTTCGCTGACGCCTTTCAAAGAAGTGTATTCGTGCAGCGCTCCTTCGAGTTTTACGGCGGTAACAGCCGCGCCCTGCAAAGAAGACAACATTACTCTGCGCAAACTGTTGCCGAGAGTGTCGCCCCATCCGCGCTCAAGCGGCGATACTATAATTTTGCTGTGGTTAGGATCTTTTGGGTCGTCTTCGACCTGAACGCCTTTCGGCATCAAAAGTGCTTTCCATTTCATTTATATTCTCCCTATTTTATGTTTTCTCTGACTATATACGACGACGTTTCGGAGGGCGACACCCGTTATGCGGAACCGCCGTGTAATCCTTAATCGCCGTTACTTTAAGTCCGGCGGCGGCAACCGCTCGGATTGCGCCTTCGCGTCCGTTTCCCGCGCCGCAAATATGCACTTCAACTTTGCGCATTCCGGCGTCAAAAGCGGTTTTCGCAACGGCTTCAGCCGTAATCTGCGCCGCAAACGGAGTACTTTTTCTCGAGCCTTTATACCCGTTTTTGCCCGGCGTTCCCCAGCAAATCACGTCGCCGTTTACGTTCGAAATATTCACGATAGTATTGTTAAACGTAGAACGAACGTGAACAATACCTTCAAGCGGCGCTTTAATTTTCTTGTTTGCGTTGTTCGCAGAACCTTTTCCCATATTTACTCCTTATTTCTTCTTGTTCGGAACTGTTTTCTTCTTGCCTTTACGCGTGCGAGCATTGGTTTTTGTTTTCTGTCCGCGGCAGGGCAAACCTTTTTTGTGTCTGTCTCCGCGATAGCATCCAATGTCCATCAGGCGCTTTATGTTCATACGCACCTGCGTTCTGAGGTTTCCCTCAATAACATACTCTTCATCAATGACCGCGCGAATTTTATCGAGGTCCGCTTCCGAAACGTCTTTAATCCGAACATTCCTGTCAACACCGGTCTTATCCAAAATTTTCTGCGCGGAGGGACGACCAATTCCCAAAATGTAGGTCAACGCGATTTCCGCGCGCTTGTTATCAGGTATATCAACACCAGCTACTCGAGCCACAACTCACTCCCTTCATAAAATTACCCCTGACGCTGTTTATGGCGTTGGTCTTTATTGCAAATGATTCGAACTATACCTTTTCTCCTCACGACCTTACACCCTGCGCAAATTCTTTTTACCGACGATTGTACTTTCAAGGTACTACTCCTTATCTATTTTTTCCAAAATTTTTCTTGCCAACGTTACCGCTACTTGGGTTATTAGGATTTTCTTCCTTTTCCCTGTAATAAATTCTTCCTCTTGATAAATCGTAAGGTGAAATTTCGACAAGCACTTTATCGCCCGGAATGATTTTCACGTAGTGCATTCTCATTTTTCCCGAAATATGCGCGTCCAAAATATGTCCGTTTTCGAGTTGCACTTTGAAAACCGCGTTAGGCAGCGCTTCCAAAACCTTTCCCTTAACCTGTATCAAGTCCTGTTTTGCCATTAGCCGATTCTTCCTCTGAGATGTCCTTTTTTCATAAATCCGCTATAATTATGGCTTTGCAATTTCGCTTCAATTCTCTGCAACGTATCGAGCGCGACGCCGACTACAATCAAAACGCTCGTTCCTCCAAAGAAGAATGACACGCCAAGTTTGTCCATCATAACAAACGGAGCGACCGATATGAACGCCAAAAATACCGCGCCCGGAAGCGTTATGCAGTTAAGCACTTTTTCAATATAATCGGCTGTTTCTTTGCCCGGTCTCACGCCCGGAATAAATCCGCCCGACTTTTTAAGATTTTCCGATATGTCAATCGGATTAAAAATAATAGCCGTGTAGAAATACGTAAAAAACACAATCAAAAGCGCAAACGACGCGACATAAACCGCCGCTCCCGGCGCAAACATCATCGCCATATCTCTTGCCCACGCGCTTTCGGGCGCTATTCCCGTAAGTATCGACGGAAGCATCATAAGCGACGAAGCGAAAATTATCGGAATAACGCCAGCCGAATTTATTTTCAGCGGCAAAACCGTGCTTTGTCCTTGCGCGACTCGCGAACCTATCGTCTTTTTCGGCGTTTGTATAGGAATTTTCCTGACCGCCTGATATATGTACACGATAAATGCCGTCATTGCAAGAACTATGCCCAAAATCATAACTCCGTTAAAAAGTCCGCTCTGTTTTCCTGCAAGAAGTTGCGACTGCGCGACAACCGCCTGCGGCAAACCCGCCACAATTCCAAACAATATCAAAAGCGACATTCCGTTTCCTATGCCGTTGCTCGTAATTTGCTCGCCAAGCCACATCACAAGCATACAACCCGTCGTCAAACTTATTACGGTTATCGCCATAAACTGCCAGCCGCTCAAAATATCCAAAACGACGCCTACGGTTCCCTGTTCCGTCTGAACCTGAATGCTTCTTAAAAAAATCGCCACGCTTACCGACTGGAATGCCGCCAGAAACAATGTTCCGTAACGGGTCAGTTGCGTGATTTTTTTACGTCCTTCCTGTCCTTCTTTTTGAAGTTTATGCAACGAAGGAACTACGCTTCCAAGCATCTGTATAATAATTGACGCGCTTATGTAAGGCATAACTCCAAGCGAAAAAACCGACGCTTTCGTGAAAGCCCCGCCGACAAACATATCAAGCATACCGAACAGATTGTTGGAAGACGAGCCGAAAAAACTCTGCAAAAGTATCGGGTCAATTCCCGGAGTCGGTATCTGTCCGCCCAGCCGAAATACGACTATAATCAGAAGCGTAAAAATAAACCTTTTACGAATTTCCGGCACTTTGAACATATTTTTCAGCGTTTCAAGCACGAGCAACTACCTCTGTCTTTCCTTTTGCTTTCGTTATTTTTTCTTCCGCCGACTTGGAAAAAGCGTCCGCTTTAATCGTTATCGACTTTTTAATTTCGCCGTTTCCGAGAACTTTTACCATTTCGTCTTTGCTGTGAATTTTGCCTGCGGAAAATAAATACTGCGCGTCTACAATATCGCCGTTTTTCGCAATCGAATCGATATCCGAAACATTGACGACCTGATAATACTTCTTGAACACGTTCGTAAATCCGCGTTTGGGCAGACGGCGAATTAAAGGCAGTTGTCCGCCTTCAAAGTATCCCTTTTCGGAATACCCGCTTCGCTGTTTTGCGCCGTTATTTCCGCGTCCCGAAGTCGAACCCCAGCCGCTTCCGCTTCCGCGACCGACTCTGTGTTTGTGATGCGTCGCGCCTTTTGCGGGTTTCAAATCATTAAGATTTAACATAATTTATCCCTTTGCCTCCTCAACTTGTACAAGATGAGTAACTTTTCCTATCATTCCGCGAATTTCCGGCTTGTCTTCGTGAGTAACGCTTCCGTGAAGGCGCTTTATGCCTAACGCTTCAATAGTGCGTTTCTGCTTAACGTTTCTGCCTATCGCCGAACGAACTTGCGTAATTTTCAATTTAGCCATATTTATACCGCCTTACTTTGACCGAACTTGTTTAACGTCTTCGACCGTGCGCAACATTTTCAATCCTTCGAGAGTCGCTTTTGCGGAATTGTGCGCATTGCGCGAACCGATACATTTCGTCAAAATATCTTTCACGCCGACAAGTTCCAAAACGATTCTCGCCGCGCCTCCCGCAATAACTCCCGCTCCCGGCGCCGCCGGTTTCATAAACATTTTACCCGCGCCGAACTTTCCGTTTACTTCGTGAGGAATGGTTCCGTTCACAAGTTTTATCTTAAAAAGATTCTTTTTAGCGTTTTCTTTTGCCTTGCGTATCGCCTCTTGCGATTCGTTTGCCTTACCGACGCCCAAACCGATAGTGCCGTTTTCATCGCCGACCGCGACAAGCGCGCTCAAAGAAAATCTGCGACCGCCTTTTACAACTTTGGCGACGCGATTTACCACGACCAAACTGTCTTTAAGTTCGCCGCCGCCTTCCGCGTTTGTAATATTTTCAGTATTTGACAAATTTATCTCCTTAAAATTAAAATTCAAGTCCGTTTTCGCGAGCCGCGTCGGCAAAATTCTTAATTCTCGCGCCCTTATAAAGATAGCCGTTTCTGTCGAAAACAACTTTCTTAATACCGCTCGACAACGCTTTGGAAGCCAAATTTTTTCCTACTTCTTTGGAAATTTCGACTTTCTTTTTACCATCGGTCTTAAAACCTTTTTCGTAACTGCTCGCCGCGCACAGCGTTTTTCCCGATACGTCGTCGATTATCTGCGCCGCGATATTCGTATTGCTGCGATAAACGCTCAAACGAGGTCTTTCGGCGGTTCCCGATATTTTCTTTCGTATACGGAACGCTCTTTTGCCGCGAATTATTTCTTTATCTACTTTTTTTGGCATATTTTACCCCTTATTTTTTACCGCTTTTCTTGCCTTCTTTGCGCACGATAACTTCGTCGTCGTAACGAATGCCTTTGCCTTTGTATGGCTCGGGTTTTCTGACGCTGCGAATTTCCGCCGCAACTTGTCCGACAAGTTGTTTATCGATACCGCTTACGGTTACCTTGTTTTGCCCTTCTATCGCGAAAGTAATGCCTTTCGGCGCAATATAACGAATAGCGTGCGAATATCCTGCGGTTATCGTCATTTTGCTCGTACCTTCAAGCGCAAATCTAAATCCCGTTCCTTCAATAATAAGTCCCTTGCTGTATCCTGCGGACACGCCGATTATCATATTATCTATAAGAACTCTCAATAATCCCCATTTCGCCCAATATTCTTCGCCTTCGTTATCGGGCTTGACAATTATCGTTTTATTTTCAATTTTAACCGAATATCCGTCCAAAATTTCCCGCTCCAAACTCCCTTTCGGTCCTTTAACGGTAATGGTTTTGTCCTTCAAAGTAACTTCTACTTTTTCGGGAATCGTTATCGGTTTTTTTCCAAGACGAGACAATTTTACTCCTTTATTTAGAAATTACCAAACTTTACCAATTAACTCACCGCCAACGCCCGCTTTGCGACATTGGAAATCAGTCATAATACCGTGGGAAGTGGAAACTATGCAGGTTCCCATACCGTTCAACACCTTCGGAATCTCCGTAACGGGAGCATAAACGCGACGACTCGGCTTACTTATGCGCTGAATGTCCCTTATCGCCGATTCTTTTCCGTCGTATTTAAGGATGATTTTAATTTCACCCTGCAATCCGTCGTCGACAAATGCGTATTTGCTTATATATCCGTTCTCAAACAAAAGTTTAGTTATGCTCTTTTTCACATTTGAGGCAGGAATCGTAACTATTTTTTTGTTCGCCCGAACGCTGTTGCGAATAACCGTAAACATATCCGCTATCGGATCTGTAATCATAACCGCTCTCCTTACCTTTCTCTTACCAACTTGATTTGACTACGCCCGGAATCATACCTTGGCTTGCCAATTCTCTAAAACAAATACGACAAATACCGAACTGCCTTATAAATCCGCGAGGACGACCGCATTTGCTGCACCGATTATACTTACGAACGCCAAATTTCGGCGTTTTCTTTTGTTTCTCAACCATTGATTTTTTTGCCATTGGTCTTATCTCCTCATTACTTACGGAAGGGCATTCCGAATTTTTCCAACAATACCCGAGCGCAATCATCGTCTTCGGCGGTAGTGCAAATAGTTACCTGAAGCCCAAGAATGTTGGCTATTTTATCTCTATCGACTTCCATAAAAACAATATTCTCCTGAATGCCGAAACTGTAATTTCCTCTTCCGTCAAACGCTTTGCGGGGGATTCCTCTGAAATCCTTAACTCTGGGAAGAGTAACGGATATTAATCTGTCAAGAAATTCATACATTCTCTTCCCGCGAAGCGTAACCATACATCCTATCGGCAAACCTTCGCGAAGTTTGAAGTTCGATATCGCCTTTTTCGCTTTCGTAACGACCGGCTTTTGTCCGGAAATTGTTGTAAGCGTATAAACGGCGTCTTCAATATAGCGTTTATTGCCGACCGCTTCGCCGACGCCCATATTGAGAACGATTTTCTCAATTTTAGGAACCGACATAACGTTTTCAAGTTTCAATTCCTCTTTCAGCGACGGAAGTATCTTGTCCAAATACTTCTTTTGAAGTCGCGGCATATTAGTTTTAGCGTTACTCAATCTAATTGCTCCTTAGATTTCTTTGATACTCTCACTTTTTTACCATCCGCAAGAATCGATACTCCAATTCGCGTCGGTTTATTTACCTTCTTATCTACAATCATAACGTTAGAGATATGAATGTACGCCTCTTTTTCGACGATTCCCGCCTGAACATTGCGACGAGCGTCCGCCTTGTTGTGTCTTTTCACAATGTTTACGCCTTCGACCAAAACTTTGCCGTCTTTTGGTTTAACGGAAAGCACTTTGCCCGTCTGTCCTTTGTTGTCGCCGGAAATCACCTGAACAAAATCGTCTTTTCTAATTCTATATGACATAAAATTTTCTCCTACAACACTTCCGGCGCCAAAGAAACAATGCGCATAAAGCCCTTGTCTCTTAATTCTCTCGCCACAGGTCCAAAAATTCTCGTTCCTCTCGGCTCGCCCACTTCGTTAATAAGAACCGCCGCGTTGTCGCTGAATCTTATAAAAGAACCGTCTTTTCGTCCGTATTCTTTTGCAGTGCGCACGACTACCGCTTTTTGTATGGAGCCCTTTTTAACGTTTGAACCGGGAACCGCCTCCTGAATCGCCACAACTATCACATCGCCCAAAGACGCATATTCCCGTCCCGAACCGCCAAGAACTTTTACGCACTTGACGATTTTTGCGCCGGAATTGTCCGCGACTTTGAGTTTGGTTTCCATTTGTATCATTTATACATACTCCTCGATTTACTTCGCTTTTTCAACGATTTCGACAAGCCGCCATCTTTTCGTTTTCGACAGCGGACGAGTTTCCATAATACGAACCGTATCCCCGATATGAGATTCGTTTTTTTCGTCGTGCGCTTTATATTTTTTGCTCGAACGAATAATTTTCTCATATTTCGGATGCACCACCTGACGCTCAACGCTAACCGTAATAGTTTTGTCCGCTTTATCGCTGACGACAATACCGGTTCTTAACTTTCTGTTGTTTCTTTCTTCTGCCATAATTAAGCATTGCCTTTCTCTGTCAGAATTGTTTTTGCCCGAGCAATATC
This sequence comes from Chitinivibrionia bacterium, assembly GCA_009787445.1. Classification (GTDB taxonomy): domain Bacteria; phylum Fibrobacterota; class Chitinivibrionia; order Chitinivibrionales; family Chitinivibrionaceae; genus WRFX01. The sequence goes on along the minus strand of WRFX01000042.1, from coordinate 4,551 downwards.
TCTGCGCGTACTTCTCATTCTCGACGGATTTTCCAACTGCCCGGATACCTTTTGAAAACGCAGTTTAAGTTGGAGACCTTCAATTTCTTCTATTTTATTCGCCAGCGCTTCCTTATCTAATTCTCTCAATTCTTTCGCTTTCATCCCAACCTTACCTTTCAGCCAATTCGTTTACAATGTATCTTGCTTTAATCGGGAGTTTATTCATTGCCAAACGCATAGCCGCCTCTTCCGTTACTTTATCGGGAGCGCCCGCCATTTCAAAAAGAACGGTGCCGGGTCTGACTACCGCAGCCCAATATTCCGGAGCGCCTTTACCCTTACCCATACGAGTTTCAGCCGGTTTCTTCGTAATCGCCTTATTCGGGAATACTCGAATCCAAACTTTCGCGCCTCTTTTTATTTTACGAGTCATCGCAACACGCGCCGCTTCGATTTGACGGCTGGACACGCGACCCGGTTCAAGCGCCTGAATGCCGCAATCGCCGAATGCCAAAGTCGCCCCGCGAGACGCCTTGCCTTTCATTCTTCCTTTTTGCGGTTTTCTCCACTTAATTTTCTTTGGGGAAAGCATTTATCTTTTTCCTTTCAACTTTTTATTTCACTTCTTCAGACAGTCGTTCGTCTTTCAAAGACAATTTCTCGCCCTTGCAAATCCACACCTTTATGCCGATACATCCGTAAGTAGTATGCGCCGTCGCCGTCGCGTAATCTATGTCGGCTCTTAACGTATGCAAAGGCGTGCGACCTTCCTTAAACTCTTCTTGTCTTGCGATTTCCGCGCCGTTGAGACGACCGCCGACTTTTATTTTAATGCCTTCCGTATCCATACGCATAGCCGTCGAAATCGCTTTTTTTACCGCTCTTTTGTATGCGACTCTGCCTTCTATTTGAGTGGCTATATTGTCGGCTACAAGTTGCGCGTCAACTTCCGGTTTTTTAATTTCCTTAACGGAAACTTCCACGTCTTTTTTCGTTATATATTTTAATTCGCTTTTTACTTTTTCTACTTCTTCGCCTTTTTTGCCGATAATTATGCCCGGTCTCGAAGCGTTAAGTTCGACGAGTACTTTTTGCGCTTTTCTTGCGATATACACCGAAGAAATTCCCGCCTTTTTAAGACGTTCTTTCAAGTATTTGCGAATCGTCAAGTCCTCTTTCACGTAATCCGCGACTTTATCGTCGCTATACCAATTGGAATAACTTTTTCTGGTAATACCCAATCTCAAACCGATAGGATTAACTTTTTGTCCCAAACTGCTTCCTCCTTAATTTCCGGCGTCGCTTGCCACGGTTACGGATATATGACACATACGCTTGAGAATTCTCCCAGCGCGACCCTGCGCTTTCGGCTGAAAACGTTTGAGCGTAGTTCCTTCATCGACCCAAATTGTTTTGATTACAATATCTTTCGGTTCAATATTTATGTCCGAATTTTTGTATTCAAGATTAGCCACCGCCGATTTTATAAGTTTCTCCACATCGCGCGCGATATGCTTGTGAATGGAGAACTGCAAAAGCGCCAATGCGTCGCCTACTTTTTTTCCTCTCACTTCGTCGACGACAAGTCGCGCTTTGCGAGCGGAAGAGCGAAGGTGTTTTACTTTCGCGCTTGCCTGCGGTATTTTCTTTTCTTCTTTTTTATCTGCTGACATTTTTCGCCTCTTACTTTGCCGCTACTTTTTTGTCTCCCGCGTGTCCTCTAAAGATACGCGTAGGAGCAAATTCGCCGAGTTTATGACCGACCATATTTTCCGACACATAAACGGGAACGAATTTGTTTCCGTTATGAACAGAGAAAGTATGACCAACAAAATCCGGAATGATTAACGAACGGCGAGACCACGTCTTCACCACGTTTTTCTTTCCGGCGGTATTCAAATCTTCAACCTTCTTATAGAGATGTTTATCTACAAAAGGTCCTTTTTTAACGGAACGAGCCATAAATTATTTCACCTCTATTTCTTTCTTCTGCTGACGATATATTTATCGGACATCGATTTGCCCTTGCGAGTTTTAAGACCTTTCGCCTTTTGACCCCAAGGAGATTTCGGAAGTCCGCCCGCGTGTTTGCCTTCGCCGCCGCCCATCGGGTGGTCTACGGGGTTCATCGAAACGCCTCTGTTGTGCGGACGACGACCTTTCCAGCGAACTCTGCCTGCCGAGCCCATTACTTCGTTCGAATGTTCTATGTTGCTTACCTGTCCGATTGTCGCATAAACGGTATCGGGGAAATTTCTTATTTCCGAAGAAGGCAGTTTAACCTGAACATATTTTCCGTCTTTTGCGACGACTTTCGCGAAAGAACCCGCGCTTTTTGCAATTTGTCCGCCTTTTCCCGCTTTCATTTCAAGATTGCAAATTTCATAACCAAGCGGCACGTTGCGCAACAAAATACGGTTTCCTTCAACGGGTTCCGCGTTTTCGCCCGTAACAATTTTCTGACCGACCGCCAAATTCGCAGTCGCAAGCACATAACGTTTTTCTCCGTCCGCATACTTGACCAACGCGATGTTAGCCGTTCTGTTCGGATCGTATTCTATCGTTTCCACTACGCCGACAATATTAAATTTGTCCTGCTTAAAATCGACTAAACGATATTTCCTCTTATGACCTCCGCCGCGAAAACGGGTCGTAATTCGTCCGTCGCCGTTTCGCCCCCCCGTGCTGTTTTTGCTTACAAGCAAAGGTTTGTACGGCTTATCGGTCGTTACCTGCTCTCTTACGAGTACGCTCTTATATCTGAGCGTAGGCGTGGTAGGTTTATAAGTTTTAATTGCCATTAAATTTTACCTTCCCGTACATCTGACCATTAAAATTTTCTTATATTTCATTGAAAAGGTCCAAATCTTTACCGTTTTCAATTTTTACAATCGCTTTCTTCCAATCGGGACGTTTCCCAGAATATTTGCCGACGCGCTTTGTTTTGCCCGCGTAATTCATAGTGTTTACCGACAAAACCTTCACGTTTTTCGCCTTAAATATTTCTTCTATCGCGTCCTTTATTTCCAATTTCGTGGCGCCTACAATAACCTTAAAGGCGAATTTGCCTTCGCTTTGCAAAACGCTGTTTTTTTCCGTAATCAAAGGTTCTCTTATAATCGAATGATAAATACTCATTACGCAACCGCCCCTTCTATTTTGGATATAAGTTCCTCGTCCGCAAAAATTATATTTGTAGCGCGAACCACGTCGTAAGCGTTAACGTCGCCGACCGCTTTTACGTCCACGTCTTTAAGATTGCGGCTCGACAAATAAACGTTACGATTATCGCCCGAAACCACAAAAAGCGTTTTTCCGCAATATTTTTTTCCGTCGCCGAAAACGCCTATTTTGTTCAATAAATCCGCGACGGTTTTCGTCTTCGGCTGTTCTATCGAAAGTCCTGACACGACACCAATTTTTTCTTCCGAAGCGCGAACGGAATAAGCGCAAAGAAGCGCCTTTCTTCTCATTTTGCGGGTAATTCCCTGTCTGTAATCTCTGGGCTGGGTTCCGTGCGCTTTTCCGCCTCTCGCCCAAACGGGAGAGGTATTTGAACCGGCTCTTGCGCGTCCCGTTCCCTTTTGCTTCCACGGCTTTTTGCCGCCGCCGCTGACTTCCGAGCGACCTTTCGTTTTGGCTGTCCCCTGTCTTTGGTTTGCCAAATAGCCCACTATAACGGAATGCAGAAGCGCGTTGTTCGGCTCTACTCCGAAAACGTTTTCGGGCAATTCAACCGACCCCTTGACGCTGCCGTCCGCCGCATAAAGATTTGCTTTCATTATATTTACCTTATGCCTTCACAAAATTTTTCTTGACAAACACAAGTCCGTTCGTTTTGCCGGGAATTGAACCCTTAACAAAAAGAACGCCTTTTTCTTCATCCATTCCGACCAACTCGCAACCGCGAATCGTCTTTTTGGAATCTCCGTAATGCCCCGCCATTTTCAAACCGGGAAATACTCTGGCAGGAAATGTACCCGCGCCCAAAGAACCGCGTTCGCGATAGTTGGTATTTCCGTGCGTATGTCTTCCCAAGTGGAATTTGTAGCGTTTTATCGTACCTGCGAATCCGCGTCCCTTTATGGTTCCCGTTACGTCGACAAAACGAACTCCCTTAAAATTTTCAACGCCCAAAAATTGTCCCGATTCCACTTTTTCGCCTTCTTCTATGGAAAATTCCTTAATATGGCGAACGGGTTGCGAATTGTGTTTCAAAGCGTGATACACTTCGGCGTTCGTTTGACTGCCTTTGTATTTGCGCGCTTCCGCCACTTTTCCGCTTTTGGATTTCGGATATTCGACGGCGACGGGTTTTCCGTCTTTTCCCGTCGGAGTACCGCGTTTTTCCACTATGTCAAACCCGATTTGAGCGGCGACGTATCCGTCGTTTTCAAGCGTTTTCACCTGCAATACGACATTNTTNCCGATTTGCACGACGCTCACGGGTATAATTGCGCCCGTNTCNGCGTTTGAAATACGGGTCATACCTATTTTTTTGCCTATTAAACCAAACATTTTATCTCAACTTCTTGTTAAATCAAACTTTGATTTCGGCAACAACTCCGG
>WRFX01000041.1 GCA_009787445.1 Chitinivibrionia bacterium | reverse complement strand
TCAAGCAGTTCGATTTTATATTTTTCGCCTTTTTGCTCGTAATATTTTCGCGTTTCCTCGCGGGAAACGATTTTGCGTTCAAATTGTTTTTTTTGCGCCGAAATTTCCGCCATCTTTTTTTCGATTTCGAGTAAATCCTGCGGCGTAAATGGCTGCGCGTCGCCGAAATCGTAATAAAATCCGTTTTCTATCGCAGGACCTATCGCGAGTTTTGCGTCGGGATAAAGTTCCTGAACCGCCTGAGCAAGCAGATGCGACGAAGAATGCCAAAATATTTCTTTTCCCAAATCGTCATCGAAAGTAAGAACGCGAACCTTGTCGCCGTCGGACAGTTTGAAATTTAAATCGACCGCGTTTGAATTAACCACGCCCGCGACGGCGTTTTTTGACAAACCCAAACTAATAGCCGCGGCGCAATCCGCGACGGTAGAGCCGTCTGCAATTTCAATCGCGCTTTCGTTTGGAAGAAACACTTTCATATTTTTTTATCCTTTTTATCCTATATTATCCGTGTACAACCATTTTACGCGGTCTGGTTTCCAACCAACCGACAAAAATTATCGCCAAAAGTATTGGCAAAAAGACAATCAAAAGTAAATGTATAAAGTCCATCACAAACCGCCTATCTTATTAAAGACGATACCAATAACAAAAGAAAGTAATACGCCCAAAGTACCAATAACAATTACAAAAATATTGTCTTCCGTAATTCCCTTAAAAGCACAATCTACAACTACCGCCGCAAATATAATTTTGCTAACGTCAAAAGTATAATCTCCTACTTTTTGTAATAATTTTCTTTCAACAGCCATTAAAAAATCTCCTATATTATGCTTGTTTAGCCGTTTTGTGCGGTCTAGTTTCTAACCAACCGAAAAAAATTATAACCGAAAACAACGGAATGCAAATCGTCATAAGTACACCTGCCATATCCATCGAAAACCTCCTTTTTACCTGCCGAAGTACGCAATATATAAATACTGCGATTTGTTTTTTAAGTTTCGCTTCTAAATTAAGCGTTACGCCCGATTCCTGCGGTGCGAAAATAACCTTGGAATCTGTAAGTTTCTTTATGGTGGGCAGCAGCAGATTTGAACTGCTGACCCCTTGCATGTCAAGCAAGTACTCTAACCAACTGAGCTAGCCGCCCATAAAATTTGGGGGTAATATAATATATTCCAAAAACAAAATGCTGAAAAATTTTAATAAATCGCATTTTTTTATTAAATTTAAAAAAAATAAAAATTTTACTAAAGTTTTTTTAAATTGTGCCGATATAAATAATGGGGAAGTTGAAATCGCAACAGATTCTTGGGGAAGAATACGTTTGCGAGCGACTTTTAGGAGTAAAAATTAACAATACACAGGGAGGTCTATTATGATTTTAGGAGTATCATCAGGCAATCTGTCGTCGCTTTACAGACAGCAGTCGGCGGATTATTCAAAGGTCTTGGGGCAAATTGCGAGCGGAAAAAGATTCGCAAGGCCCAGCGACGATTTTGTAGGTTTCGTAAGACACGCGGAAACCAACACATCCATTATGGCGTATCAAAGAGTTAACGACGATTTGGTCAGAGCAAAAGAAGCGTTCGACACAATTGAAGGCACGGGCAAGGCAATTAGCGAAGGTTTAACGGAACTTAGAGGTTTGGTCAATCAGCGAACCGGTATGGAATCAACCGATACGGGATATACCGAATTGAACAATAAAATTACGGCGATGACGGCAAATCTTAAAGAATTGTTGTCTGAAAACGCTAGCGACTCTTACGGCAGGGACCTTACCGGTGCTACGTCTGACACTTTTAATGTAACGTTGGCTGACGGAGGTAGCAAATTGAGTTTTGATATAACGGACGTATCGGGCGCCCTTGCCGACCTTACCGATGAAACCAAAATAAAAACTGCCGAAGCGGCAATTTCCAAATGGATGGCGGAAGCAAGCGCCAATTCGTCGGCGGCAGACAGGCAGTTGACGATAAATCAAAATATTATTTCGGCAAAAGAAGGCGCGGCGGAATCAATAGGCGCCATCGACGAAGTATCGGCGATAAGCAAGGCGACATCGCTTCAGGTTCGTCAGCAGGCGACCGTTTCTATGGCGTCTCAGGCAAATCTCTCGCAACTTACTTTGGCGAGATTGTTTCAGTAGTTTAATTACTATTTTAGGATTTACGGCGCCTCTGGGGAACGCGCCGTAAATCTTTGGTAAAATTTCGTATCTGAAAAATACGAAAACGGTTTTGTTTTTGCCAAACGATGTTGGGGAACATCGGCAGAAACGCACAAGGGAGGTTTATTATGATAAACGCATTATCGGGCGCAAGCAATTTCGCCAACGTTACGGCTTTTGTCTCGTCAAACGGGAGAATTTTACAAAAATCGCTTGTACATCTCGCCGCGGGACTTAAAGTAATTGACCCGTCTAACGGCGCGGCGGATTATTTTACGGGAAATTCGTATTATTTGCAGGCAAAAAGTTACGACGAAGCGCGAAGAGGACTTTTTCAAGCGTCTGCCATACTTGGACTTGCCGAAGAAAGTATTTCGGCAATCTTTGACGACCTCAACAATATTATGGATTACGCCAAAGAATATTTTAAGGAATCCGCAGACGATTTGACCAAAAAAGTATACGGCGACAAAATAAACGAATTTAAAAATTTAGTTGCCATAACTATGGAAAACACGGTTTTTAACGGGAAAAAAGTTTTAAAAGACAGTTCGGCAGACCCGCTTTTTGAGGTAAATATAGACCCGAGCGATTTTAATAATAAATTTATTCTTTCTTTCGGCGCGGATTTGGAAGTAAATATAAACGCCATAGATTTATCGCAAGCAAAAGAAGACGTATTTTCGGCTATCCAAGAACAAATTGACATAGCGGCAAAGTTTATGGGAAATTTAAGCGGCTTAAAACAAGGAATACATTCGCAAATAAACATAAATGAAATTTCATCGGACACTATGCAAATTTCGGCGAAAAATATTTTAGGATTGGACGAAATAGACGGAATTATCGGCACGACAAAGCGGCAAATTCAGCAGCAATCGGCGGTTTCTATGCTTGCGCAGGGAAACGCTATGCGGGCAAGCGTTTTAAGATTGGTCGATTTTTAAGCGCAAAATTTCAAATAAGTTTATATTTTTTATAAATTATATACACAAGAAGCGTTGCACAATATTATTTTCTCTACTGAATTTTTTGGCGGAGCGTAAAATTTATGAAAAAAATGTTTTTTATCTTTCTGATTTGCGGCGCTGTTTTGACCGCTTGTAATCCAAAGGTAGACGAAAGAGCGGCGCGGTTTAACGCCGAAGCGTGTCCTGTTTGCAACGCAAAAGGCGATTGCAGGTCTTGCAAGGGAACGGGCGTTTGTCAGTTTTGCGGCGGCGACGGCAAAAGAATTACCAGCACCAAAAATTATACGGGAGAAGGAATAATCCTGCTTGATTATGAAGAAGATTGTCCGTTTTGCAGAAAAACGGGAAAATGTTACCATTGCGACGGAACAAAACTTTGCAACGCTTGCGATGGAACGCGTAAAGTTGATAAAAATTGGAGTTTTTTAACAGGTAAAAATATCAAGGAGATAAAAAATGACTAGAAAAAAACCGTTAGTATTGGTTATTCGCGACGGCTGGGGAAGAGGCGACCACAGCGAAGGCGATATGGTTTGGACGGCAAACAGCGAACACGCGAAATATTACGAAAAGACGTCGCCGACAACATCGCTTGAAGCGTGCGGCGAAGCGGTCGGCTTGCCCGCGGGAACTATGGGAAATTCGGAAGTGGGACACTTAAATATCGGCGCGGGAAGAGTCGTGTATCAGTCGCTAACGAGAATTGACAAATCGATTCGCGACGGCGATTTTTTTGAAAACGAAACGCTTCTTAAAGCGGTAAAAATCGCGAAAGAAAGAAAATCGAAAATCCATTTGATGGGCTTAATTCAAGAAGAAGGCGTTCACGCCGCGACTCGTCATTGCCACGCGCTTTTGGATTTTTTAAGACGAAACGATTTTAACAACGTCGTAGTTCACGCATTTACCGACGGACGCGACACGCCGCCGAAATCAGCCGCCAAACATTTGACGTTTTTGGACGACGGCTTCAAAAAAACAGGCGTAGGAAAATTAGGCGTAGTAGTCGGAAGATATTACGCGATGGATAGAGACAACCGCTGGGACAGAGTAAAATTGGCTTACGACGCGATAATGAAAGGAGTCGGAACTCCCGCGAAAAATTGGCAGGAAGCGATAGAAAAATCTTATGAAAAAGGCGAATTTGACGAATTTGTAAAACCGTATTTAATTGACGGATACAGCGGCGCGGGCAAAGACGACGTTATAATATTTTTCAATTTTAGAACCGACAGAACGAGAGAAATTACAAAGGCGATAGTCGAAAAAAGTTTTAAGGAATTTGAAACCGTTCCGAATAATATTTACCTTGCGGGAATGACGCATTATTACGACGACGGAAATTTTGAAGAAATTTATCCCGAAATAAAAAACGAGAAAATTTTCGGACAAGTTTTGTCGGACGCTGGACTCAAACAGTTGCGTTGCGCGGAAACCGAAAAATTTGCGCACGTAACGTTCTTTTTTAACGACCAAAACAACGATAAATTTCCGGGCGAAACGCATATTTTAGTGGATAGTCCAAAGGTCGCGACTTACGATTTACAGCCCGAAATGAGCGCGTATCAGGTACGCGATAAACTTGTCGCGGCTATTGAAAGCGAAGAATACGACGTGATAATTTGCAATTTTGCAAACGGCGATATGGTAGGACACACTGGCGTTCCCGCGGCGATTCGCAAGGCGGTAGAAACGGTTGACTCCTGCGTTTACGACGTAGTAAAAGCGGTTCAAAAGAAAAACGGAATTGCGATTTTAACGGCAGACCACGGAAACGCAGACCAAATTTATTTGCCCGACGGCTCGCCAATGACCGCGCATTCTATGAATCCCGTTTCGTTTACGATAGTCGGCGGCGGAAATTTGCAACTGCGAGAAGGCGGAAGTTTGTGCGATATTGCGCCGACTTGTTTGGAACTTTTGGAAATCGAACAGCCGAAAGAAATGAGCGGCAAAACGCTGATAACGCACTAAATTTTGCGGAAATAAAATGAAAAAAAAGCCGTTTTTGCTTGTTGTTTTATTTTGCGTTTTTGCGTTTGCGCAGTCGGCAAATACGGTTTTTATGGCGTTTACGGGCGACCTGATGGTTCACGACAAACAGATAGATTACGCATATAACGCGAAAAAAGACAATTATGATTTCGCTCATTCTTTTCAGCACGTTTTACCGTATTTGAGCAAGCCGGATTATACTGTCGGCAATCTTGAAGTTACGCTTGCGGGCAAGGCGATGGTATATACGGGATATCCGAATTTTAACGCTCCCGACGAATTTGGAATTGCTATAAAAAACGCGGGATTCGACTTGCTGACGACGGCGAATAATCATAGTTACGATAAATTGGAAATCGGCTTTTTGCGGACAATCGATATGTTAGATTCGCTTGGAATCGACCACGTCGGAACGTATAAAACGCAGGAAGAAAGAGACAGTATTTTCATCAAAGAAATAAACGGAATTACATTTGCGTTTTTATCTTATACTTATGGAACAAACGAAATTAAACCCGCAAAATCTTATCACGTAAATATGCTTGACACCGCGCTTATTGCGCAAGACATACGCAAGGCGAAATCGCTAAATCCCGATTTTATTATAATTTTGCCGCATATGGGAGACGAATACGAACTTGCGCCGAACGATTCGCATAAAGAGATAATTATGTCGATGTTTAACGCGGGCGCCGATATTGTAATATCGAGTCATCCGCACGTTTTGCAGCCGATGGAATTTTTGAATATTACTCTGCCAAACGGGGAAACAAAAGAGTGTTTCGTCGCGTATTCTATGGGAAATTTTGTTTCGTCGCAAAGGACTGTTCCGAGAGACGCGGGGATTATCCTTAATATAATATTTGAGAAGAAAGAAGGCAAAAAGGCAGCGATAAAAAAGGTCTCGTATATTCCGACTTGGGTAAAATTTTTAGATACGGCGGGAAAACTTGACATCCGCGTTTTTTCGGTATATGACGCGCTAAAAACTTACGAAAGCAATAATCCTTATAAATTTCGTTTGCAGGATAGAGAGCGACTTAAAGACGTGCATAAAGACGCGGCAAAAATGTTTCAGGAAAAAGAAATTCCGCTTGAAAATATTAAAAACGAATACGAATTTGAAAGGATAAAAAAATGAAAAAAATTTTGATTTTAATCGCGATTCCAATTTGCGTTTTTGCTTCTTTGAATTTTGTTCTCAAAGACGGAGAAACGATTTCGGGAGATTTAATTTGCGAAAATAAAGGAAAATTGACGTTAAAAAGCGGCGGCGGCACGGTTTCGGTTTTCAAAAAATCGATAAAACAGTTTGGCGAGCGCGATATTGTCGGCGAAAGAGAATTTATTTTGGGCGACAGTTTAATTCTTAAAGATAAAAACGAAATATTTTTTGTGATAACGACGCAAGACGCGGCAAGAGTAAAATTGCGCGAAATTTTAGCCGACGGAAGCGAAAAGCTTATCGGCGAAAAATCGGGAAATTTTGGCGATACGCTTAAATTTTTTGTTCCCGACGGCAGATTTTACGAATCTATTGAACATACTCGCGGAGAGACAAAATATTATATGAACGGCGGCTCTTTTGAAATGAAAAGCAAGTGCGATAGTTTTGAAAAAGTTGAAATTGAATTAAAAGGATTTCCCGGCAGAGAAGTTCCCGTTCTTAAAGTCGACGAACGAAAGTTTAAAAAAGACGGCGAATAAATAATGGAAATTGGAAATTTTAACGAACTTGCCGTGTCGAGAGTGCTTGAAAAAGGAGCGTATTTAGAGGACGATGACGGCAACGAAGTTCTTTTTCCGGGAAATTATTTTCCCAAAAACGAAAACCTGAACGTCGGCGACAAAATTAAGGTTTTTGTTTATTGCGATTCGCTCGACAGACCCGTCGCCACGACCGAAACGCCGATAGCGACGGTAAATAATTTCGCGGCGCTTAAAGTTAAGGACGTAAATAAAGTCGGCGCATTTTTGGATTGGGGAATTTCGAAAGATTTGTTTGTTCCGCACGCTCAAATGCTTGGCGCAATGCGGGTCGGAGAGCGCGTAGTCGTGCGAATTTTGCTCGACGATAAATCAAATCGACTGCTTGCGACGCCTCGTCTTCGTCCGTTTTTGAAAAAGCCCGATATTGAAAAATTTCCAAACGGAAAAAAAATCGATTGCTTGGTTTATGAAATAAAAGAATACGGCGTTTTTGTGATTGCAGACGAAAGTTCGGCGATGATTCAGATTTCGGAATTTCGTAATTTGCCAAAAATAGGAGATAAAATATTATCTTTTGTCAGAGAATTTAGAAACGACGGCAAACTTACGCTTACTCTTGCGCCGACTGGATTTGCAAGAGGCGAATTTCGCGACGCAATTATGGAAAAATTAAAAGAAAAAGGCGGTTTTTTGCCGTTTAACGACAATTCTTCACCGAAAGAAATTTACGAAAATTTTTCTATGAGCAAAAAAAGTTTCAAAAAATTACTCGGAAATCTTATGAAACTCAAAAAAATAACTATGGACGAAAAAGGCATTTACGGGAGCAAATAAATTGGAAATATTTTTGCATATTTTAGATATTATGGGAACTTCGGCGTTTGCGGTTTCGGGCGCGGTCAGAGGAGTGCGGCATAATTTGGACATTTTAGGCGTTACGGTTTTAGCGATTGCCACAGGAGTTTTCGGCGGAATCGTGCGGGACGTTTTAATTGCAAAAACGCCGCCCGCCTGTTTTCAACACGAAATGTATCTTATAATATGTATAGCGAGCGCCGCGGTCGTTTTGATGAAAGCCGAAAGCATTGCGAGACGTTCGGAAAAAAAATGGAGTATAGTGCAAATTTTCGACGCGATAGGGCTTGGAATTTTCACGGCAATCGGAGCGCAAAAGGCGATTTCGGCGGATTTCGGCGTTGTAGGCATCATTATGATGGGAATGATAACCGCTTGCGGCGGCGGTATGTTAAGAGATATTTTAGTTAGCGAAATTCCCTTGGTGCTTCGACGCGATTTTTATGCGACCGCCTCGATAATAGGCGTGATTTTTATGCTTATCGCGAAAAAATTGGGCTTTGGCGAATACGCGCAAATTTTATCCGCCGTAATTATCGCAAGCGGATTGCGCTTTTGGGCAATGGCTATAAATTTGCATCTTCCGAAGAAAATCGGATAATTATGAAAATATATGTTTTTGCGCTTGTATTTTTATTATTTTTTATTGCGGCTTGTTCGCCAAAAACGCAAAAAAAGTTCTATTTCAAAATGGACACGATAGTTGAAATTACGCTTTATAAAAACAAAGAAGCGAAAATAAAAAACGACGAAATGTTAAAAAAAATAGAGAATTTTTTAGACGATTGGGACGAAAGATTTTCGCCAAACAGCGCAAACGGCGAGGTTTTGAAATGCAATAATCGCGAGAACGATACTGTTGAAATTTCTGAAGATTTGTATAAAATGCTTGAAACGGCGCTTTTTTATTCGCAAAAAACTGACGGTTTTTTTGATATTACCGTAAAGCCGTTAAAAGATTTTTGGAACGTAAGCGAAGAGAGCGATTTTTTGCCCGACCCGCAAGATACCGCGATTTTGGATACTATCGCCGAAATTTTGCAAAACGTCGATTTTAGAAAAATTTCTTTGCTTGATAATCCCAAACGCGCGGTTTTTAGCGACAAAAAAACCCAAATCGATTTGGGCGGAATTGCCAAAGGATTTGCGATAGACAAGTTGTCGGATACTTTGAAAAGTTACGGATTTTTTAATTTTATCGTGAATTTCGGCGGCGACGTTTTTGTTTCGGGGACTAAAGATTTTGGCAAGCCGATAATCGTCGGAGTTCGGCATCCGAGACAAGACGAACTTTTAGCGACGTTTGAAATGAACGACGGCTCTCTTGTAACAAGCGGCGATTACGAAAGGTTTCGGCTGACGAAATCGGGGGCGAGAGTGCATCATATTTTCGATACGAAAACGGGATTTCCCGCGACAAAAAATATTTCGTTGTCGATAAAAGGAAAGCGCGCGGTCGTTTCCGATATTCTTGCGACGGGACTTTTTGCTATGAACGCGCAAGAAATTGCGGAAAAAATAAAAGAGTTCGACGGATACGATTTTATACTTGTCGATTCCTTGCAAAATCCGTCCGCGTCGAAAAATAAATAGACAAAAACATAAAAATTTGCAAAAAAAATACTTTTTGTCGCTAAAAATTTATATTTTATTAAAAAAATCCGTTTTAGGAGAAAAATATGCGAAACGTTTTCTGGTTAATTTTTGCTTTTGCCGCTTGGCTTTATTTCTGGCTTGAAAAGCAGGAAGTTTCGCGTATCGACGACGGCGAACACGAAATTTACGCGCAAAATCGCGACGCCATCGACTTGGACAGCATTCAAAATCGCAAAAAACTTGTCGCGCTAACCCGATATAACGCAAACAGTTTCTTCATTTACAGAGGTCAACCGATGGGGTACGAATACGAATTATTGCAACTTTTCGCAAAGGAAATAAACGTCGATTTGGAAATAAAAATTCCGTCTACGCACGATTCGCTTTTTATAATGCTTAAAAACGGACAAGGCGATTTGATTGCGGCGAATTTGCCCATAACAAAAGAAAAAAACGAGCATATTTTATTTTCCAAACATCACAATACGACTCGTCAGGTTTTGGTTCAGCGATTGCCCGAAAATCACAGATTTATGACTCAAAAACAATTGAAAGACGCGCTAATTTCAGACCCGATAGATTTGATAGGAAAGACCGTAACGGTACACGAAAACAGCGCGGTACACAAGCGTTTAGAAAATTTGTCTAACGAAATCGGCGGCGATATAATAATAAATCCGAGCGTCTACGAACAGGAAGATTTAATAGGAATGGTCAGCAAAGGCGAAATCGAATATACGGTCGCCGACGAAAATTTGGCGGAATTGAATATGGCGTATTACAAAAATATCGACGTTTCCGTGGCGGTTAGTTTTTCGCAGCGACTCGCTTGGGCGTTTAGAGACGATAGTCCGCAACTCAAAGCGGCTGTGGACGAATGGCTGACAAAATTTCGCAGAGGCGGCAGTTTTCATTACAATTTAATATACAATAAATATTACGGAAATTCTTCGCAATACGACGTGCGCCGAAGCAGCGATTATTTTGTTTTGGAAACGGGGGCAATCTCGCCTTACGATTCGCTTTTCAAAAAATATGAAAAACCGCCGCTTATTCCTTGGACTTTGCTTGCTTCTATGGCTTATCAGGAGTCGCGTTTCGACAATTCGGCGGAATCGTGGATGGGAGCGAAAGGCGTTATGCAAATTATGCCGCGAACCGCAGAGTACGTTAAGGTTCGCGATATTCATCTGCCTGAAAACAACATAAGGGCGGGAGTAAAATATTTGCAGGACGTTCATAAAAATTATTGGAAAAATATGAAAGATACGAGCGAAATGATAAAATTTATGCTCGGCTCCTACAATGCTGGTCCCGGACACGTAGAAGACGCGCAGCGTATTGCCGAAAGTTTAGGTTTAGACCCGCTAAAATGGGACGGAAACGTCGCGGTCGCGATTAGAAAACTTTCCAATCCCGAATATTATTATCGCAGCGAAGTCAAACACGGATATTGTAGAGGCGAAGAACCGTTTCTTTACGTGAAAGAAATAATAGAGCGAAAACGAATGTACGACGGTATTTTGGAAGCGACCGCCGCGAGAAAAGCCGCAACGGAAGCGGCGACGGATGCGACTTCGGAGCCGTAATTTAGGATATGGAAAAATTGCCGAATTTGCCGAAAACATTTGGAATTTGCGCTTCAAACGCATAGCGTTTTTTTTCTAAAACAAACGAAATTTTATAAGAATGTAGCATTAAACGTTCTATTTTTATGCCTAAATCTTTTTCTAATTCTTTGTCCGCAAATTCGTCGCCGTATTTTTTGTCGCCCAAAATATTATGATTTATATGCGCCAACTGCGCGCGAATTTGGTGCATTCGTCCCGTTTCTATTTTCACGCAAACCAAAGAAAAATTTTTGTTTTCACACAGTACCTTAAAATGAGAAACGCAGCGTTGCCCGCCGTTTTTAACAACGTTCATTTTTAAGCCGTTTTTTTCGAGATTGAGTTCTATTTTTCCCGTTTTTTTTTCAAAAATTTCGTGGCAAAGCGCCAAATATTCTTTTTTTAAGAGTTCGCTGTCCCAAATATTTTGGATTTTTCTTAAAAATTCTACGTTTTTCGCAATTAAAACAAGTCCCGAAGTATCCGAATCAATTCTGTGCGCCAAATGCGGAATAAATTTTTGTTCGGCGTAATTTTGCGCCATTTCTATAAGCGACGTTCCCGCTAAAATGCCTTTGCCTGACTGAACGGCAACCGAAACTGGTTTGTCGCAAACGAGTAAATTTTCGTCTTCGTAAATTATTTGCAGTTTATTTTTGCTTTCAACTTTTTGCTTTTGCGCACATTTTTTGCGAAGTTCGTCTTCGTCGGCAAGAATTTGAATTTCGCCGCTTTCCGCACGGGCGTTTTCTTTTATTTTTTTGCCGTTAAGTAAAATTTTTCCGTTTCTAAACAGACGAAAAATTTCGCCGAGCGGACAAAACGGCAAACTTTTACGAATTATTTTATCAACTCGCTTGCCAACATTTTCGTCGCCGATAATTATTTTAATCATTTACGCGGTTGTTTTGTCGGTACTGTATCCAAACCATTTTGCAAGTTTGTTAATTAAAATTATCGTGTTTCTATCTTTTCCTAGCGGCTTTCCTTTTGAAATCCAATGCGGATAAACGTCGTTTATAATCTGCTTGTAAATCAAATAAAAACGGTCTTGAACCTGATGAAAATGCAGAGGAATAGACAGATTTTCAACAATTTCGAGTTTGGTAATTATTTGGTCAGCCAAGTTTTCGTTGTAAAAATCTTTGTTTAATTCTAATAAATCCGTGTTTATAGAAATACGAATTTTTTCCGCAGATTTTTCTTTATCGATGCAAAATCCGTATCTGCCTGCGCGATTATTTATCTCTACAAGATTTTCAACAAGTTGCGGCGTGTGTTTTTTCGCTTTCAAAAACTCCGCGACGCCCGCGTCCCATTCTCTATTTATGTAAAATTTTACCGTTTGGGCAAGTTCGGTCGGAAGTCCGCCGTTAATATCGGTTATCGCGTCGAGACGATTTCCCTGCGTTTTTGCCCACGACAAATAATTAGAATAAGTATCTTCGGCAAAATCGTTGACGAATCTTTTTGTAATGTGGTCGCGAAAAGACGTAATTATGGAGTTGAGCGTGAAATTAAGCGGATTTGTCGTCTTCATAAGTTTGGCGAACGCCGCGTCGTTCGTCGGATATTTTTGATATTCGTCAAACACGACGCCTTCGATTTGATGCCCGTTTTTGTATAACGCCAAAACAAATATTTTATTTTCGTGCGAAATTTTGTGCGAAATATCGCACGAATACACGCGCCACGATTTTTTTTCGTAATTGCGGTCTTCTTCGCCTTTTGTTATTTTGGCGACATACGAATATTCTTCAAGCGCAGAATTTTTGTTTCCCGAATAAATTCCGTATAAATAGTGATTTACGGCTATCGTAAAACCTACGCGCTCCAAGTGATTTATCATAGGAAACGCTTCTTTTTCTATGATTTTTTGCCCGTCGAGGTCGGGATAATTGCTTTTTGCCTGCTGTAAAATTAGCAAAAATTCGCGCAAAACCGAATTTGTTTTTGCCCCCGGATACGTAAGTTGCCACGCCCGAAGCGCATAGCGTAAATTTTGCGCGGGTTCTATTCCCGAAATATCGTTAAAAAACCACGCGCAGGAAGTAAAGGCAAAAAGCATAAATTTTTGCGCTTCCAAAAGCATAACTATTCTTTTTATTTGTTCGTCCGAAAGTTTTACGCCTTTTCTTGCCGATTTTGCCAAGAATTTATCCAATCCTTTTTGTTCGTCGATAAATTGTTCGTATGAATTTCTTATTTTTGTAGGATTTTCAAAAAATACGCTCATTTCGCGCTGAAAAACAAAATCTATTTCGGTTTGTAAAATTTGCATTGCTCTGCGAAGCGGCTCGCGCCACTTTTGGTTCCAGCCGGGCAGTCCGCCCGTGTTGCAACCGCAATCTCTGCACCAGCGACCTGTTCCGTGAGCGCAACTCCACGCGGTTCCTTCGCCGAAAGCGTTTTTTAAGCGGACTTCGCGTCTCGGCGGATTTTTCGCTAAAAACGTCGCGTAATTTACTACGGTAATTTCGGATTGCGCCGCCCTTTTTCTGAAAAAGAACGCCAAACACATATCCGCGTTTTTCTTGTGATGACCAAACGTTTCGCCGTCCGTCGCGATATTTACAAGTTGATTTTCGCCCGAATTTGTGTCGTAGCAGTTGTTTATTTCGTCGGCTAAAAAATCCGCGCTGCTAAGCACTTCGCCAAAACTTATTTCTCTGGATAATCCTTCGTTAAAGAAAAAAACGTCTATATATTTTCCGTTTCTTTCGCCGCGATAATTTTCTAAAAAACATCTATACGGATAACGCGGGTCAAGTCCGCAATCGTTAGTATTTGTCCAGTCGTTATTGCCGATATAACGAAAACTTTCCGCCTGATTCGGCGACAAAACTACAAATTTAATATTTTCTTCTATAAGACACTCAACAGTTTCCATATTTATTGCGGTTTCGGCAAGCCACATTCCTTCCGGCTCGCGATTAAAATGTCTCTTGAAAAACGATTTCGCCCATTTTATTTGAGTAATTTTGTCTTTTTTTAACGCCAACGGCATAATTATATGATTATAAACCTGCGCAATCGCGCTTCCGTGTCCTTCGTTTGCGTCGCAACTGCGTTTGTCGGCTTCCAAAACTCGCTTATAAACGGTCGGATGCTTTTTTGCAATCCATCGAAAAAGCGTCGGACCAAAATTAAAATTCATATAGCAATAATTATTATTTACCGCAACGATTTCGTGATTGTCGTTGAGTATTCGCGAAAAAGAGTTCGGACGATAACATTCGTCGTAAATTCTTTCGTTCCAGTTATGATAAGGTTCAGCGGTCGGCTGCCTTTCAATTTCGTCTTCCCAAGGGTCTTCTCTTGGCGGTTGATAAAAGTGCCCGTGAATCACGCAATATTTATTCCCAGTCATAAGTTCTCCCGTCCGGATAAGTTACTTTTTTGCCCGATAACTGCTTCTGAAGCAGAATTTTGCCTTCAAGAACAATTTCGTCGCGGTTGTCGCTTTTGTTATAAAAGTAAATCTCTATTTCGTTTCCAATTCTCGTGTAACATTTGTCGCCGATTACTTTGTACCCTATTTGTATTTCAACTGTGGTCTCTTCATTGTCAATGCAAACGTTCCTTACCCAACGTATAGACATATAACTACCCCTTTTGCTTGTGATTTTTGCAAATTTCTGCCAAATAATATAATATTTGCGCAAACAAAAAAACGTTATTCGCAAAAAAACAAGCGGAATTTTTTAATTTTTACCATATTTTTCAATAATTTTACCTTTCTCTTTGCTCCCATTTTAAGTCGCGATGCTTTTTAAGCGCGGCTACAAAATAAATTCGTCCTTCGTTTACGCCCGACGGATACCAATCCAATTTCAAATCCCAGCATTCCAAATCCGCGTAAAGCGCGACGTTTTGATTTATAAAATTATTTTCGGTAAAACTCCAAGTTCCGCCCCAAGTAATTTTCCATCGCTGCGAAAGCATAAACGAAAATCCCGCGCCTAAATTGTAATTTTTGTTTGTCTTAAATTCCGAAATTACGTTTTCGCGAGTCATCGTATATGAATATCGCGGAGTTATGGAAATGCTCCAATCTCGGCTTGTGTTTTTGAAAATATTGTCCAAATAGCCGTATTCTTCAAACTTATTATAAACAATTAAATCGCCGCTCCAAATATTTCCTTGAAGCGACGGAAGAACGGGAGTAACGCTTATAGAGTGCGAAAGCGGCTTTGGTATGTCCATAGAATTTCCCATATCGTAAGGATGATAAGTTCCCGAATACGACAAATTTACCTTTGGCGCGGGAACGCTTGCCGAAAGCGAAATATTGCTTAATTTTTGGCTGTCCGCTTCAAAATTATACGAGCCGCCAACTCTTGCGCTGAACAAATTTATTTTTCGCGACGTTTCTTTTTCGCCTTCTTCTTTTGCGGGAGTTAAAATTTTCGTTTCAAATAAATTATTTAGTCCGAAAGTCAATTCTTGCTTGCGTTTCGTACCCATCGGGGGCGAATTTACGCCGATGGACATAAACGTAACGTCCAAATTATTTTCCGGCGTTAAAAGATAACCTACGCTCGGCGAAAGCGTATGCCTGATTCCTTGCATTTTGCCGATTTTTATTGGAAAAATACCGTATAAATTTGTAGAAATATCAACTCCCGTATTCCACCAAACATTCTGCGCTTTTTTAAGGTCAAAATTTTTGTCGTAATAATAAGTCGTATCGTATATTTTATCGGGCGGCAGAGGTATGGAATCGCGCAAAATAAGAGCCACTATACTATCCGTTCTGCCCGGATAATATATTATAGAATCTATATCGCCTTCGTATTCGGCGTACACAGGAATAGTGTCGTAAATTCGTTCGTAAGCAATCGTATCTCTTCCTGTGGTGTCTCTATAAGAATCGAAAATCGAGTGATTTACGGTAAAATTCGGTCTTACTATTATATGCTTAAAAATATTGAAAGGCAAAGTTACTGGTATGGAATGCGACATTCCTCTGTGGGTTCTTTGATATGCGCTGTCTATTTTTGTGCGTTCAGAAATTTTTTGATTTGCCTTATACGAATAACTCCACGAAAGTAAATTTAGCGGATTTTGTTTTTTTTCGGTCGTATCTTCGTCGCTTGAAACCGAAGGCGATATAAACGGACGATTATTCAGCGCAAAATTTATTGACGGCAAATTTTGTTCTATCGTTTCGCGCTGTAAATTTTGACTGCGTTCCCACGAAATAGAAGCGTATCCGCCAATTTTATCGAAACGTTTTGCAAGCGACAAATTGCTCGTTAAATCCTGATTCGTCAATTTTATAGTGTCGTCGGAATAGTCGCTGGCGAATCGCTTGTCCGACACTAAACGACCGCTCCCGCGAAGCGTAAAACTTCCGTCGGGCAGTAAATTTTGGTCGTGGCTAAAATTTAGCGACCATCTGTTATACGCTCCCATATATTTGTCGTTTATGGAATAATCGGTGTAAATATTTCCCGAAAGCGAATTTTTTACGGCGTATCTGGTTTCCGCTTTTACTAAAAAATTTTCAAAATTATCGACCATTCCCGCGACCATAAGGTCAAAATAATCGTTGACAGCCCAATAATATCCTACGTTATCTACGTCGCCGCGACCGTTAAGCGTAACTCCCCATCGAATAGGAAGCCAGCCGCTTGTTCTGTCCTTGTCGAGCGGAATAATAAAATACGGCAAAGCCGCCATCGGCGCGTCTCCCACTACCAAAACAAACGGCTTTACGACGGTTTTGTCGCCGGGTATAAGTTTTATTTTTTCGCAATAAAAATGCGAATGCGGCTTATCGGGAAACAAACACGTCGTATAAAGTCCGTGATAAGCGTAAATCGCGCTGTCGGTTCGGACTATATTTTCGCCGTAATACGCGCTGTTGTCTTTGGAATACATAAGTCCGTATCTGACTTTTCCGCTTTTTTTTTCGATATTATACGCGATATAATCTCCGCGAAGCGTGTCGCCGCCGTCTATTAAAACGGGATTTCCCGAAGCGAGCATTGTTTTGTCGTTTGTGAAATAAAAAATAGTGTCGGCTGTTAATTTTAAGTTGTCGTATAATATTTGCGAATTTCCCGAAAGCGTAATTATGCTGTCGCGAAGAGAATATTCCACTTTATCCGCCTGATAATCTAAAATTTGCGATTGCGAAAACGCGAAAGTAAAAACGGCAAATATCGTTAGAATTTTTTTTATCATTTTAGAACCTCGCGACCGCGTCGAGCAAAGTTTTCGTGTATTCGTTTTGCGGATTATTTACGATTTGTTTGCAATCGCCTTCTTCTACAATTTTTCCTTTATACATCACGGCGACTCTGTCGGCGATGTAATTTATTACGGCTAAATCGTGCGAAACAAACAGATACGAAAGTCCAAATTCGTTTTTGAGTTCGAGCATAAGATTGAGAATTTGCGCCTGAATAGACACGTCGAGCGAAGAAACGGGTTCGTCCGCGACGATAAGTTTTGGCTTTACCGAAAGCGCGCGTCCTATGGCGATTCTTTGGCATTGTCCGCCTGAAAATTGATGCGGATAGCGTTTTAGCGCGTTTTGGGCGATTCCCACGCAGTCGGCTATTCGTTTTATTTCGGCGTCTCTTTGCGTTTTGTTCATCGAAGTATGGATTTTAAGCGGTTCGTCTAAAATATCGTATATTATTTGTCGGGGATTTAGCGAACTTATCGGGTCTTGAAAAATTATTTGCATTTTACTGCGATATTTTTTCAATTCGCTAAAATTCATTTCGGTAATGTCCGCGCCGTCGAGAATAATTCGTCCCGAAGTCGGCGCAATAAGACGAATTGCGGTTTTTCCGAGCGTCGTTTTTCCGCAGCCCGATTCGCCTACTAATCCTAAAACTTCGTTGTCGCGCACGTTAAGGCAAACGTCGTCTACGGCGCGCAAAATCTGCTTGTCTGCGCTGAACGGCGAGTTTTTTAACGAAAAATCGACTGATATATTTTTTAGTACTAACATTTGGCGTGAAAAATAATAAATATACGGCTTTATTTTCAAGGAAAAAAGCGTATTATTGCGTTTTTTGCGTAATTGCGCTTTGGCGAATGTTTATGTTTGCGGTTTGCGTTTTGCTATACGGCATTAAAAAGAGAGGTTTAAATTATACCACGCAAATTTCTTTATTTTTTCATATTATCCGTATTCCAAATAGTATATTATAAACAAAAAGGAGAAGAAAATGATAATAGCCAATCCGCTTTACGATACGGCTTTTAAGGGACTTATAAGCGACCACGAAGTAGCCAAAGTACTTATCGGCACGCTTTTGCAAACCGAAGTTCTTAAAGTAGAGCCAATGGTAACCGAGCA
>WRFX01000040.1 GCA_009787445.1 Chitinivibrionia bacterium | reverse complement strand
ATTTTCAGCGAAATTTCTTCGGGAACTACGCCAAAAATCGAAAAAGAATATTTTGACTGGTTTTTCAAACAAAAATATTCGCTTCTATCCGACAATATGCGAAAAATTATCGAAACTCCAAACTCTTCGCAAGAATTTATAAAATACTACAATGAAAGAATTTTTGCGCCTCTGCCCGATTTTTACGGTGAAAACTTAAACGCCGACCCGCTAATGCTTTTTGTAGAAAAAATGCTTGAATTAAACGGAAATTCGCGCTGGATTTCCATAGACGAATTTTTAATTTATCCCGCCGACACGACCGCGATTTTAATAACCGCGACGTTAAAAGAAAACAGTTTTTCGCCGAAAATTCAAAACGAATTGGAAAATTTAATTTCGCAGATAAAAAACTCAATATCTTCTTATATTTCAGTAACTTCCGCCGCTCGTTACGCAAAAGTCGGCTTTGACGAAGGCAAAAGAGACGCCTCAATAATCGGCGCGATTTCGTTTGTTGTCGTAATAATTTTGCTTTTTGTAGTTTTTCGCAATATCTTAGTTATTTTTACGGGACTTATACCGATTTTTTGCGGATTGATTTTCGCGTTTGCCGCGCTTCTTTTACTCTCGCCCGAAATAAACGTTATCGCCTTATCTATGGGCGCGTGCTTTGTGGGTGTCGTAATCGATTATTCTTTGCACTATTTAGTGCAAAACGAAACGGAACCGCAAAAACGGCTAAAATTGATTTTCGGCGGGATTTCTTTAAGCGTATTTTCAACAATCGCAGGGTTTTGCGCGTTTTTCATAACTCCCGTTTCAGGACTTCGACATATCGCAATTATGAGCGTTTTCGGACTTTTGGGCGCGTATTTGAGCGTTGTAATTTTATTCCCGAACATAAAATTCGCCAACCTTAAACTTCCCGTTAAATTGCCGCAAAAAACAGTCGGGCAAGTTCCGTTTTTCATCGTAATTTTTGTCGCGATTTTAATTATAACCGTTTCAATTCCCGGAATTTTGAAAGTAAAATATAACGACGGAGTTGAAAATTTTAGAAATCCCGCGCCCGAACTTGAAGCGCAAGAATCTCTTTTACGAAAATTTACGGGAAATACGGAAGCGAACAAATTTTTAGCGGTTGTCGGCAAAAACGAAGATAATATATTAAACGAATTGTCAAAAGTTTCAATAGAACTTAATATTCTCAAAAATAACGGAGTTATTGAAAATTATCGCTCAATCGGACAATATTTGACAAGCGCAAAAAACGCGGAAAAAAATCACAAAAATTTACTGAAAACCCTAACGCAAAACGACGGCGAAGTACTTAAATATTTGCGGGAAATCGGATTTAAAGACAGCGTTTTGCAAAATTTAGTCAATGAATTATCCGAAAAAAATTATGAAATTTACGGGTTTGAACAATTTTTCGACTCGTCTATCGGAAAAAATTTCAAATCCGCATTTTTTCGCGGCGATTCTTTACTTGCCGCGCTTGTTTTGCTTGATAATATTAAAGACGAAAACGCGATAAAAGCGCTTGAAAACAAAACGACTGTTTTCTATATAAACAGAATCGACGAAATAACTTCCGTTTTGCAAAATTATCGTAAAATTATGTTGAAAACTCTTTATATCGCGGCGGGGGTAATTTTATTATTTCTGTTTATTTATTTTTTCTTTTCAAAATCAGGCGGATTTTCATCGGCTATTTCGGTAATAATCGCGCCGTTTTTAACGCTTATTTTAACGCAGGCAATTTTTGGATATTTAGCAATAGAACAAAATTTAATGCACTGCGTCGGGCAATTATTAGTTTTGGGAATTGGCGTGGATTACTCGGTTTTCAGGGCAAAAAGTCAAAAACATCCAAACGAGACCGAATTTGCGGTTCTGCTTTCCTGTATAACTTCGCTTACGGCGTTTGGACTTTTGTTTTTCGCAAAAACGCCCGCGCTTAAATCAATGGGCGAAATTATCGCTTTGGGAATTATTTTGTCGTATTTATTTTCGCTTTTGACAAGGAAAAAAACATAATTTCATCGCCATAAAACCGCGTTTTTTCTATCAGAAACTTTTGTTTTTTTATCGTCAAACGTCCCGATTATAAAAACGGGTCCAATTTCGGCAATTTGTCCGAATTCGTTTTTTCCGTCCCAAACAAATTTGGTTTGCGACGCGGATTCAAAGGTTTTTAGTAAATTTCCGTCCATAGAATAAATTTCTATTTTTACCGTTCCGTTTCTCGGTTTTTGCGCGGTTATTATCAAACTGTCCAAATGATTGTCGTTATTTGGAGTAAATTTTTTGCTCGACAAATTTATCGCAAAATTTTTTATTTCGCCAAATTTCAATACCGCGCCCGGATTCGCCGCGCCCGCAAAAACGTTGCTTTCGTCAAAACCGTCTTTGTTTATGTCTCTGCGCTGAACAGTCGATTTATCCGACGCGCCCGAAAAAATATCGCTCGTCCACGCAATGCTATCGACCGCGCCAAACGGAGCGAGCAAATAGATAGTGTCGGAATAATTGTTTATTTTTCGCCAATTTGGCGCTCTTACCATATTTACCAATCCGCTGCTTTCTCTTTCGGAAACGCAAAGAATTTTATTTTTTGGACATTCGATACGCGGAAGATTTACGACGCTTCCGCCGACGACTAACTGCCAATTTTCAAGCGGAAAACATTCGTCTTTCCAATATAATTCTATCCATTCGACAGCCGCTCGGGAATCCACTTCCGTAATTACGATAGCCCTTTCTTTTACAAATAAATTCGCGGTAGAAATCGTATCAAATATTATCTTTTTATCAATATTCCATTCAAAAATCGCCGACGACGCAAGCGGTTTCGTTAAAAAGACATCTCCCGTTTTTTCACTTAATTCAAAATCTTCGACTTTTGCGGTTTTGCCAAAGTTTTTATATAAAATTTTACACTCAAATTCGGCGTCGTTTTTTTCTATTTTATATTCGCGAAGAACTCCGTTATTAAAATTTTTTATTTTTCCTACGCTCGGTTTTTCGACATTCCAAACGCTATCTGGATTTTCAAATAAACTTTGCGGAACTATCGAATATCCTGACGTTTCGTTTTCCGACGGATATAACTTAAATCTGCCGTTTTCAAATGAGTTTCTGCATTCTGCGACAGTGTCGTTTCCGTTCAAAACTACAAAACCGTCGTTAGCCGCAAATCCGTTGCAAATTTGCACCAAATTTACCGTCAAAACCACTACGGAATCGGGAATATCGAGCGAATATTGGTCGTAAATCGGAATAATATCTCTATCCAAAATCATTGCGATTTGTCCCGATTTTATTTCGGTAGTTCCACTTATTCCCTGCGAAATCGCGCCTTTTTCTATCGGCAAAATATTGTTGAAAACCGCGCCCGTCCAAAGCCGCATTCCTTCGACAGAAACGGTTTCGTCGCCCAAATTTACCAACTCAATATATTGATGCGTTCGTCCGCCGCCGATGTCTGTGCTTCTTCCGACGGGATTTCTCATAACTTCGCTGACCTTTATCTGCGAAAAAATTTGAAACGACGCTAAAAAAATTATTGCTAAAAATTTCATTAAATTTCCTTATTTTTGCTATTTTTTGTTGTAAAATACTTTTTTATCTTAAAATAAAAATTATTTTTCACAAAAATTTTCAATAAGGAAAATATGAAATATATTTCGTATAACGAATATCCGCAAGCGGGCAGGTTTAAAATTATAATTTTTCTCGCTCTCGCCGCTTTTTTGGCTTGGTATTCAAAACAATCGGGGACAAATCCGTTTAAAATGCAGAGTTCGTATTATTTTGACGGAAATTCTGTCGTTTTTTTTGAAAAAAATCACAAAACGGAAAGCGAAAAATACAAAATTTCCATTCCGCTCGATTCCGCGACCAAAGATATTTCGAGCGTTTTTATTTACGGATGGGAAATTACGAATAGAAATTGGGGACTTTCGGCAAAATCTGGCGACACTTTAATTATTTTTTCTTTCGGAAACGTTCAGGATTTTAATAACTCTCAAATTTTATGCGACGTTTTAGTTTCGTCGGGCGATTCGTCAAAAGTAGCCGAAGAACGTTTTTTCTTTCGTCCGAAAATGACAATTTGGTATGCCGAAAATAAAAACGATAAAACGCCTGCAAAAAATATTTACATTCCAAAACCAAACGAAAAATTTCGAGTGATGAAAAATCGCGAAAGATTGTCAATTTTGCCGATAAAATAAGTTTTTTCTTTTTTATTTTTGCGGCGAAACGTATTTTACCAATGAAAAAATATCATAAGGAATATTTTTATGAAATATAGTAAAATCACGCAAATAGAAAAAAAACTTTGTGAAATAGAAAACGAACTTATTAGAAACGGAATATTTTTAGAAAAACTTAAAGACATCGATTACGGCGTTCAAATTCTTGCAAAAGGCACAAGCGTAGAAGGAAAAGTTACGATTTATTATTCCGAAAAAAAAGGTTTAAGCGTTATTGAAAACACGAAAAACGACGCGACGAAAAATTTTGTCGCTTGTTTTAACGGACAACTATTTATACCTTCCGCGCCGAAAAGCAAGAAGTTTTTTGCCTACATCGGCTCGGACGAAGCGGGAAAAGGCGATTTTTTTGGTCCCTTGGTTACGGCGGGATTTTTTCTCGAAGACGAAAATATGCAAAACGACTTAAAAAATATGGGCGTTTGCGACAGTAAAAAACTCAACGATATAAAAATTTCCGAAATCGCAAAAAAATTGCACGCAAAATACAAAGAAAATATTGTGATAGTTCGTCCGTCCGTCGAAAAATACAACGATTTATACGCAAATTTCAAAAACTTAAACTATCTTTTGGGCTGGCAGCACGCGACGGTTTTTGAAGAAATGCGAAAAAAATTTCCGCAAGCAAAAACGGCGATTTTCGATAAATTTGCGGAAAAACGAGTCGTCGAAAATTTTTTGAAAGACAACAGGGACTTAAAAGTTGAAGCGGCGATTCACGGAGAAGACAGCCATATCGGCATTGCGGCGGCTTCCGTTATCGCAAGAGATTGTTTTGTAAATAGAATGAAAGAATTATCCAAAGGTTACGGAATGAATCTTCCGCTCGGCGCGGGAAAAATTGTTACGCGGGCGGGAAAAGATTTCATAAAAATGCACGGAAAAGAAAAACTTAATTTCGTCGCGAAAACGCATTTCAAAACGATGTTGGAATTGGAGTAAAAATTGATAAAAACTGCGCTTGGACAGGACTCTCACAGATTTGAAACGAAAAATCTTTCAAAACCGCTTATTTTGGGCGGAGTTCAAATTCCAAACGAAACGGGACTCGAAGGAAACAGCGACGCCGACGTCGTTTTGCACGCGCTTACAAACGCCGTTTCGGGAATAACTACCGTAAATATTTTAGGCAAAAAAGCCGACGAACTTTGCATAGAAAAAGGTATAAAAGACAGTAAAATTTACCTGCAAAAATCGCTTGAATACTTAAACGGATATAAAATTACGCATATTTCGTTTTCCGTCGAAGCGTTGAAGCCGAAACTTGCGGGATATATAGATAAAATTCGTGAAAATATAGCGAATCTACTCGGAATTTCGTTAGATTGCGTCGCAATGACGGCGACAACGGGCGAAGGACTGACAGATTTCGGAAAGGGATTGGGAATACAGGTTTTTGTTATTATTACTGCGGAAAAAAAATAAAATTTTTCAAAATACTTCAAAATTTCCCCTTTTTATTGCGGAAATTTATTATATTTCGTAAATAGGGTGGAGAAAGGTATGGGTTGCATTCCATTATGAAGAGATGGAAGAACCTATTGAATGTATATTGTTTTTATAGTTTATTTATCACGGTATGTTTTATCGTGGTCTTTTTGTTTTTCCAAAATTTTAATAAAAAACATCTCGTCTTCCAAATATTGCGACCGTATTTTAGCGGCGTATCTTTCTTCCGTCTATATAAACATCTAAACTTTTCGGCGTTACGGGTGCCGTTTCAAACCACCCTTTGCCACAAGATGTCTTGTGCGTCGGCAATCCCGTAATGCTTTTTTTATACTTTTGTTCTCCTTTCTTTAATAGGCGAAAATTATTTTATATTCAAAAAAAACGGTTCGGAGGATTTTAAGTGGATTTATACAAACAAAAATTTATTGAATTTATGGTAAGTTGCAAGGTTCTGACTTTTGGAGATTTTACCACAAAAAGCGGACGAAAAACGCCGTATTTTATCAACACGGGAAAATATGAAACGGGCGAACAAATAGCAAAACTCGGCGAATTTTACGCCGAAGCGATAATAAATAATTTCAAAAATTACAATGTACTTTTCGGTCCCGCTTACAAAGGGATTCCTCTCGCGACGACGACCGCTATCGCTCTTGCGCAAAAGGGCGTAAACGTCGGATTTTGTTTTAATCGCAAAGAAGTAAAAGACCACGGCGAAGGCGGTTCCATTATCGGCGCAAAACTCAAAGACGGCGACAACGTTTTAATCGTAGAAGACGTAACGACTGCGGGAACTTCCGTCGGCGAAACGCTTTCTATTCTTAAAAATGTCGCAAATTTATCGTTTTCAGGACTTATAGTAAGCGTAAATCGTCAGGAAAAAGGAACAGACGGACGAAGCGCGTTTTCTTTAATTTCGCAGGATTACAAAATAAAACCGCGCGCAATAGTAAATCTCGACGACATAGTAGAATTTGGCTACAAACGCGAGGTCTGCGGAAAAATACTCATAGACGAAGACGCAAAAAAGCGAATAGACGATTATCGTCTGCAATACGGGGCAAACGACTGATGGCGCAAGCGGACGCAACAGACATTTCGTCGTTTGACGCTTTTGCGCTTTCCATAGGCAAATTTATTGTCGACGGCATTTCGGAATTTGGGCATATGATGGCTTTTATGTGGAGCAGTTTTTTCGCAAAACCAAAATTTTCATCAATAGCCGAACAACTGCTTTTTGTAGGCGTGCGTTCTATGCCGATATGTCTTTTGGCTTCGGTTTTTACGGGATTTATCGCGACTTGGCAAGTGCATTATTTGGCAAAAGATATGGTCGGCTTGCAATATTTGGGAATGATGGTTCTGAAAGTTGTAGTGTCGGAACTCGGACCTACGCTTATAGGACTTGTTTTGGCGGGAAGAATCGGCGCAAAAGTAGCCGCCGAAGTAGGAACGATGAGAGTTACCGAACAGTTGGACGCTTTGACCTGCCTTTCGCTCGACCCGATGAAATATATAATTTCGCCGAGAATTATAGCGGCTTTCGTTATGACGCCCGCGCTTTTTATTTACGGTTCAATTGCGGCAATAGTTTCTTCGCAACTTATCGCGACTTTCGTTTTTGATTTGCACGCGGGAACGTTTTACAATTCGATGAAACTTATGTTTAATATCAACGATATTTATATGGGACTCGTAAAAAGTTTCATTTTTGGCGGAATAACGGGACTTACGGGCTGTTATTACGGATATTTTACGACGGGCGGCGCCGCGGGAGTCGGCGAATCAACGAGAAACGCGGTAGTTTCGGCATCGGTTATGATTCTTGCCGCCAATCTTATGGTCAGCAATGCGATGATGTAATGAAAATAGAAAAAGCGCCCGTGCCGAAAATCGGTTTGTCTTATTTGGAAAAATTTGTATTAAATACTTTTTTTGTGATGATTGTCGGCTATATTTTTTTGGCGTTATATCAAAATAAGTTCGTGAAAATGAACGACTTAACGTATTCGGTAGTTGTTTTCGGATTATTTTTAATATCCGCGTTTTTTATGTCGAAAATTATGTCTTTGGCAAACAAATCGGCGTTTATTTGCGAGGGCAAAGATTTATGGTGTTTTTACAAAGGCGGCAAAAAATATTCTTTTGAATGCAGTGAAATTTCGTCGATAAAAAAGTCGTTTTTCGGGCTTTATTCTTCGCTTGTTATTAAGGTTCAAGACACAAAAATAAATATTCCCGCCGAAACGCGCAGTTTAAACGGATTTATTTCGGATTTATTGCAACATTTACCGAAAGAGCAGGTTTCGGATTTGCTAAATTTTCATCAGCGAGCGCAATGCGTATGTTTTGAAGTGGAAAAAGTGTCTATATTTTTGAGATTTTTCTGCTTTTTTATTCCTTTGCTCGGATTTTTTATTGCAAGAAACGTTTGGGAACTTTTTTCTATGCCAATTTGTATTCTTTGGGCGTTTTTGTCGCTTGTTTTTCCGTTTTTTTGGATAATAATTCATTGGATTTTGCTAAAAATAACCGTGCGTAATTTCAATATATTTTCAAGAATTTCAGCGCTTTGGGCAATATTCGGCGTTCTTTTTTATATGACGACAGGATTTGCCTATCGCCATTTTTATCTGTGGATTATTTATAATTATCAGGGGTTTTAAGTTTTTGAATATTTTAAATTAAACTTTCTGTACCAAAACTCTTGAATAACTTTTTTTGCCGTTTTTATTGCCTCTATAACTTTTATCTTCGACAATTTTATAACCTTTTTCCAATAAGCCGTTTAATATTGAACGAGCGGATACGGCAAACGGCTTTTTATAATCGCTTGGAATATAACAATTATCTACCAATAACGTTTTAGAATCATCGTATTCTTTGTACTTTTCTGGTATTTTTTTTAACGGAACTATTTTTAAATGGTTATACTTTTGTCTGTTTTTTATAGCGATATTTGTGTACCAAGTACCCGCCGCTCTTACAAGTTCTCTTTTTGGATTTAAATAATTATCCACACGATTGTACCCAGCCCAAACTTTGTTTTCTTTGAAATACGGTATATACGCGGTAGTTATGGGATTTTGAATATTTGAAATTATTATAAATTTTTTGCCGCTCTTTATAGTAATATCCCAAAAATCTATCATTCTTGAAAACGGCGGATTTGTACAAACTATATCCGCTTCTTCGTTTAATATTTTTAACGAAAGCGGGTCGTCAAAACTTCCCGTGTAGCCCTTTGGAAAATCCTTAAATTCCTTTGTTCTGGTTTTTGTAAATATATACGTATATATATAACCTTTTGAACCTGAATTAAACAAATCCACAACTCCCGCGAAATGTGTGCAAATAAGTTTTTTTAGTCCAAGTTTTTCAAAATTCCGTATAAAATATAGTGAAAAAGCCGAAGTGTTATTGTTGTTTTTATCTTCGGCGTCGCCAATAGCGTCGTCGCAATTACAAAAAACCGTTTTATCTTTCCAAATTTCCGCGTCGTACATATTTAATTCTTTTTCTACGTCTTCGTATCTTGTGTAAAATTCGTCAAAACTAACTTTTTTTGCTTTGTTTATCACGTCTATTTGAGATAATCCGCGTTCTTTGAGCGTCGGGGTAGTTCGTTTTACTATTTTTACCACTTCTTTTTGAACGCCTGCTTTTATAAATATTTCTTCTGCGAACATTTTATGAGATTTTATAAAATCAACATATTTTTCAAACAAATCTTTATTATAAAAGTACATTTCTCTACTTTTTTCTTCTCGCAAATGCTTAAATTCTGCTTTAATATCATCTTCAACTTGCTTCATATCGCTTACTTCGCAGGTAAATAAATATTGATATATGTTGTCTTTCGATTTGCCCGTCATACTGTTATATTCTTTTAGTCGACGTTCAAGGTCGTTGGTTATTCCTATTTTGCAACTTATAATTTCTTTCGACGATTGAACTATATAAATATATTGTTTTAATTTATCTTTCGACATATTAAACCGCTTTCTTTTTTCATTTTTGATATGTAATATCTATTGATTAACCGCCGAAAAATCCGACTTTTCGTTGAGATTTCGATAATAAACATTCTTTGGCTCAATACTCAAACCTTCGTCGAGATGTCTTCGCGCCAAATCGATTTTTCCCCGCTTTAACAAGAAATTAACCAAAAACGTGCGCGGACGTTCGTCCCAAGGCATAAGCGAAACGCATCGGCTCATCTTTTCTATAATTTCGTCGGAAAGCGAATCCTGTTGCGCGGTAATTTTTTCTTTCTGTTTTTTAAATTCAGTCGCCGCTTCTTCTTCTTCCCAAGCGGGTTCCGTCGCTAAAAGCATATCTATGCGCCCTTTTTCGCGTTCCAAATCGTCTATTTTTCCCGCAAGTTCCATAGTATAAATATAAAATACGCGAAAATATCCCATTATGCTTCGCCGCGCCGCGGTTTGACTCAACGAACTCGAATTATCGCCCATATTTCCAAACTGATAAACTTCGTCCAAAAGAAACTTCGTTCTTTCAAAATTTATGGAATTGTTGGGGTCGGTTTTTTGTGGAACGACGCGATACGCCAATCCTTCAAAGCGCAAATAAGGTTCAAATCCTACCCAATTTTCGCTATCGACGGTCGACGAAAAATATATCGGTTTTTGCCACATATTCGCGTCTATTATGTCTATAATAAGTTGATGATGAATGTGCCAAATCGGAATTTCTTTCGCCGTCGGAAGCGCGATGTCTATTTTTGCTTTGCGAAGTCGTCTCATTCGCGGCTCTTTATTTTCGTTTCTTCTGTAAGTAACTTTTTGGCTGTCAAAATCGCTTTCGGAATACGACATCGGCACTTTCGGGTCAAGTCGCAAAAGTTGTTTGAGATACCAATAAGTATTTGCCAAACTTAAATTTACTACGCGCACGTCTTTTCGTATTCCTTCCGCTTCTTGCAAAAACCAAAGCGGAAAAGTATCGTTGTCGCCGTTGGTAAAAATTATGCCGTCTTTTTCGCAACTC
Organism: Chitinivibrionia bacterium; assembly: GCA_009787445.1. Lineage (GTDB taxonomy): Bacteria > Fibrobacterota > Chitinivibrionia > Chitinivibrionales > Chitinivibrionaceae > WRFX01. Next base: position 7,547 of record WRFX01000040.1, on the reverse strand, counting down.
ATAAGCAAATTATAAGCGTAATAGTAAGGAATCCAGTCGTTTGCGCGATTGTTTTGACTGTAATTTTGAGTGAACGGAAGCGCCGGAGAAACGATAAACAAAACCGCCAAAACAGGCATTAAACGTTTGCGAACATTAGGAATATTGCACGTAAATCCGAAGTGAAGAAGCGCGCCGACGGCAAGTCCCATCCAAACGCCCAAAAACATAAAGCCGGGAGTGAAAAAATAATCGCGTTCGCGAACTTCTCTGTGGACGGGTTGTCCCGTTCTTTCGGTGTGAAATCCGTCGGAGAAATTCATATAAAGCACCATCGCAATAGTCGTTATCAAAAATAAAGAAACAAACAAAACCGTTCTTTTCGGGTCTTTTTTATACCAATATTTCCAAGCCCAAAGCATAAAAATCGTCGGCAATAAATACAAAAATAAAATTCCCGCGCGTTTCAAAAAATTGCCCTCGCCAAGCACGGAATTTCGTTTTCGCGCTTCTTCGCCGTCGTGCCTGCTTCCGCTTCTGTCGATTCCTATGCTCTCGCCAAAATGAAAAAATTGCGTTATGTGAAATCCGCCGTAACCCATATTGTTGTCTATGCCAAATTGCGTATTCCACGCGCCTCTTCTGTGAAACATTCTTGTTATCATCGATTCGGTGCCGTATTGTTTTCTTTCTAAAAATCCTCTAAAAGCGTCCCATTCTATCTTTCCCTTTTTAAATTCGACGACGGGATGATTTTCGTCAATCATCGGCTCCAAAGCCGAGCGAATAGGAATGTATGTATGAACGGAAAATCCAAATACCGAAAAGAGAACTATCAAAAACGCAAATTTCCATTTTTTCTGCGAATCTTTGTCTTCGGACATAGCGTTTACGACGGCAAAAACGATAAGCGCGACGGAAACGAGCATAAGCATCGCTATATCGTCGCCGTTTTTGGGGTCTACAAGAAGTTTATACAAGGCAAAAAGCGTTACCGCGCCCACAAACGGAGAAATAATTTTGGATTCTTCTTTCGGAACGAAACTATAAATTGCCGACATAACCAAAAGCACGGGAACCACAAAGAAAAACGCCGCCATACTATACATTACCGAACCGAGCAAAAGCCCGACTCCCCACAAACGCCAATCTTTAAGTTTTGTTTTATCGACAAGTAAAATATACAAAAATATCGGAAACATAGCAAACATAGCCATCATATGAAGCCCGATTCCCAAAAACGCCAAATAAGCGAAAAGCACCAAATATTTGTCGCGATTTGCTTCTTTTGAATTTGCCCAAATGAGCATAATATAAACGTTTAGAACTATCGTTAAAATTGAAGGAATATAAACCGAACTTTCGACAGCAGAAAACCAAAACGTATAATTGAAAACGCCAAAAAGCGCGCCGACAAATCCCGCGATGTTTATGGTCGCGATTTTCCATTTTTCGTCAAGTTCGCCAATCCAGCCCTTCATAGACAAAACTATAATTTTGAAAAGAAAAAACGCCGTAATCGAAGCCGTAATTACCGAAAGTAAATTTATTCTAAACGCGACCTGTTGCGTCCAAGAAAATATTATGGTAAAAAGCCGCGCAATAAGCACGTAAAGCGGATTTCCGGGCGGATGCGGAATGCCGAGCGTATAACTCGCCGCAATATATTCTCCGCAGTCCCAAAAAGAAGTCGTGGGCGCGACTGTGGAAAAAAATGTGGCGAAAGCGATTAAAAAAACCAAGCCGCCAACAATGTTTTCAATAATTTTTACGTTTTTTACCATTACGTTTTTACTCCTGTTTTTTTTATTTTGTCTAAAATCGCGTTTACAAACTTTGCGGATTCGTCCGTTCCAAATATTTTGGCTATCTCTATCGCTTCGTTTATCACGACTTTTGTAGGAACGCCAAATTTTTCATCCATTTCCGCAAACGCAATTCGCAATAAATTTCTATCGATAGCGCTAATCCGCTCAAACGACCAATCTTTTATATATTCCAAAAGTTTTGCGTCAATCTTTTTAAGATTTTTTGCCGTAAATTCAACAATTTGAAGCGCATACTTTTTCGCATTTTCGCTCAAATCTGCAGGATTGTCCGCCTTAATTTTCAATATTTCCTTAATTTCGCCGTTTTCGTCTCGAAATTTTTCCGTATCTTGCTCTTCATCGATATCGCCAAACTTTATAACTTCGTCAAAAATCGTTTTTATATCGACGTTAAAACTTTGCTGTTCAAAAGAAAAAAACGTTTGCAACGCCAAAATTCTCGCCTGTCTTTTTTCGTCCTTATTCATAAACATCGCTAAAAACCGCTCCGCATCATTTATATTTTTCCCGCCAAATCCGCCGTTTCAATCGCAGTCATAGCCGCGTCAAATCCTTTGTTTCCCGATTTTGTTCCCGCCCGTTCTATCGCCTGTTCAATGCTGTCGGTCGTTAAAACTCCAAAAATCACGGGAATTTCGCTTTCAAGCGAAACCGAAGCGACGCCCTTTGAAATTTCCGCCGAAACAAAATCAAAATGCGGCGTGCTTCCGCGAATTACCGCCGCCAAAACGATTACCGCGTCGTATTGTTTTGAACTTGCCAATTTTTTAGCGACAAGCGGAATTTCAAACGCTCCGGGAGTCCAAACGACCAATATATCGTCCGCGTTTACTCCGTGCCGAATAAGCCCGTCGAGTGAACCTTCGAGCAATTTTTTCGTTATCAATTCGTTGAATCTGCTGACCGCTATCGCAAATTTTTTTCCTTTTCCTTCAAGCATTCCTTCAATAATTTTCGGCATAAATCACCTCTTTTCACGAAATTTTTGATACAAATATACGTTTTGCCGCAAACAAATTAGCATTTTTCAGGAATTAAAACCGAAATGCCCGACAAGTGGAACAAAAACCACCGTATCGTATTTGTTAAACGACACGGTTTCGTCTTCTTTTTTCGTGTATAACGTCAATCGCTGTTCTTCGCGAGTGCCGACGGGTATCAAAAGTTTTCCGCCGACGGCAAGTTGTTCAAAATAAGCGGGCGGAACCGACGGCGCTCCCGCGGTAACGATTATTCTATCGAACGTTCCTTGTCCGGGCCACCCGTTAGAACCGTCGCCGAGACGATAGGAAATATCTAAAAGTTCCAAATTTTTATGACGTTTTTTTGCCAATTCCAAAAGCGGACTTAAACGTTCTACCGTAAAAAGCCGACGGGTAAAACGCGCCAAAATAGCCGCCTGATACCCCGAACCCGTTCCAATTTCAAGAACTTTTTGTCCTTCTTTCAAATCCAAAAGTTGCGTCATTTTCGCGACTACCGACGGCTGCGAAATTGTTTGTCCGTTGTTTCCTATCGGCAAGGTAACGTCGTCGTATGCCTTCATCATAAGCGCGTCGTCCACAAAAAGATGACGCGGCGTGGAAGCCATTGCCTTAATGACTTCCGGGTCGTTAAATCCGTTTTGAATAATTTGCGCTAAAAGTTTTTTCATCGCAAATTCGGGCGCTAATTTTAACATTTTTTAACCCTTTTTATTTCTTTAATTGTTATTATCATCGCTTTGAGCCATCGAAAAGTGTCTAAAAAGTGGGAAATATGACTCGTTTGAGCGTTATAAAGCGTTTGTATCGGCACGTTTTCCACAAAAAAATTTTCACTTTTCAGCCGTAAAATACATTCCGTTTCCATTTCAAAACGTAAAAATCTGTTTTTTATTGATAAAATTGCTTCAAGTCGATAAGCGCGATACCCGCATTGGCAATCCGCAACTTTTTGTTTCGTAACAAAAGAAACAAACGACGAAGTAGCCCAATTTGAGAAAATTCTTGCGGGCGGCATAAGTTTTAAGGTTCTGCTTCTCGCTCCCAAAATTATGGCTACATTATCTTTTACGGATACTATTTTATCTAAAAATTTGTCCAAATCGTCGGGCGAATGCTGTCCGTCTGCGTCCATAGTTATTACCCATTTTACGTTTTTGTCCATACTTTTAAATCCGCTTGTAAGCGCCGCGCCTTTTCCGAGATTTTTTTCGTGAATAATCGTTTTTACTCCAAAATTTTCGCATAATTTTGAACTTTCGTCAAAAATACCGTCTATTACGACCGTAATGTTATCTTTTACGATTTTTTTTAGTAAAATCGGCAGAAATTTGCGCAATTCGCTTTCCGCTTTGTACGCGGGAATTAGTATTTGTACGGATTTATCGAAAAAGTTCATAAATTTTCCTTATATTTTGGTAACGTTTTTTATGGTAAAAAATAGTTTTTAGGAAATAATTTCCGCAAGTATTTGCAGTATTTTTACGATAATATTAGTAAAGCGAAATTTGGCATAAAAATTGCATATAAAAACAAAAAAACACTAATGGGGAGAGTGAAAAATGTTAGACGCAATAAACTCAAATTACTTCAACGAAGCCGATAAATCCGCTAAACTTGCCAAAGCGGCGGTGGAATTTGAAAGAATTTTCGCCGAAATTATGGTAAAGGAAATGCGAAAATCCGTTCAAAGCGGCGGCTTAATCGAAAAAAGCACGGGAGAAGAAATTTTTACCGAAATGCTTGACGCCGAATACACAAAATTGATGGTGAAAAACGGAAATTTGGGACTTGCCAAAACAATAATCGCGCAAATGAGCGAAATTGACGACGAAATAAACGCGGTTTCAGCCCTCAATGCGTTAAAAACTCAAAATAATTACGCAAAAGCGAATCAATTCGGCATAGTAAAATTAAAATCGTTCGATAACGAAAAAATGATTTTTGAAAACGACAAAAATAAAATTGTTCCTTATGAAATATTTTCGCCGCAAGTAAAAAAATGGGATAAAATTATTACAAAAGCGGCGCAAACATACGACGTCGACAAAACTTTGATTGCGGCGGTAATAGACGCGGAATCGAGCGGAAATCCCGCGGCGAAATCCAAAGCGGGCGCAAGCGGACTTATGCAGTTAATGCCCGCAACGGCAAAGGATTTGGGCGTTAAAAACTCATTTAATCCGATGGAAAACGTGATGGGCGGAACAAAATACTTAAAACAAATGCTCGATAAATTTGGCGGAAATTTGAAACTCGCTTTGGCGGCGTATAACGCGGGTCCGTCGAATGTAGAAAAATACGGCGATATTCCGCCTTTTAAGGAAACGCAAAATTACGTCGCAAAAATAACGCAAAAAATAGCGCAAACGCAAACTTCTATCGCGGGAGGCGAAAATGGATAAAGATATATCAAAAAAATTCAAAACGATAATAAACCAGCAAATTTTACTGCAAGACCAGTTGAAAAATATGATTGCTCAAATGAACGCGGCTATTACAAACGCAAACGTGGCGAATATTAAAACAATTTCGGAAGAAATTGACTATACGGTAGAGCAAATCGATACGCTTGAAAGAGACAGAATAGAGTTGCTTTCTCCGTATATTCAAGACAAAAATCGTTTGAAGCGCATAGATTATTTTATCGGCGAATTTCCAAAAGATGATATTGAGAATATAAAAAAACTCCACAGCGAATTAAAGGAAAAATCGACGGCGAATTTTCAGCAAACGAGAATAAATCAGATTTTGCTTGAAGAAGTCGTTTTGGATATTCGCAAAAATGTGGAAATTATATCTTCGCAGGTAAATCGTCCGATAAAATACGGTTTAGGCGGCGAAAAACTTTCCGCGCTTCCCGTGCATTTGGTGAATCAGAGAGGGTGAGGGGGGGGTGATAAACGCTCCTTTTTCTAAATTAAATACACTATTGCTTTTTTATTTTTCTTTCAGTTGTTTTACGGGGACGCTTGCCTTCAAAATTACGACCGTCTATATAGGTCGTCAGTAATGTGCCGTTTTCAGAAAGGTCAATATCGTAAATGAACATAATTCCATTCATATCTAACTGTAACCGATTGCCATCCTTCAACTGCCATTTAAACGGCATTCCCGCGCCGTATAATTGTTCGTAATACGCTATACCTGTTCCGTCTTTGAAATATTCTACGCTGCTTGACAATTCTACGCGAGACACATTTTCAACGCTTTCTAATTTCCAAATTCCTACCAAACTGCTCCGAGTAATTTTTCCATTAGCGACGGTTGTAATTTTTTCATTCGCCAACTCAATTTTTTCTACAAGACCTTCTTTGTCAATCAAAATTTTGACTTTTTTCTTTAAAAAATTTTTTATATTCGGATAATTTTCGTAAAAAGCGCTGAAACGTCTCAATTGTCCTGTGTAAATATCTTTAATTGAAATCAGAACAAGTTTGCCATAATCGCTATCATAAACATCGGCGCCATCTAAAATACCGATATATGACCGACGGATACCGTTATTCCACGATTCTTTACCGATAACAAATTTAGAATTTGCAAAACCCGTTAGATTTTGGTATTTAATTTTATACCATTCGCCGTCTGCCGTTTCGCCTAAAATACTAACTTCCGTATCTGGAGAAATTTTATCTATCGCTTCACAATTATCGCTTGCCTGCGGGCAAGGGCGTAAATTTAAATTTGCTCCTTCTTCGACAAATATAACGCCTTTTATCGGCTTGTCGTAATTTTTAACGTTTGCGGCTGCTATAATAGAATTTGCCGCAGGATTTTTATAATTTATCTGCAAAGGAAAAGGAAAATTTTTAAATTCTGGAATTTTTTGATAAATTAAAACGGTTATGACGGACGTTAATATTATTGCCGCTAAAAGTATAAAGACAAATAACCCCGTAATATGAAATTTTTTCTCTTGCTTTTTTTTATTCTTTACGCTCAGCAAAATTTCAACTTTCGTTCCGCAACCGCCGCAAAATTTTGCATTCTCTTTTAATTCTTTTCCACAATTTTTACAATTTGCCATTTCTCGTTCTCGCTTCAACAACAAGTTTACTCAATATATCTTTATGTAATACCCATTTATCAAAAAGTTCTTTAGATGAATATTCTGATATTGAATATTCACGACCGTCGCTTCTGATACCGAATCTCACTTCGTTTGAAAAGATAAACGCTAATAAAAAACTTATTCCCCATACTAAAAGTGGTAGAGAAAAAAACAAAAAATTGTCTAATCCATATTGTTGAAATAATAAAAAAGAAGCGATAAAAAAGCATATAGCAAAGAACAAAAGCCAATCCGACGCTTTTTTTAACTCGACAAACACGGCGCTTATTGAAGAAACGATAATTCTTTTATAATAAGTGTCAGAATATTGAAAATCAACGAAATCATTATTGTAAATTAATTTTACGGTTTTCCGCCCTTTGACTTCTCTATTAGACAAATATTTATTAAAGTTTTTTGTATTTAAATTTGGATTATTCCCCGTTTGTCTAATAACCTTTGTCCCGCAACTTTCACAAAACATAGTTTCGTCGTCTAATTCTTTTCCGCAATTACTACAAACCATAATAAAACGCTCTCCTTAAAAAAAGTTAAATAAAAAAATATAAAATAAATGCCTTTCTCATTCAAAAACTCCTTAAAACGCAAAAGCGTTCGCCTTGCGTAAAAAAATTTATACAAGAAATTTTTACGAAATTTATTTTTAAAACCTTTATTTTCCAAATTTGCGGGGGGGGGGGG
>WRFX01000039.1 GCA_009787445.1 Chitinivibrionia bacterium | reverse complement strand
GGGGGGGGGGGGGGGTTATAAAAGAGGTTTTGTAGGAAAACCACCCCTTAAACGCGCTCTATGCGCGCTTAAAACGCATTTTAATTTTCAACTGCGGCAAGGGCAAAATCGCGACTTGTTTTGCGGTAAAAATATTCAAAATAACTTCGGAGAACAAATTGAGGTCAAGCGGGTTCAAATTCTTGAACTTCGTCGAACTGTTTTTCACGATAATATTTTTTTTCACAATAACAATAAGGAGGTTTCAGTATGAAGAAAGCGCCGATAATTTGTTTTTTCGCGCTTATGTTTCTGTCCGTTAATTCTTTCGGGCAGACGGAGAAATTTGTAAAGGAATACGTTTATCGTTTAGAAGACGAAGACAGCAAAGGTTCCGCGAAGACGAAAGCGCAGGAAGAACTTCGCAAAATGCTTTCGACGGAGGTTTTGGGTTTTGTGCGCAAGGTTAACGCCACAAACGATTTGTCTTCGGAAGATATTTCCGTAAATTTATACAAGAAGGCGATAACGGCGAATGTTCGTGATAAGTTGAAAATACTCGACGAGAAGTTTGACTGGTATGAATATCGGATAAAAGGTGAAGTGGAAGCGGACGTTTCCGAGATAAATACGTCCGCGGCGGAGTTGAAGAAAAAAGAAGACGAAGAAGAGGCGGCGGCGGTTCATTCTTCGCAAACGGCGGGAAGTTCCGGACAGAACGTTGCTGTGGCGATAGGGGGAGCGGCGGCGACGGCGGCGATAAATACGGCGGCGGATATTGCGCAGGGAGCGATAGGGGGAGCGGCGGCTAATGTTGTGGGTAATGTGGCGGTCGGCAAACTTGGCGGGCTTGCCAAAGGCGGTTTGAAGGGAGCGGCTGGGGCGATAGGCGGGGCGGCGGCTAATGCGGCTGTGAATGCTGCGGCGGGCATTGCGCAGGACGCGATTGGCGGCGCGACACAGAACATTGTGGGTAATATTGCGGGCGGTTCGGGCGGCGGGAAGGGCGGCGGTTCGGGCGGACTTGTGCAGGAAGATACGAAGAGAAGCAAGGAGGGGACATACTTTGTTTACTCTATGCGCGGGGAATACGTAGTAATGTCGGAAACGAAGGGTATCGGCGGATGTATGGAATTTGGCGGCATCTATAATGGACACTATTTTACTTGGGAAGGCACCGCAGGTTTTTTTGCTAAAAGAGGTGTGTATGGAGGCAATAGTTTTAATTCCGGTCAATGTTTTAACAAGTATGGGAGTATAAAGAACGTTTTAGGAATCACTGCGGGAATTTGGTATTTTGACGAATATGGCTACGACTATAATCACCGTTATAATGGTATAAGTCCCGGCGGCGTATTTTGGAAAATAATATTCGGTACCAGTGAAACAGGTAATTTTGGTATTACAAATAAATTATTGTTCGGGGCGCAAGAAGCCCGCAATTATCACAACAGCTGGCGTTTTAATCTTGCTTATTCTTTGAGTATGGGCTATACTTTAACGAAGAAAAGATAGAAAGGAGAGAATTATGAAAAAGATTGGCGTATTGTTAGCGGCGTTGTTTTGTTTTTCGGCAGATAGTATTTTACAAATTTCAAAAGGAGAATATTTTGCGAAAAATCGGCGTTTTTAACAATTTTTATGATATTATTCTTCGGCTACGCCTCGCAGAGACACCAATATATAAGCGAAGGCGGTCTTGTCAACTCGACGGAAAATACCGCTTCTTCTACAGACAAAAACAGCAATAACGACAAACGGCGAAAAATTTTGTCAAAATATCACTGACTTTGGGTAGTCGCCGATACATAGCCGGATATTCTGCCTTCGGCACAATCGTTTGCGGCGGACACTTTGTAGTAATACGTCGTAGCCGCAGACAAGCCAGTATCTATAAAAGACGTTAAATACTGCGCCGAGACGCTTGCGATAAGAATATATTCTCCTTCGGCGGTTTTACTGTAATAAACATTATAGATTTTCGCTCCGCTTGCGCTGTTCCACGAAATTTTTATACTGTTTGAGGACTCGGCTGAAGCGGATATTTCTCTTACCATAGAAGGCGTACCGCAATCCGGCGTCGTAATAGAAACAATTTCTGAAAATTCGCCTGTTCCGCAATTACTTATAGATCTTACTTTATAAAAATAAGTTGTGGAAGGAAATAAAAATCTATCCGTAATACTGCCGGGCGAACTTGTAAATCCTATACTGGTAAATTCATTTGTTCGCGACGACGCTCTATAAATTTCGTAAATATTCGCTCCTGTTACATTATCCCAATAAATATTTATGGAAGTTTCTATTAACAATGAAACCGAAACGTTGGTCGGCGCTGGCGGCGGCAGACAACTTAGCGTGGTCGCGAAAGCGGAATCCGATTTTTCACTTTCGCCGCAATCTATCGCAGCGGTAATTTTGTAGTAATAGGTTCTCGCGGGCAGTAATCCGCTGCTGTCTGTAAATTCCGTGTTATCAGTATTTCCAATACGCGAATAAGCCGCGGTTTCGCTTGCCGCTCTGTAAACATTATAACTTTGTGCATCGTCAATTTTAACCCAGTATATTTTTATTTTGCTTGAAGTCAGCGTTTCCGCAGAAACAGATCCGTTTTGCGGCGCAGACGGCGGAACGCAAACCTGCGTAGTTGCAAAAACTATGTCCGAAGTGTCGCTTTTGCCGCAATCGTTTATCGCTATTATCTTATAGTAATATTTTGTTTCGGAAGTCAGTTGAATATCCGTATAATCCAAAGAATTTTGAACTGCCGCCGCTCGCGAAAAATTTCCCGTTTCGCTCGTCGAAGCGTATATCTCATACGAAGACGCTCTATATGCTTCGTCCCACGATATTTTTATACTTGTCGGCGACAAAGGTTCTGCCGACAAGCCGTTGGGTTTTGCGGGAGCGTCCGCGCAGTTTTTAGTAGTTGCAACAGCATCGAAAGACAATGCAGACAACGCGCTTTTTCTGCCGTCGCCGTCCGTCGCCGATACTTTGTAAAAATAACGGGTATTTGGAAGCAACGCCTCGTCGATAAATAATGCGTCGGCGGAACTTCCAACGGAATCGTATTCGCCGCTTGCCTCCAAATTACGATATATATCGTAATTTATCGCCTCGCTATTTGCTTTCCACGAAATTTTTATATTACTCATAGATATCGCTTCCGCAGTTACTTCGGTCGGCGCGCCTATGAGCGTTTTGACTGAAACGTAGTCGGAAGTGATTTCTCGGCAGTTGTTTATCGCGGTTACTTTGTAATAATAAGTCGTTGAAGGGTTTAATCTTAAATTATCCGTATAGAACGTATTGGAAGTATATCCTATTCGGGTATAATAAGTTATCGTGCTGTCCGCCGCGTAATATATATCGTAAGATGTTGCGCCATCAACTTTTTCCCACGATATTTTTACGCTGCTTGACGATAACGCTTCCGTCGTTACCGACGGTTTGGACATTGACATACAAGCCGCGACTTCGGACATTTCGCTTTCGTTTTCGTCGCCGCAACCGTAAATAAATACTTTCGTTACTTTGTAGAAAACGTTTGTATCGTCGAGAATTGAGTCGGTAAAAGGCGAAGAATATGAAGTTCCTATAAGCGAATATTTTCCCGATACTTCGTTTGAACGGTATATATTAAAAGAGTAATTTTTATAATGGGAGGAGAAATCGTTGTTCCACGAAATTTCAAGATAATTATTTGTTTTCATAGTAAAAAAAATTCTTGTCGGCGCGATTGGTTTTGTACATTCGGAATAAAAAGCCGATTGTATATTTTCTCCGCAGTCGTTTACCGACGTGATTCTGTATTTGTAAGTTTGTTCGTCGCCGATTTTACTATCCTCAAACGACGTATCCGCCGTGGTTTTTATAAATTGATTGTTACGATAAATATTGTACGATTTTGCGCCTTTTGCCTTGTTCCACGCGAAAGTTATACTGTTTGCCGATTTATTTACCGTCCAAACTTCGCTTACGGCTTGCGGTTTGCAACTTTCGTAATCGTCGCCTCCCGTCGAATTTTTTCCTAATCCGTCGCCATACGGGTCAAGCGAACACGACGAAATTATTGCGAAAATTATCGCGAAAATTATCGCGCTCGCTATTATTTTCTTCATTTTTTACTCCTTTTTTTATCGGAAGACAAAACAAACGCCGCGCCCGCGCTTGCGCTGGGTATAGCGGAAATCTCTTTTTTTCTTCCTCTGTCGAAGTTATGCAAAAAACCGAAATCGTAATTGTAGCGTTCCATATCTCGCGTACTACTAACTCCCAAATAAATTTTCGCGTTGAAATCGAAAAATATCGAATTTCGTCCGACTAAAAATCCTATGCGCGGTCCGCCCAAAGCCATAGTTTGTTTTACTCTGCCGTGTTTGCCAAACGCGCTTTCGTCTATCGCCTGCGCGGAAAAAAGCCATACGCCGCAATCGAATCCGCCGTTAAATTTGAAAGTTTTATCTAACGTTTGCCTGCCGATATGTAATCCGACGCCGATATTTCCTTTGCCGAAATCGAAAACTCCTCCGAATCTGCGCCCGTTTTCGTCTTCTTTAAAGATTTCCAAATCTAAAGAATTAAGATAAATAAACCGTCTTTCGTAAGTATAAGAAGCAAATTTCGGACTTTCTTTTTCAAAAACCGTATATGTTCTTTGATATTTGAGCGAATGCCAAAATAATTGGGATTCTTTTTCTTCGGCAAAAATCGCGGCGCAAAAAACAAATATCAAGATAAAAATCAATCTTTTCATAAATTTTCCTTTTAATATAGACGAGTAATATATTATTTGTACAAAGCAAATAAGGGATTTGTCTATATTTTATTTGCAAGTATTTGTTAAATTTTGGCGTTGCGGCAAAAACTATATTCTATGGAAAATAACGAAAAATCGCCGTTTTGTTTGACGATTGTAATAAGGAGAAAAGATGATATGTGGGTAGTTTATGCGTTGCTTGCCGCGTTTTTTGCCGCTGTTGTGGCGATATTGGTGAAAATCGGAATTAAAGACGTAAATTCAAATCTTGCGGTCGCGATAAGAACCGTCGTCGTTTTGGTAATGGCTTGGTTTATCGTTTTTGTTACGGGAAAGCAAAACGAAATCCCCGCTGTAACGCAAAAAAGTTGGATATTTCTTATACTTTCGGGATTTGCGACGGGATTTTCGTGGCTTTTTTATTACAAAGCGTTGCAAATCGGCGACGTTTCAAAAGTCGTTCCTGTGGATAAATTAAGCGTCGTCATAACGATGGTTTTGGCGTTTTTGATTCTCGGCGAAGTCGCGACCATAAAAACAATAATCGGCGGAATTTTAATAACCGCCGGAATGCTCGTCTTGGTTTTTAAATAATTTTCTTACTTTCTAACGCCCAACTGCGCGAAATATTGATATATTTTGCCTGTGTTCGCGTTTTTTGCCGTCGCTTGAACAATATACGTCGCGGCGGCGACTCTGCGACCGTTTCTGCCTACCAAATCCCAATCGATTTTGAGCGAATTTGCGTTCGCAATTCTTTGAGTCGAGCCGTTTTGCGAGAAAAGAACGTTGCCTTGATTATCGTAAATCAAAACTTTTATATCGGTCGCTTCGGGGGTTAAAACCTCAAATTCCGCTTTATAGTTTGCCGGATTTTCGTAGATAAGTATTCCAAATTCGTCTCTGTTTTTCGGCAAATCGCCGTCCGCCGCAAAAATCGGCAAAGACAACGACAATGTTAAAAATATTAAAAACTTTTTCATAATTTCTCCGTTTTTTTGTCAAATTACAGGATAAATATACAATAATTCCAAAGAAAAAACATAAAAAATTAGCGAAACATTTATTTTTTACAGCAAAATGTAGTAAAATTTGCCATTTTCTATTTGCCAAAATATTATTTTTACGCCGTAAAATTAAAATTATAATGGGAGTTTCGTATGAAAAAATTGATTTTTGCTATTGTAATCGCTTTGGTATTCGCTAACGGCGCGTTTGCTCAACTTAAAATCGGATATGTAAATTCCGACGAAATTTTGGAACAATACGGCGGCACCAAAAAAGCCGAAGAAGAGTTGAGAAAGCAATATGCGAAATGGGAACAGGAAGCGAGCAAAAAGCAGGAAAATATCCTGAAAATGGAAGAAAATCTTAACAAACAGGCGCTTCTTTTAAGCGAAGACAAAAAAGCGCAAATTCGTAAAGAAATGCAGGATTCCGTAATCGCTTATCAAAAATTTTTGCAGGACAAATTTGGACAGCAAGGCGAAGCGGCGCAAAAAAACAACGAACTTTTACGTCCGATTGTTGAAAAAGTAAACGGAATTATCAATAAAATTGCGACCGACGAAAATTACGACTTTATTTTCGATTCGAAAGCGGGCGTGGTTTTTGCGAAAAAAAGTTACGATTTGACCGACAAAGTAATTAAAGCGCTTAATTCGGGAAAATAATTTGCTCTTAAAAGAAATTATTGAAGCGACAAACGGCGTTTTAAGCGTAAGCGATAAAAAACTTGAAAATCTTGAAATTTTGGGTATTTCGTCGTTGCAACTTGCGAGCGAAAAACAAATTTCGTTTATCGTAAAACAAAATTTTATCGAGGACGCAAAAAGAACGAAAGCGGCTGCGGTTTTTGTAAAAGACGGCTGGGATTTGCAGGAAAAACCCGCTATAATAGTAAAAGACCCGTATTTGGCTTACGCTATAACCGCGCAGTTGTTTGAAGACGATACGCCGATTTTCGGCGCGCAAATTTCGCCAAACGCAATTATTGACAAATCGGCAATGATTAGCGAAGACGTTTCTATCGGCGCGGGAACGGTTATCGGCGAAAACGTAAAGATAGGCAAAAGAACGAAAATCGACGCGCGCGTAGTTATTGAAAAAAACGTAATTATCGGCGACGATTGCCATATTCAGTCGGGCGCGATTATTCGATACGGCGTAAAAATCGGCTGTCGCGTAATAATTTCAAGCGGCGCGATTATCGGAAGCGAGGGTTTTGCAAACGCTTTCGACGGCAAAAAATTTGAAAGAATTCCGTGTTTCGGTTCGGTTTTAATTGAAGACGACGTTGAAATCGGCGCAAGTTCTACCGTCGATAAAGGAAATTTTGCCGACACTATAATTCGCAAAGGCGCAAGAATAGGCAATTTGGTAACGATAGCCCACAACTGCGAAATAGGCGAAAGTTGCGGAATTGCGGCGCAAGCGGGATTTGCAGGCACCACAAAAATAGGAAAGCGCGTTATGATTGCGGGACAAGCGGGTTTCGGCGGACACATAGAAATAGGCGACGATAGTTTTGTAGGCGGACAGGCGGGCATTCAGCGAAGTTATCCGAACAATTCAAAAATAACGGGTTCTCCCGCGATTGACCTTATGAAACGTCGCCGCATTGATGTAATTGAAGAAAATTTGCCCGAAACCATAAGAGAAATTAAAAAAATTCGTAAAGATTTAGACGAATTAAGGGAGAAAATAAATGTCTGAACAAAAGGTTTTGATAATAATTCCTACTTATAACGAAAAAGAAAATATTCCTTTGATTATTCCCGAAATTAAAAAACGTCTGCCAAAATCCAATATATTAGTCGTCGACGACAATTCGCCCGACGGAACTTCGCATATCGCGAAAGAATTGGCGAAGAAAATCGACGGAATTTTTGTTCTTGACCGCAGTAAAAAAGAGGGTTTGGGAAAGGCGTATATTGCAGGATTCAAATGGGCGCTCGAAAACGAATACGACCTGATTTTTGAAATGGACGCCGATTTTTCGCACAATCCCGACTATTTGCCCGATTTTATAGAAGCGACTAACGAAGCGGATTTGGTTATCGGTTCGCGCTATATCGGCGGAAAAGTAAACGTTATAAACTGGCCTCTTAAACGTCTGCTTTTGAGTTATTACGGAAATATGGCGGCTCGAATTATCGCGGGAATAAAAATTATGGACTGCACGGGCGGCTTCAAATGTTTTCGCGCAAATACGCTTCGGGAAATAAATTTGGATAACGTCGCGTCGTCGGGCTATTCTTTTCAGGTAGAAATGAATTTTTACGTGCAAAAAAAAGGACTTATTATAAAAGAAATTCCGATTGTTTTCAAAGACCGCGAACTCGGCGTGTCAAAAATGTCGTCTAAAATTATCAGCGAAGCGTTTGCATTGCTGTGGAAATTGCGGCTAAAATCACTTTTTTCTAAGTAAAAAATGCGCGCGTTCGCTTTTTTCGTCGTATTTTTTTCTGCTAAAATTGTCCCAAACGCCAAGAATTTCAAATAAATCTCTGGGAATTGAATCGATTATCGTTTCCGTCGCGTGGACTTTTTGGCGATGATTTTCCGAATATCTGCGATAAAATTCCTCGTTTTCTTTAATAAAAATTTCAAAATCGTTGTGTTGTTCGCACTTTTTTTCGTCGTAATAACTGTCTCGAATATAAGCGAAATTTCTGCCGGAAAACGCTTCTCTGCTATTGTAAAAATTGTTTAAGGAGTTGAATTTCGTGGTTATGTCAAACAAAAAAAGTCCGTTTTCTTTTAGTACGGAATGCGCCTGTTTGAAAGTTTGAATAAATTCGCCAATTTCAAAAAGATAATTTATTCCGTCAAAAAGAAAAATTACCATATCGAAACGGCAATTAAACGGCAAATTTCTGCAATCGGCGCAAATAAAATCCAAATTTTTGCTTTTTGCAAACTTCGCCATATCAAACGAAAAGTCGCTTCCCGTGTAAGAAAAACCGAGATTTTTCAATTTTTTGCCGAGAATTCCCGTTCCGCCGCCTATCTCTAAAATTTTTGCGGATTTGTCGATATTATTTTCTTTGCAAATTGAAATAATCAAATTTAGCCACAAATCATAGTCGATGCCGCCCATAATTTCGTCGTAAATTTGAGCAAGAATTTCGTAATTTTTGGTATTTGAAAAACTCATTATTGATAAATTTTAACAAAAACGTCGTTTCGCCAGCGAAGAATCAAATCCCGCAATCTTTCCTGCGATTGCAACATAGAAGCGTATTTTGAAATTTCGTCGTAATCCGATTCAAAATCCATAGGACGGTCTTGGTCGTAATCGCTTATTCTGTATAGAAAAAACGTGTTTTCTTTTCTAATCGGCTGCGATATTGCGCCGACGCTTATAGTCCGAAAACTGTTTCTTATTTGTTCGTCGACCGCGCTTAAAAGTTCCCAGCCGACGTCGCCTTTATACGCTTTTGCAATGTTGTCGGTGCCGTATTTTTCCACCGCTTTAATAAATTGCGCTTCCGTCGGATTTGAATTTGCCACCGAATCTATTATTTTCATCGCTTCGGCGATTTTGGTTTCGCTCGCGTTTACGGGAATAAAAATATGATGCGCCCTAACGCCTTCGCCCGTTCTTTCGGACACTTTTATTAAATGCCAGCCGATTCTTGTTTCTATCGGAGCGCTTACTTCGCCGGGTTCAAGCGAAAACGCCGCCGCTTCCAAACGAACCAAAGAAAGCGTTCCTTTCGCGATAAAGCCCAAATCGCCGCCGTCGTTTTCGGCGTTTGGCGCTTTGGAATATTTTTTCGCCATATCTTCAAATTTTTCGCCTCTGTCGACTATTTGTCTGCGAACAAAAGTTATCGCGTCGTATGCTTTTTGTCGTTCAAGCGAATCGCTTTTTGTCTGAATTTCTATTTTTTGCAGGCGAATCGATTCTCCCATCGGCGGCAAAGAATCCTTAAATGAGTTAAAAAATTCTCGCACTTCTTCGCGTGATAAATCGCGTTCTACTATATAATGTTGCATTACTTGCTGTCTTATCATTTCTTGCCTTATCTGTATTCCAAGTTGTTCTCTAAATTCGGTTAAAGTCATATTTTCTTGCTCTTTAAGTATCGCGGTTAACTGTTCCCGCGTGAATTTATTTTGCGCAAGAATTTGATTTATTCGCGTATTTACCTGTTCGGATACGTCAAAATCGGAAACTTTTATGTTTGTGTCCGCGTTTGCGTGGGCTACCAAAATTCTGCTGTTAATAAGTTCTTCTAAAGATTGTTCAAAAAGGATATTTCTTATAAGCAAATCGCCGCCGTATTGTTGCATTTTCATATCGGTGTATGCGTCTACGTCGGAGTATAAAACTGCGGAATCGCCGACGACCGCAATAACTTTGTCGCCCGAAAATTCAAACGCAAAAAGCGTCGTCGCCATAAGCAAAAAAACAAGCGCTTTTTTCATTCTTTTTCTTCCTGCGCGGCGGGAATGCCTGCGGTTTTTTCCAAATTTGCCATATATTCGCTGTCGTAATAATAATCGTCGCGGTTGCGCAGTTCGGTATAAATATTTTCTACAAATTCGCGCTGTTTTCTATTTAATACGCTGCGTCTTATCTCTTCTGTAACTTCTTCAAAAACCGCTTGCGAGCCGGCGTTTTCTTTCGCTAAAATTAAATATATAGCATAATGTCCGTCTTCTTTTATAGGAAGCGTTATTGCGCCTACTCTCAAATAGAAAATAACGTCCCAAGTTTCTTGACTAAAATCTTTTTTTGGCGCGTATTTTATATCTTCAAGCGGCGGAATCGGCACGGACGAATGAAGATTGCCTCTTTCGCGAAAGTTTTCTACCGTAAGTCCGTCTCTCGCTCTCCAACCGGATTGTTGCGAATCTATAACTATTTTTGCGACTCTTATTACGGGTTCGTTTCTAACATATTGCGAATTATTTTTATATTCTTCGCGAATTTCTTCGCTGGAAACTTCTATTGCGCCGATTTTTCCCATCTGTTGCTGAATATATCGAGTAGAAAGAAATTCTCTTTTCATATTTTCTATAGTTTTTTTTGCAAAATCGTCTTTGTCGAGACCGCTTGTTATCGCCGCGTGATAAGTAAGTTCCTTATCTGACCATTCGCGAATATAATTGAGTTTTTGGTCGGGAGTGGCGTTTAATCCGACGGCGTTTATCAAATCCTTTTCGGTTAAAGAGGACGAGCCGATTCGCATAATTGCCGGTTCTTCCGGCGTAAATTGCTCGGTTTTGCAGGAAATACAAAATAATATTAGTATAAATAAAATTAAAAATCTCATCATTTGTCCTTTCAAAAGTTTATATTGAAAGGTAAAATACTAAAATGTAATATACAAAATGTAAAAAAAATACAAAAATCGTATTTTTATATGTGAAAAAATATATTTTAGTTAAAAAACAACATCAAAAAGCGGGAGGAATCACTATGAGAATTATTGTTACGGGTCCAAAATCTTCCGGTAAAAGCAGCATTGGACGGCGCTTGGCGGCGTTGCGCAAACTTCCATTTTGCGACCTTGACGAACAAATTGAAAAATTATTCGAAGAGGAAGAAAACATTCATTTGTCGTTTAGGGAGATATTTAAGAGACACGGCGAAGAGAAATTTTGCGAATTGGAAATGCGCGCTATAAAATCGGTTGAAAATCTCGGCGATATTTTACTTTCGACGGGAGGAAGTACTTTTTTGCGCGAAGAAGCGAAAAAAGCGCTGCAAAAAGATTCTTATATCATTCTTCTTCAAAACAATCCCGAAACGCTTTGGACAAGAACCATAAGAAAAGGTATGCCGTCGTATTTGGAAAACGAAGCGGACCCGCAAAGCGCGTTTTACGCTCGCATAAACAGCGTCGTGTCCGCAATAGAGCCGATAGCGGAAATCGTTATGGGAACTCGCGATTTGTCGGTAGAAGAAGTAGCCAAAATGCTCGATTACGAACTCGATATTCGTAAAATCAATATGTAATATATATTGAAAAGTAACGCGACGGAAATATTTTAGAGAAACACTTTGAAAAAAAGTGCGGGAAACAGAGAGGTTGCGGCACTGTTTCCCGCTAGACTTAGGTTTCTCTAAAATAAAAATCTAAAAAAAATTTTAGAGTCGCCTAAGTCCCTGTCTTCCATCGAATGGGATAGGCGACGGCAAAGCCGTCTTCGACGAAAGTTTATAACTCGTTGCGTACAGTCGCAAGGCGCAAAATTTTATCGCGAACAATGGACAAAAACGCAAAAGTTTAGTCAATTATTTTTTTACCTTGTGAAATTCTAATAAAGCGCGCGTCTACCGGTAAAGCCGGTAAATTGAGTCAGGTCCAAACGTCCCTCTGTGCTGATTATTGAAAAATCTATATTCATTTTTACTTATTCTCCTTTTTTCCTTTCATAATACTGCTAATATAATAAATTTTCATTATTGCAGTCAAGGGGTAAAATAAAAAAAGTTAATTTTTTTTGTTTTTTTATTAAAATACGTCGGGAAAATACTATTTTAGTGCGGATTTATTAAGAAATTTATTTTTATTATGAGGTGAAAATGCCTGCTATCGCTTGTAAATTCGGCGGAACTTCGGTCGCCACGAAAGAAAAGATGGAACAGATTGTAAATATTCTTAAACTTAACCCCCAGAGAAAAGCGGTTGTCTTGTCCGCTCCGGGAAAAGCGGAAGGAATAGAAACGAAAGTTACCGATTATTTGGTCGCCATAACTCAAAAAAGTTTGGCGGGACAAGATATCGAAAAAGACATCGCCGCAGTAAAGCGTCGTTTTTACGATATTTTTGAGCCGTTAAACATTTCTCGACAAACAATAGACGGCGTTTTGGCGCGTTTGGACGAAAGAATTGCGGCGGAAAAAAGCAATTCGGAAAAATATAGAGACGCGATTGTCGCTTCGGGTGAGGATTTGAACGCGGAACTTTTTGCTATTTACGCAAATACCGTGGGGATTAAGGCAAAATTCATATCTCCCGTCGAAATAGAACTTATTGTTACAGCCGATTTTGGCGACGCGAGAGTTAAAAACGAAGGAAGCGCGAATTTGATTCATCTTCGCGACCATATAAACGACGGATACGTCGTAATTTTTCCCGGATTTTTTGGCGTAAGCGCCGACGGAGACATCGTAACTTTTAGCCGCGGCGGCTCGGATTTGACGGGCGCGCTTATTGCCGCCGCCATAGACGCTTACGAATACGAAAACTGGACGGACGTAAACGGAATTTTAAGCGCAAATCCAAAAACCATAAGCGACCCCGACCAAGTTAGCGCGCTTACTTATCGCGAAATGCGCGAATTGTCGTATATGGGATTTAGCGTTTTTCACGAAGAAGCGGTAAAACCCGTTATGAAAAAGAAAATTCCCATTCGCCTGCGAAACACGAATAACCTGCAAAACGAAGGAACGCTTATCGTTTCAGAACGCCTTCCGCAAGAAAGAGATATTGTAGGAATCGCGGCGGCAAGCGGATTTTGTTCGTTTAATTTGCAAAAATTTTTAATGAACAGAGAAAAAGGTTTTGGCAGAAAATTGCTTGAAATTTTTGAAGATTTAGGATATTCTTACGAACAATGTCCGTCGGGAGTAGATAATATTTCGGTAGTTTTGAACCAAAAGCAACTTTCTTCGGAATCGGTAAACAATATTATGCGTAGAATAGAGCGAGAATTAAAGCCCGACGATTTGAAAACCGAATACAATTTAAGTTTGATAGCGGTTGTGGGCGAAGGATTAAAAAACAAAATCGGCGTTTTAGCCGAAGCGGCGAGCGCGCTTTCCAAATCGGGAGTAAATATTAAGTTGGTAAATCAGGGAAGCAGCGAAATTAGCATTGTTTTTGGAGTTAGCACGATAGATGAAAAATACGCGGTAAAAGCGCTTTACGACGCATTTTTTTGTAATCAAATAAAAAAGGATAGCGAATGAATCAGGATTTAATTAAAATTTTATGTTGCCCCGAAACGAAACAGAAAGTTGAATATGCAGAAAAGGAAATAATTCGCGAATTGAACAAAAAAATCGCGGCGAAACAGTTGAAAAATCGCGGCGGTTCGCTTTTGACCGAAAAAATAGACGACGGACTAATTCGCGAAGATAAAAAATATCTTTATCCGATAAAAAGCGATATTCCGATTATGTTGATTAACGAGGCGATTGAGTTGTAGGGGGTAGATTTAAATTGTGCCGCACTAAATAACATTAAATAAAAAAGCGCATTCTTTCAAGAAAACGCTTTTTTATTTAGTTAATTTTTTTAATAATACTGAAACTTATTTTACTCTAACCCCACAAAACCCCATCAACTCAAAAATACAAATCCCTTGCGCCGTCTTTGGTTTTGTCGTAATAATTCATAAGCGCGTCGAACATTTTCGGATTTTTCACTTTCACTTCGGCAATTTCTTTTTGAATTATCGGCTCCGCAAGCGAAATCGTTTCGGGAGAAGCAAAATCGTCGAGCCATTCGCGATAAGTAATTATTGCGTTTAATTTGCAAAACTGCCCTTCGTGTCCGCTTTTTAGCGCGTCCAAAATTTTTTGCCCCGTTCTTCCGCAACGATATCCCGCCGTGCAAAAAGACGTAATAAATCCCTGTTTTGCGAGTGAACGCACAACTTCGTCGAGCGAGCGCGTGTCGCCCAAAATAAACTGCTGACGAACCGCTTCCTGATGACTGTAATCAAAATTTTCGGAATACGCGCCAAGTCCGATTTTACTGCTCGCGTCGGTTTGCGTAATTCCAAGCGGAATAATTTCGTCGCGAATTTTTTGATTTTCGCGAGCGGTCAAAATCATTCCCGTATAAGGCACGGAAAGTCGAATGCACAAAACAAGTTTTTTGAACTGTTCGTCGGATAAATGCGTATTTTTTGTCTCGTCTATTCCCGGCGCGTTGTCGGCGGGCTCTAAACGCGGAAACGAAATCGTATGCGGTCCTACTCCAAATTTTTCTTCGAGTTCTCTCGCGTGCAAAAGAATCGCCATAACTTCAAATTTCCAGTCCGAAAGTCCAAAAAGCGGACCTATTCCCACGTCGTCCAAACCCGCTTCGTAAGCGCGATGCATACAATACAAACGCCAAAGATAATTTCCTTTAACCGTATTTGACGGATGCAGTTGCGCGTAAGTTTGGCGACTATATGTTTCCTGAAAAACCTGATAAGTGCCGATTCCGACTTCTTTTAGAATTTTCAAATCTTCTATGCTCATCGGCGCGGCGTTTATGTTCACTCTGCGAATTTGCCCGAAGCCCTTTCTCGTTTTGTATTTCGCGTCATAAATCGTTTTTACGCTTTCGGCGATGTAATTTACATCGCTTTCGGGATGTTCGCCGAAAACCGCAATTAAGCGTTTGTGTCCGATTTCTCCCGCAAGCGTTTTTATTTCGCGCTCGATTTCGGGTATCGTAAGAACTCTGCGCACCGCGTTGCCGTTTTTAGTGCGAAACCCGCAATAAGAGCAACCGTTCACGCATTTGCTCGACAAATAAAGCGGCGCAAAAGTAACGATTCTGTTGTCATAAACTTTAAGTTTTATTTCCAAAGCCGCTTTTTCCATTTCGGCAATCAATTCTTTGTCTTCTACGTTTAATAGCGCGGCGGTCTCAATGGGCAAAAGCGTTTCAAGCGATTTGGATTTTTCTATTATCTCGCGAACATAATTTTTATCGGGTTCTGTTTGCGCACTCAAAGATTTATTTATTAAATCTTCGTCGATAAAATCGCTTCCGTTTTTGTTTAAGTATTTATCTATTTGGCTCTGTATAATTCGGCTGTTTGCCCAATTTTTTGCGTTTGTACTCATAAAATTTCTCACAAATTTTCGCTGAGATATTTTAATATTTCGGGAATTGTAGCCGTTTGCAATTTCATAGTCAGGGCAATTCTTCGCCGTTTGCTGTCTGCGTCGAGAATTTTTACGCGAACTTTATCGCCCAAATGAAACGCGTCGTTCACGGAATCCGATTTTTGCGGCGGAATTTCGGAAATATGCACCAAGCCGTCGGTCGCGGCGTTTATGTCGACAAAAATACCGAAATCGGTAATATTTCGCACGCGCCCGTAAGTTATGGAACCGAGTACAATATCTTTCCAAGGCGTTCTGAAATGTCTTTGATGGTCGCTTGAATACGACGCGTATTTCGCGCCGACTTTTAATTGTTTGGCTAAATTTTGGCGGATGAAGAAATTTTGCGTCGGATTTTCGCTTTCATAATTTAGTATGCGATTTTCGTCGTGAATCATCTCTTCCACAGAAGATTTAAGCGAATCGCCAAGCGTTTGTACCAAATCAAACATAAGCGGATGAACGAGAGTTTTGTCTAATATATTGGCTGCTTTCGGGAAAATTACAAAACCGCTTATGTTGTTAAAGAGAATATTTTCTATTCCATCGATATTTTTAATGTCGTTTTTGCATCTTAACGTTCCCGAATTTTTTGCGGCTCGCATTTTGGCTATGTTTTCCTCGCTTGCGCCGAGTTTTTTAAGCGCTTCGTCGTGTTTTTCGCCGATTTCTATTCCCTGTTCGAGTTGAAGGAGAGTCAAATTTCTATCGACGATTTTTCTTATATTTTCTTCGTCTACGTATTTTACGGCGGAATTTCCCGTAAGCGCTTGAAGTATTTCGGGGTCGTAAATAATCGGAAGCGGAGCAATTGTCGTTATTGCCGAAATATAAGCGTTTTGAACGTCTTTTTCTAATCCTGCAATTTGTTTTTTTACAAATTCGTTTTTAAGAAGCGGCGACGTTTTTTTGTTCGCCTCGACTTTTTTTATTACGGGTTTTTGCGCGAAAGAATTTGTAGTAATATCTATAACGTCGCAGGTGAAAGCGGAAAATTCTGGATTTTCGACAATTATAAATTCGCTTGCTCGCCATTGTTCAAAAATATTTTTTATTTTCGCGGAATTAAACGCTTTTCCGTAATGCCGCACGTCTTCTTGCGAAACGCGAAGGCATTCGCCGCCGCTATTTGCGACAATAATATCGATAATTCTCTCGGAATTTTGCGAAACGATTAAAACGGTGCGCGTCGTCGTTTTGACTCTTTGACTTAAAACTTCGCGAACCTGCGCGGAAATTTTTCTCGCGACTCTTTCGGTCGCCGCGTCAATAAGTTCTTTTTTTATGGAATTTTGCGCCATCAAACTCAAAAATTTAGTCCACGCTTCCGAAATTGCTCTATTTACGATATGCGCCGAAAGCGAATCGGGAAATTGTAGAAAATGATGTTTCAAAACTTCCAAGCCATACAAAACGGGCGCGGATACCGATAATTTTATTTCTTTGCTTTCGTCTTCGGTTTTCAAAAACAAAAGTTCTTCGTCCGAAATGCTTGAATATGCGTGATGTCCGTCGAATTTGTCGTATTTCGGCGATTTTTTCTTGGCTACGACTTCAAAAGTTCCTTCGGTCGCGGTTATATTTCTTATTAAATATCTCGCTTCTTCGTTAAACGCTATGCGGTCGGTCAATATCGCGACTGCGCCGTCTATTGCGTCTTGCGCCGTTTCAATTCCTTTGGATTTGTCTATATATTTTTTTGCGTCTTCTGTGGGAGTTCCTTTATAATCGCCGAAAAATAAATCTGCGAGAGGCAAAAGTCCGTTTGCTATTGCGGCGCGACCTTTGGATTGCGAATTTATTTTATACGCCGCCACAATGTCTTCAATTTCGGTTTTCGATACGCTTAACGCTATGGTTTCTTCTTTGTCGTCGTCGTATTGAGCCGCCGCTTTAAGCGTTTTTCGCGCTTGTTCTCTAATCGGTTCAAGTTCTTTTTGCAAATCCAAAAACGAATAAATTTCCGCAATAATATCTACGCCATACACTGCCAAATTTGGCGCGTATTGCGACAAAAAGTATATGGAGTCCCCGCGCTCGTGTCGAGAACAGACGGACAATGCCGCTTCAAACGGTATTTCCCATTTATCTTCTACAATTTTTGCAAATATTTGCACTTGCCGCCTCCAATATAAAAAATCGCATTCAATTAAATACTTCGCACAGTGCATCCGACAGGGTTCGAACCTGCGACCTTCGGCTTCGGAGACCAACGCTCTAATCCAACTGAGCTACGAATGCAAAAAATTTAACACAAATATAATGGTAATATATTATTTTTATTATACTTTAATGTATATTTTGTTGTCAAATTCTTAATTTTTTTTGAAAGGCGAGAAATTTATGATGTTCAAGATGTATTTGGACGCGGTAAAATGGGATGGCGAAAACTCGCCTTGTACGCTTATTTTCTGCAATGCCAGAGACGGCGGAAAGTTAAACGTCGAGATTCCCGAAGCCATAGGATTTGACTTGCAAACTTTATTGAATCAGAGAACGGAGGGCGTTAATCCGTATTTTGGAATTACCGAAGTGTTTTATCAGATAGGCGCGAAAGTTGAAAAATTGGCGATAAAAGCGAACCAAAAACCCGGCACGGCGTTTGTAGTTTTGAACGTCGGCGGCAAAATTACGGAAATAGAACTTTTTTTCGCCGACGTCGTTTCGATAGCGATTGTAGAAAAAATGCCCGTTTATTTTGACGAATCCATTTGCGTGAAAAACGAAATCCCGCTTAACAGGCGTCTGTTTTTTGCGCGCACGCTGACTATGACGAGATATTCGTTTGATACGGACAGGTAGATTATTATTGTTTTTGTAGTTTTTTTCGGCATTTCCTCCGAAAATATATTATATTTATTATCAAAAACTAACCCAAACCACTTAAAAAACAACAAAAAAGAATGAAAGGAAAATGCGGTATGAAAAACAAAATTTACGAATTTAAAGATTTTAGTACATCTTTGGTGTACACCGCATTATATTTTATTCTTATGAATAATAAGGTACGAGAGGGTAGTACCCCCC
>WRFX01000038.1 GCA_009787445.1 Chitinivibrionia bacterium | reverse complement strand
GAAACGCTTTCGGATTGGTTAAAATTTATAAATTCGGAAAAAGAGGAGGATTTTATGAGAGTAGCGCAAAAAGACAAAACGATAAAATTGGCGTTTGGAGAGTTGAAAATATTGAGCGCCGACAAGAGTAAAAAAATGATTTATGAAGCCAAATTAAAACAGCAAAGAGATATTTGGTCTATAACTGATTATGCGGAAAAAGTAGCAAGACAACAAGAACGACAAGAAATTTTTGCGTTTTTAGAAGATGGGCATTCTTTAGAAGAAGCAAAGAAAAAATTTGCCTTTAAATAATAATTTAAGAGAATTTTATGATAGTAACATAAAAAAACCTCTAACCCGAACAACCGAGAAAGAGGCGTGGAAAAACAAAATCTAAAATTACTTATTTGGCTTTGGCGAGACACAACCAGCCATTATCAATAGCAGCAATAGTTGTTCCTGTAGGAGCGGACGATGTCCAACCACCAACTCTTAAGTAAATATAGTTATTATACAGAACTCTATCCGTATTCTGATTCTGACCAGAACCATCGTTCTTAAAATCTTTCGTACCGCTTTTATCGTTTAATTTTTCGCATTCAATTATTTTTTGCCATCTAATGTTATTATTTGGGGCGGTCGCACCATCAGGAGCATTGTGAAAATCTGGGTAATAAACAACTTTATCATACTTAACCAACCCCGTAGTCGTTCCCGATTTCCACTCTGGAATTTCCAAACAAGGATTTTTATATCCCACACATAAGTGAGGATTTGATGCGCACTTAGTATCATCAACCTTTAAACTAATCCCGCTACTAATATTAGAAGATGATACGGTATTTCCGTTTGCGTCGATAAAACCGTTTGTCGCTGTCGAAAGAAAATTATTCCCGCCAGCAAGGGTACTATTAGCGTCCGTATTCGCTGTTATTTCCACGTTAAACGAATAATTAGTTGGCGGAGTAGTTGCCTCTAAATTTGCGTCACTTTTAATTTTTACTTTTGCCGTGTTTTTGACTATGTCAACTATTTCAAATATACTACTACTAGGAGTAATATTAAAAGTGTATTTAAGAAATGCGGCATTTGTGTCATTGTCTTCAACTATAATAGTCGCCACTTCTAAACCAGCTTTAAAATCTTCGGTTGTAGTATAAAGAGCATCGTCCTGATAATAACTATTCTTCATAATTATTCCCGTGGGCGGTTCGTTTATGTTTTTTACTTTTATATCTATGTTCCCATTTTTATCTTTATTACCTCTTGTGGCTGCGTAAGTAGTTCTATACACTTTTTCGCCATCCTCATAATTAAAGTAAATACTACCATTAAATGGCGTGGTACTTGGCGCTTTTACTTTAAATTCGCCACTATTCTCATCCCACGTAAACGGAAAACTTTCTGTACCTTGATTTGCCACGCTAATACTTGTATTAGCGTCTTGTTTATCAATAACAATTTTTTCTGTCAATTCATTTTCGTTTCTGTTTGCTTTATCTGAACCTTCAGAACATCCAGTACAATTTTCTGCTATTGTTCCCAAAAAGTCATCGCCTCCTATATTTATGGGACCAAGCCCCGCGACAAATCTAATTTGAACTTTAACCTTGGCATTGTCGTTTATTTTCCCTTCGCAATTTGCATAAGCAATGGTAAATTCTAAACTGCTACCGCTTCCGCTACTACTCACAGTGGGAAACGTTTGCTCGTTTATAACAATGGCACCGTTAATACTCCCTTGCGTTTTCGGTCTCACTGGACCGTCAATAATCAATTCGTGCGCCGCTAGTGCATCATCTGGATGCGGCGAAACGGAAAGCCATAAATCTACATCTTTGCTGGCAATAGTATTGCTTCCTTGTGGGAATTGAACTTCAACATCATACGATATGTTATTTGAGTTAGAAATTTTGGCGTCATCGTCGTATGTAACTGTCGGCGGTCTTTTTATATTTTCAGGTTTGCAGGTATTACTTGGGTCTATATATCCTGAAATTTTAACTATGGTATCTTTATTTGATGTTTTCTCATTTAAAACCCATACTTCTACCAAAATTGGATTTTCCGGCGGGAGTTTGTCGGCAAAACTATAATCATCATTGTTAATTTTCCAATATCTTCTAATCGGGGTTCCGCCGCCGGGTGTCTGGTACCTTTCTTCGTCACTGTCTTGTCCACTTTTTTGTGATTCAAAATACGGTTTTGTAAGATTTGATTGAGAAGTTAATTCGTTAAGTTTTGCTCTTGCCGCCGCGAGCGCGTAATCGCCTTCGCGGGTTGCGCTGCTTGTTTTAATAGACGTTTGTACAACCGTCGCCAACAGAAGCACGACTATCGACAAACCAACCATACCTACCATAACTTCGACAAGCGAGTAACCTTGATTTTTTTTCAAAAAACTAAACATAATAAACCACCTCTTAAAAAAAATATTTAACGTTTCAATCGGCTGATATAACGATAATCCTTACTATAATATAATACGTCGCAAAAAGTAAAATGTCAAGTTTTTTTGTGTTTTTATAAAAGTTTTTTTATAATTTTTCTATTTCGTCAGTTGATAATCCCGTCGCCATTTCAATTTGGGCAAGCGAAATCCCAATATTTTTCAAATTTTTAGCGACTTCCATCGCTTTTTTTGCTTCGCCTTCCGCAAGTCCTTCGGCTTTGCCTTTTTCAATGCCTTTCGCTTCGCCTTTCAATCTTCCTTTCAACTCCGCCGTATATAACTCGCTTTTATAACTCATAAAATCTTCTCTTTCTCGCTCATAAGCCGCTCTTTGTTTAGATGTCATTTTTAATACGTCCAACTTTTCGCCCGCCTCTTGTATGCCGCTCGCGGTAAATTCGCTTTTTACCGTCGAATTTTTTAATACGTATACCCATTCGTCAAATTTATTTCTTATTTTCTCGTCAAATTTGTTCGGAAGTATAAGATAATATTCTGGATGTATATTAACGTCGGGCGACAAAGGCGGATTTAAATTTTGTGAGAAAGGAATACTCTCGTCAAAATGAACTCCCGCAAATTCCGTCAATTTCGCGTGAAAAATATATTCCTGTTTCGCTCCCAAGTCAAAATAGGCGATATTTATCGAATATACTTTATGTATATCGTATAAATTTCCCCGCGACACTTGTTCTATAACCGCTTTGCAAGCGTTAAACAACGCCTTGCCTAAAAAATCTAACTTGTCGCCGAATTGTATTTCAAACACGGCGATTTCGCCGTTGTCGATTTTCGCTTTCAAATCCACTCTGTTTATTTTCTCGAAAGCGTTGCCGATATTGCCTTCGCTTTCCAAAATATTTTCTATGACTATTTTTTTGTTAAACAATTCGCTTAAAAAACCTTCCAAAACGCCAAAATTCGCCTTGTCGCGTAAAATTTCTTTCATCGCCCAATCAAGCGATATTATAGTCCGTTCCATTTCTTCTCCTTTTTTTAACATAAATATAATATTCGCCAAAAATAATAGCAAAATAAATTAAATTTGCATTAAAAATATAAATTTTCAAAAAATTCACTCTTTAATTAACGAATCGAATATTTTCAAGTCCGAAGAACGCGCCTTTTTTTTGTCTATTTTTGACTGCAATTCCGCGATTTTTCTGCGAATTTCAACGGGAAATTTGCGAGAACTCGACATTTTTCTCGCTTCTTCCAAAATCATTATTCCGTTGTGAAAACCGCCGTCTCTAAAATACAATTTCGCCGCGAAAATCGCCGTATTTAGCGCCGCAATTTCGTCTTTTTTCGCAAATCCATAACGCATTTTCGTCCAAAGCAAAAAACGACTTTCCGGATATTTTTTAAGCAACGCCGCAAGTTCTTTTTCCGCTTTTTCCAATTTGTTTTCTCGCACGTAAATATCGACTAAAACCATTTCGGCGGCTCTGTTCATAAATCTCGCTTTTTTCACGCATTTTTCAAGCGATTTTATTCCTTCGTCGGAATTTTTTGGAAATCCCGTAAAAACGCCGAGCGGTCCCAAACGTCGCCGCAATTCCGCCTGCGCGTAAGCGAAAAATCCCAAATAATATTCCGCGTCGTAATTTGTAGTATCGCAGGCGTGCGCTATTTTTAGCGCGTCTAACGCTTTTACGCCCGTTCGCGCTCCCGAAGCGTATTTTGCGTCCAAAAGCATAAACGCCGCACTCGACGACAATAAAAATCCTTTTATCATAAGTAAGTCGCAATTTTGCGGTTCGTTTTGCAACATAAAATCTACTTTTTCTATTCCTTTTAAGTAAATTTTATCAAATTTTTCTCTGTCGAAAATTTCGTCGAAATCAACCGATTTTAATCCGATTGCGGCAAGACAAAGATAATAAAATAGCGGGTCGTTTTCGTTTTTTTTCAAAAGTTCGTCGCTCAATTTATACGCTTTTTCAAATTCGCAATTTACCAACAAATCGTTTAATTTTAACGCCGAAGATTTTGCGTTATCGCTTATTTCATAATTTTGCGCGGATAATATAATATATAAAAATATAATAAAAGTTATTGTTTTTTTCACTTTTAATTTCGTTTCGTTTTTCTGTTGAAAAATCTTAATTGCTGGTCGTTGTCTTTTTCGCGTTCAATATTTGCGATAATTTTTGCCGCCGCAACTTCTCTTTCGGCGTCGTTTTTCATTGAATCATAAGCGTCGTATAACGCCCAAAGCGCTATCGAATTTGACGGATATTTCGCCAAAACGCCGTTTGCTACGTTTATAACGTCCTGATATCTTTTTTCGTTAAGATACATTTCCATAAGGTCGTAATTTACAATCAATTTGGTAAAAAGTCCTTCTTTTCTCATTCTTTCCAAGTCCTTTAACGCGCCTACTCTATTGTCTTTTACGCCGGGCATCCACCACAAAAGTTTCGCGTTTGCGCCTATCCAATAATCGTAAACGCCGACTCCGTATAAAACGTCTTTTACGCTTGCTTCGTCCATTGTTCTAAAAATTTCTATCGCTCTGCTGGAAAGTTTTAACGCGGAAACCAAACGTCCGTTTACTCGCTCGTAACTTCCCTGAACGCCGATTGTCGCCGCAAGAAAAAAATCGTTCCATCCGTCGTTTTTGCCTTTATTTTGCTCGCCAATTTCCATTCCCTTGTTGCACGATTCGTAAAGTTGCTTGTCGTAAATATTTTTTCGCAAATATAACATTTGATAATGATAAATTGCGCCGCGCAAAAAATATCCCGCGGGACTGTTTGGAAATTGCCTTATAATTCCGCCCGCGACCGAATGCGCGTCGCTAAATTTTTCCTGAAAAACCAATTCTACGCAGCGATTCGCGTCGGTAATAATTTTGGCGTCGGGAGCGTTTGCAAAAGTCGGCGAAACGAAAACCGCTATAATCAATAGCGGAAGAAAAAGCGCGCATTTCATTTCGTCAATAAATTTCCCACACATTTTCAAAACGTTCCCATTGCAAGTGCAATTTGTTAAATCTATACTTTCTTACTATTTTCCGTTTTATATCTTTTAGAAAATAAAAATCCACAACCGCAAGATACTGATATTTCCCTTCTTCGTATGATTTAAATTCTCTATATTCGTAATACGGTTCTTTCATAATTCCGCTTGTGTCTATGCCGTCTATAATAGCCGACATATCGTCTTTTAGAACAATATCGAGCATTTCTTTCGCCCGTTTTTCGCTTATACCCGACGTGCAAGCGACGGATAATATAATAAACGCGATAAGATAAAAGTAAATTTTCTTAAATTTCATTTTTCTTCCTCCTTTTGCGAATTAAAAAAATCCGCTATTTGATAAATTGCCGTCGCGTATCCTTCGCCAAGCCATCTTTCGTCGTAAATATTTCGCATATTCAAAAGCACGTCTTCGCGAACGGGAATCGCGCCGAATCTTATGGATTCTTTTGTGTTGTGATTTCTGTTGTTTAAGTATTGAATTAAAAGATACGCAAGTTCTTTTTGTTTAACGCTTTCGGGAATTCCCCATCCGAAGCCGTTTATGGAAAAAATTCGCCGCATAGATTTTACCAAATTTCCGTTTTTGTCCAAACTAAAAGACGCAAGCGACGGAACAAGCGCCACGCCGACATCGCTTAAATCCGAAATATACGGAAGCATCCGCGATTCGTCCGTTCCTTCGACGACGTTAAAACAATCGTTTTGCGAAAAATACGCCATAAAAACATCGCCGTTTTTTATTGCAAGATAACTTTGCAGAGGCGAATCTTGCGAATACGAAATTTTGTTTAAGATATTATTTGCGACAAAATATTTTTCCCACAAAAGCGTTTCTTGCGTTTCTTCGCCGTATAATTCTGGCGAAAAAGCGTCTTTGGCAAAAATTCGCCCGTTTTTTTCTTTTCCGTATTCTTCGTTTGCCAAAATATAGCCGATTACAAAAATATCGTATAAATCCCATTCGTTAGGATTTTCTTCTAAAACGTAGTCGTTTGGAAGTCCAAATCCGTTTTCCGTTTTTAGAATCGCGTCTATTTTTTTGCGATAATTCGGATATTTATTTGCCGCGTCGCCAATTTTCGATTTCAAATAAAACAAAACGGGAACTTCGACTTTGTGCGGAAAATAATAATATTTATCGTCAAATTTTCCAAAGTTTAGAAATTTTTCAAAATACGTTTCCACGTCGAATCGCAGCGCGGATTCGGAAACGATATCGTCGAGCGGAGTTATTTTTTTTTCGTTCGCCAGCGTTTCCATCAATTCAAAAGGAACGGAGGCAAGCGTTATTCGCGTATTTACGCTGTCCGAAGAAAGCAAATTTATCAACTCTTCGTTTGTCTGATAATTTAGAAAATATATTTTGCAATTATACAATTTTTCAAATCCGCCTATAACTTCGTCGCGCAAATATCGCTGCTGCGCGGGAGCCGAATTTATTAGCACGACAAGCGACGATTTCGGATTGTTATTTTTTCCGCAAGAAACAAAGAAAAGGCAAAAGAAAGCCAAAAAAAGCAACAATTTTTTCATAATAATTTCCTCCCGTTTCTCAAAAAATTTTCAATAAAATAACAATTCGCCTATTATTCGCGCAATATTTATACTATCGCAGTTCGCGTTTTCTACGTCTATAATTTTTTTGTCCGCTTCTTTGTTGCGAAGCCACGTAAGTTGACGTTTCGCGTAATTTCGAGAGTGTTGTTTTATAGAATTTACGCAATCTTCAAACTTGCAATTTTTCGCGCATAAATCGTCAAATTCGCGATAACCTACGCAATTTCTTCCCGGCAATTTTGGGTCGCTATATTTTTCGCAAATTTTTTTATACTCTTCAAAAAGTCCGTTTTCAAGCATTTTATCGACTCTCGTATTTATTCTCTCGTAAAGTTTTTCGCGTGAACGCGAAAGTACAAAATACGAAAATTCTCTTTCTACGTCGCATTTGGCAAATTCGCTTTTTTCGCCGCACTCAATTTGTAAAGCCCTCAAAATCCTGTATTTATCGTTGCGATGAATTTCTTTTGCGCGTTTCGGATTTTTTTTTAGAAGAATTTCGTAAAGTTTTTCGTATCCGTAATTTTCTCCCAAAATCTCAAATTTTTTGCGCAATTCAACGTTTTGGCTCGACGAACAGTCAAAACCGTTGCGCATTGCGTTTATGTAAAAAAAAGTTCCGCCGCAAATTATCGGAATTTTGCCTCTTTCTCTTATTTCGCCGATTGCCGCCGCGCAATCCCAAACCCAATGCGCCGCCGAATACTCAAAATTCGGTTCTACAATATCGATAAGATGATGCGGAACCGAATTTAATTCTTCCTTTGTCGGTTTTGCGGTAACGACGTCCATAAATTTATAAATCTGACGCGAATCGCAAGATATTATTTCGCCGTTAATCCGCTTTGCAAGTTCTATTGCGACTCCGCTTTTTCCGACGGCGGTCGCGCCCAAAATCACGGGAATCATTAAATATATCCTAATTTACCCGCAATATTTTCAAAAATTATTTCGCGATATTTCACAATATTTTCACGAAAAACTTTTTTGCAATTATATCGTTCGTAATCTTTTGCAAGTTCGTCGTAAATTTTCTTTATTTCGACGCCAAGTTTATCCGAATTTCTAAAACTTAACGCTTGCAAATCCGCCAAAATTTCCAAAGTTTGCACAAATTCCGCGTTTTCGGTCGATTTTAACGCGAGCCGCGCCGAAGCGGTTCCCATACTCACGACATCCTGATTGCTTTCGTTTGAAGAAATGCTGTTTACGCTCATCGGATTTGCGATTTGCCGATTTTCGGCTGTTGCGGAAACCGATAAATATTGCGCTCCCATAAAGCCCATTTCCAAACCGACCGCGCCGTCCGCAAGATTTTCGGGAAGTCCGTCGTTTAAGTTTTTGTCCAAAAGTTTATTTAGTCGTCTTTCGCTGATATTGCAAAGAGTAGAAACGGCTATTCGAAGGGAATCCATAGCGAAAGACACGCTTTGTCCGTGGAAATTTCCGCCGTGAAGAATTTTTGCGCCTTGCGGAATTACAAGCGGATTATCGTTTGACGAATTTATTTCGGTAAGGAGTATTTTTTGCGCGTAGGTTATCGAATCGTAAAGAATCGCTAAAATTTGCGGAGCGCAGCGCAAAGAATAAGAATCCTGAATATTTTCGCCCGTTTCGGTAACCGCCGCGCCGCTTTTTTCTTCGGTTCTAATTTTTTCGTGAACCGAATCGCGCTGCGTTACGTTTTTGGAGCCGTTAAGTAAATATTGTATCGTTTTTGCGACATGAATTTGACCTTCGTGAGGTTTTATTTCGTGCAAAAGTTCGTCGTATGCGTCGTCAAATCCGCTAAAAATTTCCATTGCCAAAGAAGTCGCTAAAATTTGCGCGCTATATAATTTTTTCGCCTTATACAAAGCAAAACACGCAATCGCGCTCATAGTGGAAGTGCCGTTCATAATCGATAACGCTTCTTTATACGAAAGCGTTATCGGCTTTAATCCAGACCTTGTAAGCGCGGTTTTTGCGGGAGTTATTTCGCCGTTAAGATACAAATCGCCCTCGCCGATAAGTCCGAGTCCCAAATGAGCCAAATGAACCAAATCGCCGCTTGCTCCCACGCTTCCCTGCTCATAAATTACGGGCGCAATTCCGGCGTTAAAAGCGTCTTCCATAAAACGCAAAAGTTCTACGCGCACGCCCGAAAATCCCTTCACCAAACAATTTAGCCGAACCGCAAAAACGGCGCGCGAAACATTGTAAGGCAAAATATTTCCCATAGTCGCGGAATGCGAACGCAGCAAATTAACCTGCAACGTTTCGAGTTCCGAGTCGTTTATAATTTTATTGCACATCGGACCATACGAAGTATTTACTCCGTAAATTATTTTTCGCGCATTTACCGCGTCTTCCAATACTTTTCTGCTTTTCGCGCACAAAAACAACGCCTCGTCGCTCAAAGTAACTTTGGCGTCCGTATTCGCAAGCGTCATTACGTTGTCGAGCGACAACGATTTTCCATCGAGAACTACACCGTACCTTTTCATAATAAAGCACTCACTCCTATTCTTAAACCGAACGCATTGAATTTGTACTCGTAATGTTTATTGTTTCCTTTGCGTTCCATTGTTGATATTTGCCATTGCGGACCTGCGAAAATAGATATTTGTTTTCCGAGGTCAATCATACAGTCAAAACCGAATTTAACATAAACTCCATTGTAATATCCGTCGTACTCTTTTGCAACTTCTCGCTTCTCCTCATCTTCTTTACTGATAGAACTATTATCGAAAAAAACATTGGAAATTATCGCCTGATTATAACCGATAGCAAATTGCGCCACAGGATGAAACATATATTGCGGAATCGGGTCGATAATCATAAATATCGATAATGGAAGCATAATCATACGCTCTTTGCTTTCAATTCTGTTGGGAATATCCATATTGCTTATGACTTCTTTATCCGGCTCGCTCTTCTCCGGGTTTTCCGTGTCTTTTTCGCCTATAATGCGAAAACCGCTAACTCTTTCTTTTTGAATATTCCACGAAAAACCTACGCTTGGTCCCAAAACCAAATTTTCGCTCAGCATCCAGCCGTATTGACCGTTAAAAAGACACTGCCATTTTCTTTCTTTTTCGTATAAATAACTCACTTCCGATTTCGACTTCGGTTTAAACGCTTTCATCGGTTCAATAGAAAGATTAACCACCGACGCGGCAAATACCGACGTCGAAAAAAACAATGCGCACAATACTTTTACAATTTTCATCAATTCCTCCAAAATTCTTCGCAAAAAATAATATTCGGCGCAAACAAAAAGAGAATTTACCTGACAAAACCTATATCTTTGCCATCACTCGCCTTGTTTTTGCCGGGCGAATCGTCTTTAAGTTGGTAAAATTTTCCCGTAAATAGCGGTCGCGCAATCAAATCTTCTTGTTTATTTACCAAATCCTTTTGTTCGGGAAAAATTAGCAGATTAACCAAAGTCAATTCGTTTTTATCTACTTTTATTGCTTTGTTCGCGTTTTTGAAAAATAAGCAATCCCTCAAAAATACTTTTTGTTCGCCGTCGATTTCTATGCCGTTTCTTCGATTATCCGCTATCGTCAAGCGCCGCAATTCGCCTTCCATAGAGATAATTGACGTTCCCTGAATGCCCGAATTGAGATTGTTTGCAATTATCGAATTTTGAATCGTAGGAAAACGATTTATCGCCAAAATTCCCGAACCCTGATTCGAATGAACATAGCAATTTTCTATTAACGCGCCCGAATTTTTTGTAACGATTCCGTTTCTTCCGTTAGAAACGACGACTCCCGAAATGCTAGAATTCATTTTAAGTTCCACAACCGCTTCTCGTCCGTTGCCTATTATTTGCGCGCCGAAAACATTGGGCGAATACAGCGTAACTCCCGACGAAACTATAACGTCTTCGTAATATTTTCCGTCGGCAAGAATAATTGTGTCTCCCGATTTTGCCGTAAGCATCGCTTTGCTTATTGCCGACTGACCAACTGCGGAAACCTGAATTAAATCCGCAAACGCGCAAACCGAAAATAAAAACAATATCAAAAACTTTTTCATAATTCTTTCCTTTTTATTAAAAAGAGGTCACACGAAATATAATAGTCGTATGACCTCCGAATAACCGCTTAAACGCCGCCGCTATTCAAGCATTCTAAGTTGTTCTTGCAATTTACGCATTTCTTCGTCGAGCGACTGAACTCTTTCAACCGATTTGGAAGAAGCCGTTGAACCTTGCAGTTCTCTCGCCTTCGCAAGCGCGTAAGATACGTCGTCAAGCACTCTTCCGTGTTCGCGACCGAAGAATTGCGACGCTTCGTAACTGTCGCTGTATTTGCCGAAAGCCCTTACGTCCGTTTCGTTTTTTCTTTGAATGGGAGCAAGAGAATCTATCTGCGCGATAACGTAAGACGACTGCGATACGAGAGCCATTTCTTTTGCTTTCTGCGCGGTTTCAAAATATTTCGCTCTGTCGTCGTAATATTTGTCTTCCTGCGCTTTCAAATCGCTCGCCGACGGCTGCTTAAATTCCTTCAAACGCTTTTCCGCACCTTCAAGAAGCGCAATCGCCAACGGGAAATTCTTATCTACAACGCCTTTATACGCAAGAAGCAAATCCGCTTCGCTCAAAAGAATCGGGTCTTGGGTAGCGTTTTTAAGCGCCGTCGCCGCCGATACGCAGTCGTTCCAGTTGCCCGCTTTGAATGCGACCCACGCCTGACCTAAAAGCGCTTCCGCGCGATACGGACTTCCCGCAGAAACCGAACGAAGAGACGCCATTGCTCTGGCAAGCGATTGACCTTCCGTAACTTTTCCTTCGTAATACAAAAACGCCATAAGCAAATAAGAACGTTCTATAATTGTCCTTTGGTCGTTTCCTTTTACGCTCGCCTGAACGGAATTGTCCAAATGCTCCAACGCTTTGTTCATATCGCCGCTGATAGCGTAAGCCAATCCCATAGAATGCTGCGCAAACACGTAATCGTAATGCGTCATCGGAATGGTAACAAATTGCTGAATCGCTTCCATAATTTTGTCTTGATTAAGTAGCGACTCGCCGTAATAATACGCCGCCGCCTGTCTCACGCTGTCGGGAGTCGTGGGAGCGTTTATCTGATTAAACAAATCTCTAACCGTCGCGTAATCTCCCTCGCGATACGAAATTCTTAAAAGTCCAAGTTGCGCCAAAGGAACAACAGGCGAACGCGAGTAGTCCATAAGCACTTCGTTGTAACCTTCCATCGCCGTTTCGCGCATATCCATTCCTTCGGTGTTCATACCCATATAGTACATAACGTAGTCGTTTCTAAAGAAATCGGGATATTCCGTAAGAATACGACCGCCGATAAAGAACGAATTCCAATAATTTCCCGCAAAGTGTTCAGAAAGCATTTGATTATAAAGTCGTCCGGGTCCGAGTTGAACCTGACGCGCCATTTTACGCGCAAAAATTTCTTCTCTGTGCGGTCCAAACTGCCCTCTGAAATAAACGGTATGCGCGCCAAGAGCGGCTCCCGCGTCGTAAGTGCTTGTAAATTGATAAGCCGCCATAAAGTCGCGACCGCCGAAAATCGACGGAACGTTCATTCCGCCTGAAAGTCCCCAGTGCTGATTTCCAAAGTGTCCGTAAACATTTATCATACGAAGAAGCCAAAATCCGACTCTTCCGGAAAAGTCAAATTCTATAGATTTCGCCATATCGATAGGATTAATTTCATTAGTTACCTGGTTTACCGCAATCGCTCCCTCAAACGCGGTCTTTGCCGCCGTAAAGTCCTTTATGTCAAAATCGACGCCCGCTTCAACCTGTCTGTCAAACAAATGAGCAATCCAGTTAATTTTCGCGTTAATCGACTGCGTCGCTATTTCTATTTTTCCGCCTTCGGGTTTGCCGAAAACGTTGGGAGAAATTAAATTCTGAAAGTTCATACCTATAATATGTTCTCCAAGAACCGGATGGTTTGAAAGTCGATACGTAATACCAACGTCAAGAGAAATACCCTGAATCGGGTCTCCAAAGTTTGGCGTTTTATAATAGTTAAGATTTGCGCCCACGCTCAATCTGTTAAACGGGTTAATCGCATACGAACCCATAAACATCATATGATTGTCGAAAAATTCGTCTCCCGTATATTTAATGGAATCCGCGTCCCATATAGCGCCTCTAATCGGTTCGCTCGAAGTTACGCCCAAAACCGTAAAACCTATCGATTGATAAAGTCCCATTGGAACAACCGTTCCGACTTCATACAGTTGGAAAGCGTTGCCCAAACTCGGAGAAAACGCGCCGCGAATGGCGACGTGATTTTCTTCCGTCATAAGCGCCGGGTTACTCGCAGGCGAATACGGAGACAATAAGTCCCTCCATCTTTGCGTTATGTAATATTCGCCGGGAAGTCCGTCGCCAAAAACCGTGGTCGCCGTCGCCGCGACAATCGTCGCGCTTATTGCGACTCTTGTCAATGCTTTTTTGATATTTTTAATTTTAAATTGCATTTTATCTTACCCTTTCTTCCGTTATCGTTTAAGCCGCGCGCCGAGATTCTGTCCTTGCGCGTCCTTTACGGAGCAACACAGAGTCGGTTCCGGATTGAAATCATATTTTACTTTCGGCGAAGTAAACGCCGGGTCAAACGCATAATTATCCGCCGGATTGTCGTAGAACTGTTTCAGATTTTCCCAAAAATTGTTGTATTTCACAACTGATTCTGACGCGTCTTTCGTCATTTTCAGCCCGTATTTTTGGTTGAAAGCGACGGTATTGTACTGAAATTGAACGTTGCTCGTGCCGCCCAGGAAAAATCCGAATCCGCCGTTGTATGCGATGGTGTTATGTTCCACAGAACCTTTTGCGGCTCGCATATTCCATCCGACTATTCCCGACGCTCTGTTAAAGCCGATAATGTTGTCTTCGATGTGCGGGCAATGTCGTAGCGCGATAATTCCCGACATCCAGTTTCGTACAATGCGGTTTTTTATGATTGTAACGTCGGGGTCTTTGCTGAATATTCCGATTGTTCCGTTTCGGATTTCAAAGCCCTCAATCCCGGAGCCGGTGCTCATTGTTACCACCGTTCCTTTTCCACCGCCGTCGATAATCGCGCCGTGAAGATACTGCGATTTAAGATAAACGCCCGTTTTCAAAAAGACGTCTTCTTTATAAACGCCATCCGATACCATAACGGTATCGCCCGTCCGCGCCTTGATAATCGCCTGCGAAATAGTTCCTATTCCGGAAGACGGAACTATTACAACTTCCGCCGTCGCAGAACAAATTAAAATCGCCAGCGCGATTGCCGTTGTCCTAAAAAAAAGCGATTGCTTCATATTATTTTACTCCATTCTTTATAAAGCCGTATATACTCTCGAACCAATATTTATACCGTTCCTCCCGTTATTATAGCACTTCGAAGTTTCCTTTAAGCGAAAATCGTTCAATTCGGGGCTTACAAACTCCGGGTCAAACGAAAAATTGTTTTCGGGCAATGCCATATTAACTTGAATATACGATAAAAAAACATTAAATTCCTGAAAAATTTCAGATTCCGCGTTTATTTGCACCGCAAATCTTGCGTTGTACGCTACGATATTGTTCGCGAAACCCACTCTGCAAACGCCTCCGAGCGCGATTCCGTGATTTTCGTTGAAAACTATCGTATTGTTTGAAATTTCGCCTGTTCCTTTTACGTCCCAAAGTTGTATTCCCGAACCGTTATTGCGAAAAATCAAATTGTCTTCGATTCTAATAAATTGCGCTACTGCCAAAATTCCCGTTTGTCTGTTGTTAAAAACCGCGCACGCTATTACCGAATTGTCCATTCCTTCGGAATAAACGCCTATTCTTCCGTCCGAAACCGAAAGTCCGAAAATCGTACTGCCGTTGGACAATACGACTACTCTGTCTCTGCCGTTTCCGATTATTTGCGCTTTACGGTTTTCTTTCGCCATAACTGTAACTCCCGACGGAACGCGAAAATTACCCCTGTATCTCCCGTTTTCCAAAACGAGTGTGTCGCCGCTTTGGCAACGGGAAAGCGCAATTTCCAACTGTCGAAACGACGCGGGAACGGCAATCACGTCCGCATAAAGCGTAAACGCAAACAAAAGCGTTATCAAAATTCTAATGTTCAACAGACAGCCCATTTTTATTTTATTCCCCCAAAGAAACGGTTTTGGCAAAAAACATAAATATTCTAAAAAACAAAAATATATTATTTCAACAATAATTAACGGAAAAAATATAAAAATTGTTAAAAAAAGTATTTTTTTCAAAAAAAAGTAAAGGTTTTTATTAAAATGCCGATATAAATAAATAGGAACGGGCGCAGGACGCGCCTAATTTAACAACCTAATGGAATAGGTGGTCGGTATGTTAGTAAATAATCTTGTTTCGGCGAATTACTTTTCAAGCGTGGAACCTGTCAGACGTAAGGATGACAAGGTCGCGGAAAGTACATCGAAAAAAACGAACTTCGGTCATAACGACGCCTATATTCCGTCAAATTTCGCGGTGGACGTCGCGGGCGTAAAGGCAAAAGACCTGACCGAAATAAAAAATCGAATTGCGACCGGATTTTACGATTCCGTCGACGTAAACGAAGATTTAACCGAAGTTTTTTCGGGAATTTTCAGGAAAGTCCTCCCGCAGCCGAGGTGATTTAATTTATTTTTTGTCCTGATTTTGTAAAATTTATTATAATATGAAGGACAAAATTTAATGAAAATCGCCAAATTTTCTATTACAAATATAGTTATTGTTTGCGTTTGCGGCTTTTTGAACGGTTTTTTACCGTCGTTTTTGCCGTTTGCCGCAATTTTCTTCATAATTCCGTTTATCGCTTTGATTTACGAAGAAAAACCCAAATACTTAAAAATGTATCTGTGGGGATTTTTCTCGTATTTCGGCGCGATTTGGTGGATGGTTCTTGTAAACGTTAAAGGACTTCAACCGTTAATTGCGGCTTGCACCGCGCTTTTATCGGCGACTTTTGCGTTGAGATATTTGTTTATCGCCGCGCTTTCGTCGTTTGTCGTAAAAAAAAGCAAAAAATTTGCGTTTGCGTTTATTCCGTCCGTTTGGATTATAACCGAATATTTGCTTTTGTTCGGCGAATTTTCGTTTCCGTGGATGCTTCAAGGATATTCGCTTTCTCCTTATATATATATATCGCAGTTGGCAAGCGTTACGGGCGTTTGGGGATTATCGTTTTTGGCGGTGATTTCGGCGGTAATTTTATACGAGCGAATTTTTGAAAAGCGAAACAAAATTTTTTCGTTCGCGCTTTTTATCGTAATAATAATAATTTGCGTTTGGGGATTTTTCAGAGTAAAACCTATGGAATTTTACGAAGAAAAAGCGTTGGTAATGCAGCCCAACTCCGACCAGCAAAATTGGCAAGGACGTCCTTCGTTTAAACGCTCCATAGAAGTATTGGACAGTTTATTTGAAGAAAGCGCAAAATTAAATAAAGGATTTTACATACTTCCCGAAAGCGGAGTATATACTTATTTGGAATTTAAGCCGTCGTATCGGGTAATTATCGACGATTGGGCGCAAAAATACGAATCGCCGATAATATTTGGAACGCTCACGCCGATTATGGACGATGATTTCAATACGATTTCGGCGCACAATTCGGCGTATTTGGCGGATAACGAAAAACATAACGCTTACGAAAATTACGGCAAATATCACAAACAAAAATTGGTTCCTTTTGTGGAAACGACGCCTTTCAAAAATGTTTTGCCCATAATAAATCGTATGAAATTTGCGGGCGGAGGTTTCACCGAAGGCAAAGAAAATTGCGTTTGGCAAATCGCAGATTTTAGCGTCGCGCCGCTTATATGTTACGAAAGCATTTATCCGAGTTACGTGAGAAAACGGGTAAATTTTGGCGCTAACTTACTCGTAAATCTCACAAACGACGGTTGGTTTGGCAGAACTTCCGCACCGTTGCAGCACGCCGAAATGTCGCGAGTGAGAGCCGTCGAAAACGGCGTAAGTTTTATACGTTGCACAAATTCGGGAATTTCGTTTTCCGCCGACCCTTACGGACGATATTTGTCAAAAACCAAACTTTACACTCGCGAAATCGTGGAAATGCCGATAGCAAAGCCGCTTAAATACACAATTTATCGCAAATTAGGCGACTTTTTAGTGTATTTGTGCGGATTTTTTACAATATTTACGCTTATTTTTCTAATTGTTCGGAAGAGATGAGTCCTATCGATTCGCAAATTTTATGAATTTGTTCAAATTTATTCAGCGTATA
Organism: Chitinivibrionia bacterium; assembly: GCA_009787445.1. Classification (GTDB taxonomy): domain Bacteria; phylum Fibrobacterota; class Chitinivibrionia; order Chitinivibrionales; family Chitinivibrionaceae; genus WRFX01. Next base: position 1,510 of record WRFX01000038.1, on the reverse strand, counting down.
AAAATGTATTCCGCGAACTCCCGATTCAATTAAATCGTTAACCTGTTCAGCCGCCCAATGAATACCGACGTTTTCGACGTATTCGTCGTTTGTCGCCCGATAAACCGCTTTTAGAAGTTTTGCGGGAATCCGCGCTCCAAGCGAAAGTTCGGCGATTTTTTTCATATTCGCCACCGAGGTTATCGGCATAATTCCCGCGATTATCGGAACATTTATTCCCGCAATTTCGCAGCGTTCGCAAAAATCGTAAAAATCGTGATTGTTGAAAAAAAGTTGCGTGCAAATATAATCCGCGCCGCTATCGACTTTTTGTTTTAGATTGTCAATTTCAACAAGACGATTTGGCGTTAACGGATGTCCTTCGGGAAATCCCGCGACTCCGATTCCCATTTGTCCGAAATTTTTCTTTGTAAATTGAACCAATTCGCAAGCAAACTTAAAACCGTCTTGCGATTCGGTAAAATTCGGAATATTTTTTGGCGTATCGCCGCGCAAAGCGAGAATATTTTCTATTTTTGCCTGCGAATAATTTTCAAGAATTTTGCGAATTTCGTCTTTGCTATGTCCTACGCAAGTTAAATGCGCGACAGCCGTAAGTCCCGTTTCGTTTTGAATTTTGCCGACTAAATTTCGCGTGTTTTCGCGAGTAGAACCCCCCGCGCCGTATGTAACGCTGACGTAAGACGGGGACAAATAGCGAAATTTTTGTACAGTGTCAAAAAGTTTGTCAAATCCTTCCGCAGTTTTCGGCGGAAAAAATTCAAAACTCAACGCCGTTTTTTTGTGTGTTAAAATATCGATTACTTTCAAAGCAACTCCCTTAAAATCTTTAAAACGTGAAATAATATACTATATTTTTTGCAAATGTGGGGAAATTATTTTTATTTTTTAACGCAAATCATCTTTATTTTTTTAATATTATAGCAAAATACAAAAAAAAATCGCTTTCTCTTGACTGCGTATTTGCGAATAACGTATATTTTCGGCAAAATATTGCGATTTATTTTATTTTTCCTTAAATAAGTTGTATGTGAAATGGAGAATTTTATTATGTTAATTTCTTATTATCAAATCAAAAAACGGACGGCTATGACGGCGGCATTTTTCCGATGTTGTTGTCGTCTCGTTGATTTCGATAAAAAAAGAAATGTTGCAAAAAACAATTTAATCCATTTAACAGAAAGTGAGGAAAAATGGAAGACAGCACCAATGCTTTGGGCAGACAATCGGCATATCAACTTGCCAACGTAACAAAAACGGCGCCTCAGTTCGCGTCGATAACGCCAAGATGGGTAACGCGCTTTTTGGAATTTAAAGGTCTCGAAAGCGGAATTTACAGAGTAAATAAAGTAGTCGAAGGCGAAACGCCGCTGGATATTCTTTGCTCTGCGGAAAAAAAATCTTTGCAAATTCCGGAAGGTTTTGTAGATTACGTCGCAAAGCCGCGCGAATATATACTTAATTCGATATCGACAATCATTAACGTCGATACGCAGGTCTCGGACGTTTT
>WRFX01000037.1 GCA_009787445.1 Chitinivibrionia bacterium | reverse complement strand
TTTTTTAATAAAAAGATAGCGGATTATCCTTATTTTTCTTTTGATTTTGTAAATCAGCCGCCTTTCGCAGGGGACTTCGCGCTTTTTGTAAACGATTTGGGCAATAAATATTCTTCGGGCTTCGACGTTTCGATTTTTGCGGAAAACGAGGGCTTTGCAAACCGTCTTAAAGAAATGCTTGAAGAAAAGGAAGTTAAAATCCCGCCGATTGAAACGCTTTTTCTAAACAGCGGGTTCTTTTCGTTGAGTAAAAAGATTTACTGTTACAGCGACAGAAAGATTTTTGACAGGACGTTCAGTAAAAAAATCGCGCAAAAAATAGCCAAACGCGCCGCCGCAATAAATTTTGAAACGCTTGAAAGAGGCGATATCGTCGTGCATATCGACCACGGAATCGGTAAATATTTGGGCGTCGATAAGGTAAAGGTCGCTGAATTTGAGCAGGATTGTCTGCTTATCGAATATCGCGACAAAGCGTATTTGCGCGTACCCGTTATCGACTATTACAAGGTTCGCAAATATATAGGAAAAGACGGATTTACGCCCGAATTGTCGCAGTTGGGAAGCAACGCGTGGCAAAAACGCAAGGAGCGCACTCGCGAACAGTTGCAGGAAATGGCTGGAAAAATGGTAAAACTTTACGCGAAAAGAGAATTTAACGAAGGACTATCCTGCGCCGACGACAATAATTGGCAAAAAGAATTTGAGGCGTCTTTTGAATACGAGCCGACGGACGACCAAATTACCGTTATCGAGCAGATAAAAAAGGATTTGCAAGACAAAAAACCTATGGACCGATTGGTTTGCGGCGACGTGGGATTCGGAAAAACCGAAGTGGCGATGCGGGCGGCGTTCAAAGCGGTTTTGAGCGGATTTCAAACGGCGGTTTTGGCTCCGACTACGGTTCTGGCGGCTCAGCACACAAAGACGTTTCGCGAAAGAATGGCGGAATTTCCCATAAAAATAGAAGAGATGAGCCGTCTTGTCGATAGTAAAAACGTAAAAGAATTAAAGGAAAAAGTAAAAACAGGCGACGTAGATATTTTAATAGGAACGCATAAAATTTTATCGAAAGACGTGATTTTTAAGAATTTGGGTTTGTTGATAATCGACGAAGAGCAGCGTTTCGGAGTGAAACAGAAGGATTTGTTTACGAATTACAGATATTCGATAAACGTTTTGTCGATGAGCGCGACGCCGATTCCGCGCACTTTGCACATGTCTATGGCGGGCATTCGCGATTTGTCGTTAATAAACACTCCGCCGAGAAACCGTCTGTCGATTGAAACGAAAGTAGCCGAGTCGCACGACGATTTGATAAAATCCGCGCTTGAAAACGAACTCGAAAGGGGAGGGCAGGCGTTTGTGGTGATGAACAGGATAGAAAAACTTGCGGATTTGCATAATCGAATCGAAAATCTTGTCCCGAACGCGAAGGTAGCCGTCGCGCACGGACAGATGGAAGGCGAAAAAATAGACAAAATTATGGAAAAATTTGTCGCGGGGCAATACGATATTCTTGTTTGCACGACGATAATCGAAAACGGAATCGATATTCCCAACGCGAATACTATAATAGTGGAGGATTCGGACAAGTTGGGGCTTTCGCAGTTGTATCAACTTCGCGGACGGGTCGGCAGGAGCGCGCAACAGGCGTTCGCGTATTTTTTGGTGAAGGATTTCAGAAGCGTAAAAGAAGATTCGCTCAAACGTCTCAAAGCGTTGGAACAATATACGGATTTGGGAAGCGGATTTCAACTTGCGATGCGGGATTTGGAACTTCGCGGCGCGGGAAATCTACTGGGAACAGACCAAAGCGGCTCAATTTCGGCTGTCGGGTTTGAATTATACTGTCAACTTTTGAAAGAAGAGATTTCACGTTTGAAAAATATCTCCGGCGAAGTTCAAGACGCGGTCGAAACGCAAATGCGCATAAAAATTCACGGGTTTTTCCCCTCCGATTACGTCGCCGACACTTCGCTTCAAATTATGCTTTATCAAAAATGCACTTCGGCGAAAACGATAGACGAATTAAGCGATTTTGAAGCGGAGATTACCGACAGATTCGGCGCGTATCCCGAACCGGTGTCGGAACTTCTGCTTTTTATGGGAATAAAAATTATTTCTGGGATTTTAAGCGTTAAAGAATTGATTTTGCAGGAAAATATTTTGACTTTGATACTTGGGGGAACAAACGAAAAGCAGGCGAAGGCGTGTTCGCAGTTTTTAGCGGTGAAAGAGGCGAATTTTACTTTGGATTACGGCGAAAAAATTAAACTTAAATGCAAGATTCCGCAGGACGAACCGCTTCAGCAGGCAAAAGCGGCGATGGCGATACTTGTAAAGGCGAAGAATTGCGGGGGATAAATTTGGGAATTTCAAATAATTTAATTTTTGTTAAAATCATATTATTGTCGAATAATTTGTTTGAATAATTGTTTGTTCAATTTTCTTAAAAGATAAATTGCTGTTTAACGGGTCAAAAAAATACTCGTGGTTTGGCTTTTCGGCAAAATTCATAACAATAAACAAACAATAATTTTGTTTTAATTCTTTCGCGACAAAAAACTCTTTTTCGGTCATAGATATATTTCCTTTTTTTAAGTTTAATCCTTTAACTTCAACGCAATAAAAATTCGCGGCTTTCAACAACTTAAAATCAAAACCGCAGGCAAGATTGGTCGCGTCTTTTAATTCGTAATCTTTAAATTGCGGAATTGTGAAATAATTTATCTTAAAATATTCTTCGGCGGCTTTTCCTGTAATCAAGCGTTTGGCTACGCTTTGTGATTTGTCTTTTTTTTCTATATTATTTATAAATTTTTCTATTTCGTAATCTTGAATAAGAAAACTTTTTATAAGTTCGGTAAAATCGTAAAAATTAAGAGAACTAAAATCGTCGTAAAATCGCTTGCAATAATCTCTTAACTTTCTTTTATTCCAACCAGTCCTTTGATTTGGAAAATACGGGTCAAATTCGTCGCGATAATTTCTTAAAGACAACGGCTTTGCGCCGATTGCGAGTCCTAATGTGTTAAACGCCTCCATAAAACCAGAAAACCCCAGCGATTTCAGTCCTTCCTTGTCAAATTTAGACAAGTATAAACCTATTAAAATTGCTTTATCGCGTATGGCTAATTTCATTATATATCCATTTGTGCAAAAAATTGTTCGTTTTTGTTATATCGCCGCAAATCATAGCGCAATCGGGATAAATTTTTTGATAAAGTTCCGCTCGGCGCGGTACAAGTTCGTTTGCGACGATTATTTCAACACCCGATTCGCGCAAATACGTTTCGGCTATTCCCGCTCCAGCAAATAGAGACAAACCTTTCATACATTTTATACGTTTTCTAAACACTACTCAAAAACACCTTTCTTTTTTTGTCTGAATGCAATAATACAATATGAAATATACTTTATGGCGTCATACGGCGTCGAGAAAAATTGTTGTGTATTTTGAAAATTTTTGTATAACAAAAACGAACGTTTTTTTGCACATTATTTCAGCGTGCAAGCCGAAAATTGACTTTATTATCGCTTCGCCGCCTTGTCAAGGTATGAGCGTAGCGGGAAAAAACCGTAAACAACCGCAAATGCAAACGGACAAGCGCAACCATCTCGTTATTTACGCCGTTAAAGCGATAAAACAACTTTCGCCCGATTACGTTTTAATAGAAAACGTACCCGCGTTGCTTAAAATTAAAATAGAATACGCCGATAATCTTCGCTCTATTAACGAAATATTAAGTTTTGAATTTGAAAACAAATACGATATTGAATCTGAAATATTAGATTCAGCCGATTACGGTGTCGCGCAAACAAGGCTTCGCGCTATAATTAAAATGAATCGAAAAGGTACCGTTTGGAATTTCCCAAAGAAAGAAAATCGTAAAATTTCGGTTGAAGAAACTATCGGAAAATTGCCGTCTTTGGAAGCGGGAGAAAAATCCGATATAAAATGGCACTTTGCTCGACCGCACACGCCTGAAAACATACTCTTTATGAAACACACGCCTACGGGAAAAACGGCGTTTTCAAACGATGTTTATTATCCAAAAAAGAAAGACGGAACACGTATAAAAGGTTACGAATCGTCTTATAGGCGCATACGATGGAACGTTCCCGCGCCGACAATTACAATACGCAACGACTGTATGGCTTCTCAAAGAAACGTACACCCCGGGCGACTTTTACCGGACGGAACATACTCCGACGCAAGGGTTCTCACTCCGCTTGAAATTATGTTGCTTAATTCTTTACCGCCCGATTGGAATATACCCGACGACGCTCCGGAAATTTTAATACGTCAATGTATTGGCGAATCTATACCGCCGCTAATGATAAAAAAAATTGTTGAAAATATAGGGAGAAATTGACAATGGAGAAGGAAATTAAAGCAATTTCGCTATTTTCAAGCGCGGGAATCGCCGAATTATCACTTGAAAATACCGCTGTTGAGGTTGTTGTCGCCAACGAATTAATTTCTCGCCGCGCTGAATGTTATTCTCACCTTCATCCAAAAACAAAGATGATATGCGGTGATATAACATTGGATAAAATTAAAAACGCCGTATTAGAAGAAGCCAAAGTTAGAGGCGTTACTATGCTCATAGCCACTCCGCCGTGTCAAGGACTCAGTACTATCGGCAAAAACAAAAAACAGTCGCATTATGAAAACGACGACCGTAACTATCTTGCGTTTGAAATTTTAGAAATAATCGATAAGTACGATTTTGATTACATACTTATCGAAAACGTTCCGAAATTTATAGATATGTTTTTCCCATACGACGGCGAATATCTGAAACTTGTCGATATCCTCAAACGCAAATATTTAGATAAGTATGAAATTGACGGCAGAGTTCTTAACGCCAAATATTACGGCGTATGTCAGTTGCGTCCGCGAGCGATTATAAAAATGTACAAAAAAGGTCTTAAATGGTCGCTTCCAAAAATGGAAAAGGAAATACCGCTTTCCGCGGCGATAGGTCATTTGCCGTCGCTTGAAGCGGGAGAAGATTCAGGAATACCTTTACACGCGGCTAAAAATGAAAATCCGCGTTCTATATTTACGTTAAAGCATACGCAAACGGGTAAAAGCGCAATTTATAACGACGTATATTTCCCCAAAAAAGAAGACGGAACTCGCATTCGCGGTCAGCATAACACTTATAAGCGCGTTTCGTGGGATATGCCTTGCCCCGCTCGCACTACTTATAACGGAAGCGTAATTTCTCACAACAACGTACACCCCGGGCGACTATTGCCGGACGGAACATACTCCGACGCTCGCGTATTTACGCTATTGGAAACGTTTATTATTTCATCTATTCCAGATACCGTGCGATTTCCAGAATGGGCGAGCGATACGTTTATAAGGACGATGATAGGCGAAGCGATTCCGCCGAAACTATTGACTAAAATCGTGGAAGGCATAGGAAAATGATATGCCTACGATGGTAAAACGAAACAGATGGATACTTTACAAACACACTTGTAATTATGAACTGATTAAAGCCGTCGCATTGATGGTGAAAAATCAATGCAAAACCGATATTTCCGTTAGCGAACGTTATAAAATGCAGGAACGACTCGCCGCTATTAATTTATACAAAACGCGCAATCCGAAAGAAAAACCGCTCGATTCAATCGCTCATCGCATAAATACGCTTGAATATTGGATGTTCGGTTATGAATACAAAGAAGATAAAAACAAACGTTTTGTGTTTAGTCCGCTTGGCAATTTGTTTTTGAAATTTATAAACGACGAAGAAAAATTGCGAAAGATATTTATCGCTATGTTGTTTGCTTTCCAATTTCAACATCAAGGAAGCGGCACCGATAAAGAATTTCAACTTTATCCTTTCAGATTGATATTTCAATTGCTTTGCGACGAAAGAATCGAATATAAATTATACCATTGCGAGGTGGAGTGTTTATTGAGCGTATCCGTAAAAACTATCGACTTTAACGGATACGAAAAATTGGTGGAAAATATTCTCGAATTACGAGAAAAAACTATCGAAGAGAAGGAAATTCTTTTCAAAAAAGACGAGCATACTTATGTCAATGCGGTACACGAATGGGAATATTTTACGGTTACGTTATTCTCTCAAATAGGAATAATTGCCGAAATCAAAGGAGATTTCATTTGCAAACTGTTTCATCCTTCAAAAACAAACGCCAAAAGTTCTCCGACGTGTCGAAACGCCACAAACGGCTATATTTCACTTGCAAACGAGCAAAAAGATTTCGTAAAAAATATGCTTTCGTCGTACAGTTACGCGGATATCCCGCTTCGCCTTGACGATACGCAACGAATGAGGTATGACGTTATAAAAGAAATATACGGTTTTTACCCAAAAATTCTTCTTGATGAAATTGGCGAATCGGATGAATTAAGTTTATTGCTTGAATTGCCTAAACTTATTGAAGAATATTCCATAAATCCCGACAACGAAGCCGCTTATAAATTTGAGGAAGTTTTAGAAAAGGGTTTTAATATGTTTATGAACGTCGAAGCAAAAAAAATAGGCGGCGCAGGGCATACGGATATTGAATGTCTTTACATTGCTAAAAAGAAGAAATTCGCGGTTGAATCCAAATCCACCGCAAATAAATTACTCGATATTAATTCCGGCAGACTTCGCGAACAACGCGAAAAAATTGGCGGCGAATATACGATAGTTATAACTCCGCGGTATGTTCCGGCGGCGAAACGCGATATTAAAGACAATCCTATTGTTATTATTCTTGCAAGCACGTTTGCGGAATATCTATACAATCATATTTTTCACGAAGTTAGAGAGATAGATTACGCCGATTTCGACGACGTTATCGTAAAAAATTACGGAGAAGACATAAGCCGTTTTATTTCAGACGTTACTCTTAATAAATTTGCGACTACGGATTAAATTATGTCCGACGTTTTTGATAAAACCAAACGTTCCAAGATTATGAGCGCGGTTCGTTCGAAAAAAAATATTTCTACGGAAATAAAACTTATATCTTTGTTTAAGAAATATAAAATAACGGGTTGGATACGCGGTTATAAAGTTAAAGGCAAGCCGGATTTTACGTTTCTTAAACGACGCGTCGTTATTTTTGCGGACGGTTGTTTTTGGCACGGGCATCGTTGTCGAAACACCGCGCCTAAAGACAATGCCGAATATTGGAGAAAAAAAATCGAGCGCAATATTGCCCGCGACGTTACGATTACCGCCGCGTTTGAAGCGCGAGGTTGGACGGTATTGCGGATTTGGGAATGCGAACTTAAACGAAACAATATTGAAACGACTATGGAGAGAATAAACGCCGCGCTATACGCTATATAAAAATTAGGTTCTATCTCAAACCTAATCTATAATATCTTTATTAGACGAGAAAAACATCGCGAGTGGATTTATTCCATTTCCGCTTTTAAGTTTCCAATCAAGCAAAGCGGTAAATTCAACAGACATCCATCTTTTGTGTGTATTTGCCAAAAAGTCATAGGGAGTTTTGTGTTTTGAATTACTTTGAAGAAATTAAACAGAAAACAAAAATAACACAAGCGAGCGAAATTGAACAAGTGGGAATAATGGCAAAAGAAATTGTTTACCAAAGCAAAAAATTTTGAAATAAGAAGAAAATACAATTTTTTCTATAAATACGAATTGTTTTTCAATCTGTTGTGCGTTTTGAAATTGCCTCGCTAACCGTCATCTATTTAACCCTCGCATAAAATCTGCCAAATATTGTTGCGGAATGGTTGTTTTAATGCTTTCGAGATTTTGGAACTTCCCAAATCTAAAACCATTGTTTAATATAATCTGCTCGACAAAGTTAGAACGATTGATACGCTTAACACAACTCCTACTGCCTCTTCCTAAATGTTGAGTTAGAGCAGGCACAATATTATTTATATTTGCTAAATTGATGCGATATTGTTTGCCAAGTTTTGAAGGTAGTCCCGATGGGCTTAAACAAGTATCTACTATTTCGAAATAATTATTTCCAAATCTACTGCGAAACTCTCCAACCATATGGCTGGGTATTTCTGCGTCTATTGATACTATCCTTCTTGGTGCTGCTAAATAACCTAATGTTTCATAATATTCATTTTGATTGCGGAATTGCAAGTTTATTCCTCTCATATTAACATCCTATATTTTGGGTATAATGTTCAACAAATCGGGCATATTTGCATTCAAATCCCATTTTGCGATTTTCATTTTTTTGATTGTTTTGCCCTCGCCAAAATCGAGCAAGTCCTCTCGCTTGAATGTGTTGAGTATTTTATTCAAACTCCCGATTGTTGCCGATGTAATTAAAAAGGCTTCCTCTGGGTCAATCAATTTGCAATATGCCCATAATTGCCCCAAATCACGCAAAGTTAATTCGGTTTTCTTTGCCTCGATAAAAAATAATTTTGTCTTTTCTTTTTTTCTTGCGACACCCAAAACATCAATTTGAATATCAATGCCAATCGCAACGGCAACACTAATGCCGAGTTTTGATAATGCTCTATCGAGCCTCTCATTATGAGTGTCTTGCGTAATGACCTCATAGCCTTTATATTTGTCTTTAATGTAATTTTCTAGCCATGCCCTCATGGGCTCGTATAACTCGGTTTCTTTATTAACTATTTTCGCCATATCCTAACTCCTTTGCCATTTGTTTCCATGAACTAAATTGTTTGCCTCTAATTTCTTGTGGGATAAAACTACTATCGACCTCTGGGTGTGTTGGTCTTGTTTTTTCTATTTCTCTTGATTGCCAATAATACCGATGTGTATATTGTGCGAGTGGTTTCTTACCGTCATATTGCGATATAAACTCATTCGTGAAATTTACGAGAGCCTGTTGCTTATGCAAAATACCAAAGCCAATGGGCATAAACTCATTAACCCATATTTTAATTTGATGTTCTTTTTTCCAAAAATCTTTACTGCCTTTATTATATCTCTCTAAATGACTATCTCGAAAGTTAGGGTGTGCAAAGTTTAATACTTGCACAGGAATATCAACCGACTTTAATAAATTGCATATCTTGATTGCCAAATCCCAATTATACATTATTTCAATGTAAACTCTATGTTCGTATGATTTGAGGTATTGATTGCTACGACGGACATAACCTGTTACATCGGCTATACCACGCAAAAGCATAATTCTTTCGTCTTTCGTGAAACTAAAAACATCTTCATGCAATATAACATTTTCGTATGATGTCGCATTACCGATATACCGACCTAACTCTCGAATAAGATAATCGTCTTTGGGCTTCGTGAAAGATAGCCTCGTCACGGTATCGCTTTGGCTCGTTTCTATCCCTGTGCTAATAAGTGGTTCGATATTTTTGCGTATGTTTTCCAAACTCGCTTTCACATATAATTTTATATCGTGAAAATCGTCCGTCTTAATAACTTTGTGCGGAATTGAAATTGCGATTGTTGTATCGACTTTGCCTCTTTGTATCTCGCCATTGCCACATACCATGCCGAGCAAATATGCCATTTCATTATTCATTTTTTACCCCCTTTTGTGAATATCAAAATGTATTCGTGAACTTTGTTAATTCGAAACTTGCACGGATAACCGAGAGGTTTCATATTGTTATATTCGAATTGTCTATCCCAAATAATAATGTCATCGAGCACAAAACCAAGAGGCTCTAATGTTTTCACAATATCCATGTGTAAAGGATAAAAATTGCTTTGCTTTCGAATATCCATAACATTGACAATGCAATACCCATTCGGTTTTATCACTCTATAAACTTTTGAGAACAATTCGGCGAGCAATGATAAAAACTCTTGATAGTTTTTTATATTGCCTAAATCTTTTTGCTTGTTCGAATAATTTACGATTTCTTTTCCGTCAACACTCCGTTTCATATTCAATATATCCCAATATGGCGGCGAGGTAAGACAAAGGTCAAAACTGCTCTCTTGTAATTTTTCGAGTTCAATAAGACTATCCCCATTTACGATTGAAATGTTTTCATTTTGTCCTATTCGCTTTTTCGCTATATCACAAAACTCATTTGATAAATCAATGCCGACCCCATGACGATTGAGGTTTTTCGTTGCGACCATTGTCGAGCCGATGCCATTAAAAGGGTCGAGGATATGTGAGTTCGCTTTTGAAAAAGTTTTAATAAGTTTTTCGCACAAAACAACAGGAAACGAGGCAGGGTGTTTTAAGTCCTTTTCCTCTTTTGTCTTTGCTAAATCTCTCCATATGCTAAAAGAGTTTTGCAACCACTCTTTGCCCGATAATTCGTTACATTGCTTTTCGCTCGTCATTGTGCCACCTACTTGATTGTATTGCTTTGATTGTGGTTTCGATAAAATCTATTTGCTCTTTCCCAAGACCATAGGTTTGATAAACAAGCCTATTCAGTTCGGCGACAAACAAAAACCACTCATTGCTCATGTAATCGACTTTTTCGAGAGTTTTAACCACGTTCACGATTTGGTCAAAAGTTTCAGGTTTTCTTTCCAAAGGAATACGCAAAAGATAATTCGGGTCAGTGTGCATTGTGAGGGTCGAGTTATTATAGCAGTATTTTACAAGAAAGAAGTTGCAAAGATTTGAATGCAAAACACCTGTAATATAATGGCACATTTTCGGGTCGCCGTCAGTAAAAACCGTGACGGTTTCCGTTGCCTCTAAATCGCCACCGAAACACGCAATAATTCCCGCCTCTGCACTATAAATATTTTGAATGAAAACTTGATTTCCTTTTTGGGGCACTGCGACCGTCTTAAAACCAAACTTTCGTATATCTTTGCCCGATATTGCATTTGCCGATTTTGACCGCCCACGACCGATATATCCTGTTTTAACATTGCTAAACTTTTGATATGTGTCGTTTAATTTTTTATAGATTTCAAAATCACTTTGATTTTCGAATATAATTATTTCGTCATTAAAGAATGATTGTGCGATTGATATTGTTTTTACAAACCCACCATTTGCAAGCGAAAAAAAATCAATAGCATTATCATTAGCAAAACCATTTTTAATTGTTAAAAGTATTTGTTCGCCTCGAACATCTTTGAAACATTTGCCCAAATCAACAACGGACAAGATTTGTTTTTCTTTTAATAGTTTTCTGCGGAGCAAACTATACCCAGCGACATGGAGAAAGTTTTTTGGGACAATGTAGGAAATTATACCGCCGTCTTGCACCATTTCGAGAGCACGGAACAAAGCCCCGATAAATAAATTACTACCTGCGTCTTTTACATTTCGCAAGAACAAATAATCTTTTGTTTCAATATTTATACTGCGAGAGAGTGGAACATACGGCGGATTTCCAACAATATATGGAACTTTCTCAATGCCAAGTTTTTTAAGAGTTATCGCTCCGTTATTTGCTATCGTATCAATCTTTTTAATGCAGTCCGCACCTAATAATTCTTGACTTAATTCAACCGCCTTTTTGTCAATATCCGCACCGAAAATATTTTTTATGCCGCATTGTTTCGCCGACAACAAAAAGTTTGATACTCCGCAACATGGGTCAAGCACTATTGCTTCTTTTGGAATATCAAGGAACTCTATTATTTTTTTTGCCAAACTAAACTCTGTATTGAAAATACCATTATCTTTTTTGTAAACGGAGTTTAAAGCTATTTCGTATGAGTTCGTTCTTTTGTTTAATTCGTCAGATTTAAACATAGATAGCTCCTTTTTAATATTATACCAAGACATAAAGGCTTGGGTTCAAAATAAGTTAAACATAAAAACATTCGTTATTTTTACTCCTTTTCTCATCTCTTTTTCATTAAAATACTATAATCCAATTAAATTAGTGTATATATTTATCAAAAAATAAGTTCAAAAGTAAGTATTTATTATATAACATATTCATAGAACATTTTTATCCGCGGTAAAAAGAGAACATAGATTTATTATACTTTACAAAAAAAAGACGAACATAGATAACCCTCTCCAATTTTTTCTTTGTTGATAAACTTCACAACAAGTTAAGCAAGCAGTAAGTCCGCGTTATAACAAACAAACGCGCATATTCCCTCTCCCTCAATCCCGAATATCCCCATTCGACGAGAAAAACATCGCTAACGGCTTCGTCGTTTCAAATTGCGACAAAGCGGCGTTTATCGTTACCATAATCGGCACGGCTAAAAACATTCCCACTATGCCCCAAATCGCTCCCCAAACCGCTAACGACAAAAGTATCATAAGCGGCGATAAATTTAGCCGCTCGCCCTGAAATTTCGGCTCTATTACGCTTCCTATCGTAAATTGTATCGCCGTTATGAAAACTGCCATAAATACCGCGTCTATAACGTTGTCGAATATTACCAATCCAAGCAAAACAGGCAAAAGCGTCGCCACTATCGAGCCGATTGTCGGAATAAAATTCAATACGAAAATTATAAACGCCCAAAGCCATACAAAATCAAGTTTGAACGCCGCCATAACAAAAGAACACAAAACCGCCGTTATAAACGACACTATTAGTTTTATGTTGAAATATCCTACAATATCTTCGCCGAGATTTCTTATCACTTTGTCCCATTTTTCTAAATTTGGACTTATTTCGTGAATTTTAATCATTTTTTTTCTGAAATTTACCCGCTCAAAATAAAGAAAAAGCAAATAAATAAAAACAAGCATAGAATTTGTAACGCTTTTTCTCGTAAAATCGCCGACTAAATTAAACATTTTACCAAAATTTATGTTTTTCATAATTGTCGCGTCTATTACGGGAAGATGCGATTCGGGAATTGTGGCGACCATCATTTGAAAAGGCGAAAGCATTACGTTTTCCGCATCCTGTTTGTGCGCAAGCGTAACCGCGTCGTTAAAATCGTGTATTCTTTTGGAAAAAAGCGACTGATATTTTACGGCGTTTGAAATCATATCGTCAAAATTATTGGTTATTATTTTATACGTAAAAAACAGCGTAAAAATGGAAATCGTCAGCGACAAAATTATCGAGACGCCTCTAATTGTGCTATTTAAATGCTCGGAAAATTCCTTTTTTCCTAAAAGCGATAAAGTTTTTTTTATTGCGATTGTTATAATATTTTCAAAATTTATTAGAACAAAAAACAGCGCCAACGCCACTATAAAAGGAACAATAAGATTTCTTGCCGCAACTAGCGTAACAATTCCCACGACGATAACGACAATTATCAAAAGTCGATTTATGGAACGCAAATAATCGGGTCTTTTTGTTTCGGTATTCTCATCCATTTTTAGTCCTCCAGTCGGCATATAAAATCATAAAAAGCGAAAGCAGAGAAACTGCCATTCCCAAAAAATACGTAATTGAAAAGGTTTCCTGCAAGAGTAAAAACGAAAAAAACGCCGCTAAAATCGGTTTAAGGAAAAATATTGAACTTCCCGCGGCGACGGAAATGCGTTTTAGCGCGTAAAAAAAGCAGAAATATCCGACGGCGGTCGCGGCGAAAATCAAATACGCGATTATGGAAATCGAATAAACAGTTCTCTCAAAATTCCAATTTTGCACGAAAGGCAGCATAAAAAGTCCGCCGATAGTAAAAACGAGTCCCGTTATGGAAATCGACGAATATTTTACTATAAGTTTTTTGCTTGCGGCGGTATAAACTCCAAAAGTTATGGCGGATATAAGCAATAAAACGCTTGCGAAATTTTGCGAAAAATCGGGAAGTAAAAATCCGTGCGTAGAAACATAAACTCCTGAAATTCCTAAAATTAGCCCGATTAAAATAAGCGGCGAAATTTTTTCTTTAAGTAAAACGTGCGCAAAAAACACGGCAAAAGCGGGATTCAGGCAAAAAATAAGCGCCGAACTGCTTGCCGGCATAAGCGGAACGCCCGTGTGATAGGGAATAAAGCATCCGACAATTCCGACGATAGCGCAAAAAAGCAGGGTAAATATTTCTTTTTTTGAAAATTTGCGCAAATCGACTTTGCAAAAAGGCAGCATTATAAGTCCTGCGATTAAAAAGCGCATAGCCGCGAGTAAAATGGGGTCTATGGCGCCGCTTCCCAAAAGTTTAACGGCTACTTCTATGGTACTGAATAAAATCAGCGTAATTGTCAAGGCGACGTATTTCATAATACCCGCAAAAATACTATTTATTATCACTGTCAAACGTTTTTTTGCGGTAATTTTGCGAAGATAGATAAAATTTTTTGCAACTTTTCCCAAAAAACCAACATTTTACTATTCTAAAAAACTCTTGAAATTATTCGGCACAATTTAAACCTCTCTTTAAATTATACCACGCGCAAAATACTAAATGCAAACAAATAAAAGCAAGTTTTTTCTTAAAAAAAGTGGGAATTTAAAAGGGACGTATCTTGCGGGATACGTCCTTTTTTTTTATTTTTCGGCAAAAAGTATATTTATCACGAATTTCCCTATCGATAACCAAAAAGGAGTTGTGCGCTTTTGGCTGAAATTAAACGGGCGTCAGACCGCATCGGAACAGATTCCGTCGGCAAATTATTAGTCAGATTTTCCATTCCCGCTATAATAGGAATGTTCGTAAACGCTATTTATAATATCGTCGACAGAATATACATCGGACACGGCGTCGACGAACTTGGCATCGCAGGCGTTGGACTCGTTATGCCGATTATGATGATAATTCAAGCGTTTTCTATGCTCGTTGGAATCGGCGCAAATTCGCTTTTTTCCATACGTTTAGGCGAAGGCAGAAGCGACGAAGTCGAAAAAATTATGGGAAACGCTTTTACGCTTCTTTTTCTTATTCCCGGCGTTTGCATAATTCTTTGCCTGTTTTTTTTAGAGCCGATTTTGCGCGACGTTATGAAAGCCGAAGGCGAAGTTTATAAATACGCCGAAAGTTATTTGCGCGTAATTTTATACGGCGCAATTTTTGCCGCGATGAGTCCGGGTCTCACGCATTTTATCCGTTCCGACGGACATCCAAAAACTTCTATGGTAGTTCAAATTGTCGGCGCGTTGGCAAATATAATTCTCGACCCGATTTTCATTTTCGGTTTCAATATGGGAGTCGCGGGCGCGGCGTGGGCTACAATAATATCGCAATTTATATCGTTTGTTTTTGTTATGAGTTATTTTAATTCAAAATGGACGCGCTTGCGTTTTCATTTTAGATATATGAAATTGAATATGAAATTGACCGCCGCAATTCTCGCCATAGGATTTGCGCCGTTTATTATGCAATTCGCTATGAGTTTTGTGGGAATTTTGCAAAACGCGATAATTCTAAAATACGGCGGCAACGAAGCGCTTACCGCTATGACCATATTTTTCAGCGCGTTAACCGTTATAATTATGCCCGTTATGGGAATAGGACAAGGAGCGCAGCCGATTATCGGCTATAATTACGGCGCAAAACGTTACGAGCGCGTAAAAAAGTGTTTTTTATTGGCGTTTGCGGCTTGTTCGGCAATGCTTTTTATCGGATTTGTAGTTATGCAATTTGCGCCGGGATTTTGCTTTTCGCTTTTCAGTAAAGACGACGGAAGTTTGCGCGCAAGTTCAATATTGACTATGCGAATTTGCACGATAATGCTTCCCGTTATTGCGTTTCAAGGAATGGGCGGGCAATTTTTCCAAGCGATAGGAAAGCCCCTGCAAGCGTCGGTTTTAAGTTTGTCGCGGCAAATTTTGTTTTTTATTCCTATGATTTTATTTTTGCCGCTTTTGTTTGGCGATTTTGGCTTAAATCCTATTTACGGCGTATATTGGGCGTTTCCTTTGGCGGATATTTGCTCGGCGGCAATATCGTTTATATTTATTCGCGGCGAATTTAAGCGAATGAAAACAATTTCATAGAAATTTGGTAAAAAACGCGCAATGTAAATTGGAATTTTATTATTTTTCGGCAAAATTTAAACCGCTTTCTTTAAGGAGAACAAGTGGCGAGCGATATTGATTTTGTAAATTTCGTAATGGAACAAATAAGCGGCGCGGGAGAAATATCGCATCGAAAAATGTTTGGCGAATATATGATTTACGTAAATCAAAAGCCCATAATATTGATTTGCGACAATACGGCGTATGTGAAAAAATTGGACTGCGTAAAAGAATTTCTTGAAACGGAAAAAACGGGATTTCCATACGACGGCGCAAAAGAGCATTACATTTTGGATATAGATAGCGGCGAAACGACAAAAAATATAGTTTCGGCGTTAGAAAAAGTAATTCCCGTTCCCGTTCCTAAAAAGAAAAGGAAATAATTTATGGATTATTTATGCGTAATAATCGGCGGCGGATTTGGCGCGTTATTGAGATATTTATCGAGTTCGGCGATAAATTCAATAATTAGCACAAAATTCACATTCGGAACAATCTTCGTAAATTGCGTCGGCGCGTTACTTATTGGCTTTTTGATAAATTTATTTGACACGTTTTCGGTAAACGGCAAATTAAAATTATTGGCGATAACGGGTTTTTTGGGCGGCTATACCACGTTTTCAACGTATTCGTTAGAAACCGCGCAATATTTCTTAAACGGTTCCGTAAAAGAAGGAATAATAAACATACTTTTAAGCAACGTATTGTGCATTTTGTTAGTTTTTGTCGGAATGTTTTTGAGCAAAGGAATTTTTAAGTGAATATGAAAAATCGTTTAAAAATTAAGAATTTTCTATAATTTTACAAAAATTTATAAATTTCCTTGACAGCCGTCTTTGCGAAAAATTATATTACGCCTGCTTATTTGTAAAAAAGTGGGCAAAACAGATGAAAATGATAAAAGAAAAAGTTCTTTGATAAGATTATGATGTATGCGAGTGGGTCACTTAAAAGAAATAAGTGTAGAGCAAGATAAGGGATTAGATAAAACAATGGAGAGTTTGATCCTGGCTCAGAGTGAACGCTAGCGGAGTGCTTAATACATGCAAGCCGAGCGGGCGTAGCAATACGTCAGCGGCGCACGGGTGAGTAACACGTAAATAACCTGCCTTTAAGTTTGGGATAACAGTTCCAACGAACTGCTAATACCGGATGTGGCGTTTTTTCGGCATCGGGAGGACGTTAAAGTAGTAATACGCTTGAAGATGGATTTGCGGAACATTAGTTAGTTGGTGAGGCAGTGGCTTACCAAGACGATGATGTTTAGCCGGCCTGAGAGGGTGATCGGCCACAATGGGACTGAGACACGGCCCATACTCCTACGGGAGGCAGCAGTAAGGAATATTGCGCAATGGATGGAAGTCTGACGCAGCAACTCCGCGTGATGGACGAAGGTCTTCGGATTGTAAACATCTTTTATTTGCGAAGAAAAGTTAAGATTGACGGTAGCAAATGAATAAGCTCCGGCTAAATATGTGCCAGCAGCCGCGGTAATACATATGGAGCGAGCGTTACTCGGAATCACTGGGCGTAAAGGGTGCGTAGGCGGTTTTATAAGTCAAAGTTTTAACTTCGGGGCTTAACCTCGACTGTGATTTTGATACTGTGATGACTTGAATACTTGAGGGGTAAATGGAATTTCCGGTGTAGCGGTGGAATGCGTAGATATCGGAAAGAACACCGATGGCGAAGGCAGTTTACCGGCAAGATATTGACGCTGAGGCACGAAAGCGNGGGGAGCAAACAGGATTAGATACCCTGGTAGTCCTCGCTGTAAACGATGGACATTAGTCGTTGGTTCTATAAAGGATCAGTGGCGTAGAAAACTTGTTAAATGTCCCGCCTGGGTAGTACGACCGCAAGGTTGAAACCCAAAGGAATTGACGGGGACCCGCACAAGCGGTGGAGCATGTGCTTTAATTCGATGCAACGCGAAGAACCTTACCCGGTCTTGACATAGTTCTGACCGTTCCAGAGATGGGAATTTTCAGCAATGACAGGACATACAGATGCTGCATGGTTGTCGTCAGCTCGTGTCGTGAGATGTTGGGTTAAGTCCCGCAACGAGCGCAACCCTTGCCGATAGTTGCCATCATTAAGTTGGGGACTCTATCGGGACTGCCTTCGCAAGGAGGAGGAAGGTGGGGATGACGTCAAATCATCATGGCTCTTACGACCGGGGCTAGACACGTGCTACAATGGTGACTACAAAGGGCTGCTACTTGGCAACAAGATGCCAATCTCAAAAAAGTCATCTCAGTTCGGATTGAGGTCTGCAACTCGACCTCATGAAGTTGGAATCGCTAGTAATCGTAGGTCAGCATACTACGGTGAATACGTTCCCGGGTCTTGTACACACCGCCCGTCAAGCCACGAAAGACGGATGTGCCCGAAACTGCGGAAGTAACCGCAAGGAAAGAAACAGCTAAGGCAAATCTGTTGATTGGGGCTAAGTCGTAACAAGGTAGCTGTATCGGAAGTTGCAGCTGGATCACCTCCTTTCTGGAGAAAATTTTTTTTTAACCTCCACTCGTATACATCGTAAACTTACGTAAGAATTAAAAGAAGCAGACGATTATTTTCGTCTGCTTCTTTATATAAGGAGAACCTTATGCAAAACGAAATAACGATAAGGAGACCCGACGACTTTCATTTGCATTTGCGCGACGGAAAAATTATGAAATTTGTACTTTTACATACCGCAAACGTTTTTGCGCGGGCTGTCGTTATGCCTAATCTCAAACCGCCCGTCGTTTCGCTAAAAGACGTTTTGGAATACAAAGAAAGAATTGTCGAAAGTATTCCGCAAAACCGCGATTTTGAACCGTTAATGACGATTTATTTGACCGAAAACCATACTCCCGCCGATATTGAGGAATTTGCAAAATCGGGCGTCGTAAAGGCGTTGAAACTCTATCCGAGCAACGCGACGACAAATTCGCAATACGGAATAAGCGGCTTCGACAAAATAATTCCCGTTCTTGAAACTATGGCGAAATTTAAACTCCCGCTTTTAATCCACGGCGAGAGCGTAGAGAAAGACGTTGACGTTTTTGACAGAGAAAA
>WRFX01000036.1 GCA_009787445.1 Chitinivibrionia bacterium | reverse complement strand
GACGGAGAAAAAATAGAATCCGAATACGACGTCTTGCTAACAAACGACGTTTCCGTTTGCATAATAGAGACCAAAAGCAGAGCGCGAGAAGACGATATTAAGGATTTGGTAGAAAATAAAGCCACGAAATTCAAGAAATTGTTTCCGATTTTTGCCAATCATAAACTTTATTTAGGTTTTGCCGCAATGAGTTTTGAAAAAGGCGTTAGAGAAGAAGCGAAAAAACTCGGAATCGGGATATTAAAACCCAAAGGCGATTTTGTAGAAGTTTATGACGATAATCTAAAAGTTTATTGAATTTTTGTTCCGTATATTATCCGCAAAAATCCTGAAAAACAGATAATTTTTTATATATTGTAATTTTTATTTATAGATATGGTTTTTGTGAAAGCGGCTTGCGTGCGCGGGGCGATTTTTTTGGCTTGTATTGGAAAAAATATTATATTTATACGTATAATCTGTTATTTTTTAATCGCCAAATATTATTTTTACGACGTGCGTTCAATAATATTATCAACGTTCATTCAATCGGTTAGTGTGCTGATTGTAATTTTTGAGCATAGCGTTTGTGAGGTAAAAAATGCTTCCTGTTGTTGTTGATACTTTAGAAAATTGCGATTTGCTGTTTGATATTCTAAAAAACGAGCCGATTGTCGCTATGGACACCGAGTTTGTGTGGACTCGCTCGTATTTTCCGTTTGTCGGCATAATACAAATAGGAATTTCAGCGGAAAAATCTTATCTTTTAGATACGGCGGTTTTGCCGCAATGTCCGCAATCTTTTAGAGATTTTTTAGAAAACGAAAATATTATGAAAGTTTTTCACGACGCTTATCAGGACGTTCAAATTGTAAATTATTACGCAAACACCGTTACGAAAAACGTTTTGGACACTCAACTTGCGGCGGCTTTCACGGGCTTTGGACGAGCGCCATCTTTGGGAGAATTGATAGAAAAAGTTTGCAATAAAACTTTATCGAAATCCGAAACGCTTACTAATTGGATGAAAAGACCGCTAACCCAAGCGCAATACGAATACGCTTTAGACGACGTTCGCTACCTGACGGATTGCGCAAAAGAACTAATTCGCCTCGCCAAAGAAAACGGCGTTTGGGAATGGATTATGGACGATTGCAACGATACGTTAGTCGTAAGCGACCCGTTTGATTTTTTAAACGCGGTAGAAAGGTCATATCAGAAAGAATTTACAAAAGTCGCATTTCAAAATCGTTGGAAATTGTATCGTTTGTGCTATGCTGTGGAGGATTTGGCAAGAAAAAAGAATTTGCCGCGTTCGTTTTTGTTTAAGCCGGGACAACTTGCGGAGATAATAAATTGCAATCCCGAAGATTTTAAAAATTTGAAAAAAACGTCGCTTTCGCCTAAAAATCAAGAACGTTACGCGCGATTTATTATTGAGAGTATAAACGACGCAAATGTCGCGATAGACGAAAATTTAGTCAATAGAGTAGGATTTATGAGAGACAAAAACGCGACGCTTACGGGCGAATGCGCAAAAGAAATTGGCGACGAATTTGAAAAAGCGGCTAACGAAAAAGGAATTGCGATTTCGCGAATTTATAATCGCAGGCAAATAACAAATTTGGTTCGCGGCACGCTTGAAAATAAAGAAGTTGCGCAATTATACGGCTGGCGGAATGTATTTTTAGGCGAAATTTGGAATAATTTTTGGGAAAATAAACGGGAAAGGAATATTTTATGAAGATTTATCAAAAGTCGGCGCCGATTTTGATGGTAATAGGATTTTTGTCGCTTGCGGCGGGAGTCGTGCTGTCTATGCAGGTACAATACGGTCGCACAGCCGCGTCCGTTTTGGTTGCTCTCGGACTTATATTGTATATTATAGGACGAATCGGCGTGTATTTTACTCCGAAAAAAAATACGGAAAGAAATAACGACGCGGACGAAGACGACGACGAAAACGAAGATAAAACAATAAACGAAACGGAAAAAAATAAAATTGAAATTTGAAACTTTTATCGCCTCGCGATATTTGAATTTTCGCAAACGCGGATTTATTTCGCTCATAACGCTGATTTCGATATTGGGCGTTTTTTTGGGAACTTGCGTGCTTACCGTCGCGCTGTCCATTGCCAACGGAATGGAAAACGAAGTTCGCGATAGAATTACGGGAACTTTTGCAAACGCAAGAGTGCAAAAAGTCGGAAGCGCGGTCATAAAAGATTACGAAGAACTTGCAAAAATCGTATCGGCACATCCCGATGTTGCGGCTATTTCTCCTACTATTATGGG
Source organism: Chitinivibrionia bacterium (assembly GCA_009787445.1). GTDB lineage: Bacteria > Fibrobacterota > Chitinivibrionia > Chitinivibrionales > Chitinivibrionaceae > WRFX01. The sequence goes on along the minus strand of WRFX01000036.1, from coordinate 16,772 downwards.
AAAAGGAACGATAGAATACGCAAATATTCAGGAAGGCGTGCAAATAATGTCGGTAAACGATTCGCTTGAAAAACTGACAACCGACCTTCACAAAAGAATGATTTCGGGCGAATTTTCTTTGGATACGGGAATTTCAAACAAAAAGCGCGAACTTCCCGAAATCATTATAGGAAGCGGAATAGCAAACAAATTTGCGATAGGCGTCGGACACGAATTAGTGCTTATGAGTTTGATAAACGACTACGAAAGCGGCGACCCGACTCCCGTTTGGGAACGTTTTGTAATTTCGGGCGTTTTTTCTACGGGAATGTACGAATACGACCAAAATTTAGTTTTTATTTCGCTTGAAGCGGGCAAAAAATTGTTTGAAATAGACGGCGTGGAAATGATTTCGTTTCGCAGTAAAAATATTTATCGCGCAGGAATTGCGGCAAGCGAAATTGTTGAAAGTTTGGGCGGCTATCCGTATAAATACAGCGATTGGGAAAGCCAAAATCACTCGCTTTTTCAGTGGATGCGCCTCGAAAAACTTATAGTTTCCATAATAATAATGATAATAGTTTTGGTGGCGGCGTTCAATATTACGTCGACGCTTGTGATGATGATAATGGAAAAACGCAAAGAAATTGGGATTTTGCGCAGTATGGGAGCGCGGCGTTTGAGTATTATGCGCGTTTTTTTGTTGAGCGGCGGACTTATTGGAATTATAGGTTCGGTTTCGGGAACGGTTTTGGGCTGCGTTATTTGTTTTATTCAGCAAAAGTACAGAGTAATTACGCTTCCAGAAGACGTGTACATAATAAATTTCGTTCCGATTCTTATGGAATTTTTCGATATTGCGATAATTTTTGTCGCGGCGAATTTGATTTGTCTTTTCGCGGCGTTTTATCCCGCGTGGCGCGCGTCGAATTTGCTTCCCGCCGAAGCGATAAGGTTTGAGTGAGGGGAAAAATGATTAAAATCAAAAACATAACGAAGACGTTCAAAAGCGATTACGAAGAACTTACGGTTCTTAAAAATATTTCTTTTGAAATAGAAGACGCCGCAAAAATCGCGCTTGTCGGGGCGAGCGGAACGGGAAAAACCACGCTTTTGCAAATTATCGGCGGATTGGACAAACCGACGGACGGCTCTATTTTTGTCGACGGGCAAAATATAAACGAAATGAAAGAGAAAAAATTATCCGATTTTCGCAGTAAAAATATAGGATTCGTTTTCCAGTTTCATCATTTACTTCCCGATTTTACTGCGCTTGAAAACGTGATGATTCCCGGATTTATCGCGAAAGTCGGACAAAAATTTGCGCAAAAACGCGCCGCCGAATTACTCGAAGAAGTCGGACTCGCCGAAAGATTAAAACATTTGCCTTCCGAACTTTCGGGGGGAGAACGCCAGCGCGTGGCTTTGGCAAGGGCGTTATTTAACGAGCCAAACATAGTTTTGGCGGACGAACCGACGGGAAATTTGGATAATTTTAATACAAAATTATTTATTGAAACAATTTTCCGCATTAGCGCGTTGAAAAAAAGTATATTTATAATCGCTACGCACGATAGTATCGTTGCGAATTCGCTGGATTATCGCTTATCGTTGTCCGGCGGAGCGCTTGAAAGAAAGGACGGAAATTTATGAAATGTGAAAAATGCGGTAAAACGGCGACAAGCCACGTAACCTCCGTAATGAACGGCAAAAAGGAAGTGCATCACTATTGCAACGAATGTTTTATACAAACCCAGCCGTTCGGAAATATTGCGAAAGGACTTAATTTACCATCTTTTGTAGTAGAAGAAATTGGGCAGGATTTTGACGAAAACGTCGATGGCGAGGACGGATTGGACGAAAACGTAGAGACGTTTGAATGCGTGTCTTGCGATGAAGAAGGAAACAACGTTCCCGATTTTTTGAAAAATATAGTGATGTCTTTTGCGGGAGAAGTTTTTGAAAATGGTGTCGCTGCTCAAACTGAAAAAGGAGAGGACGCCGCAAAAAAGGACTCCGCGTTAAAAAATTGCCCCTGTTGCGGAATGTCGCTCGCGGACGTTTCCAAAACGCAAAAAGCGGGATGCGCGAAATGCTATCAAGTTTTCGATAACGTTCTTATGAAAAAATATCGCCGTTTCAGCGACGGAAAAAATTACAGCGGCAAAGATTACAGCCCGAAACTTATATGGAACGACATAGATTATTTGCAAAACGAATTAAGCATAGCCGTGAAAAATCAAAATTTTGAATTGGCGGCTCAACTTCGCGACGGAATGAAAAATTTGCAAAAAGAGGGCAAACGTTGAATGAAGGAAGCGAAGTATCTCGTAAAAACGCATCCCAAATGGCTCGAAATTGAAAAATCAACTCCAAACAAGCCGGCTGTAGTATTATCGCAAAAAATCGGATTGTCGCGAAACATAAAAAAATACCCCTTCCTTGACACTTCGACAAATTTAGAGAAAGAGGCGATTTATTCCGACGTTTCGGCGGCGGTCAAAAAATCAAATATTTATACCGAAGAAAGAATTGTTGAAATGAACCTTTTGACGAGTAGCAATATGGTCGAAATGTTGCTTTTTGAAAAGGATATTATTCCCGTTCAAGTTATGAGTTGCGATTGGACTCGCGGAGTTTTCGCCGATATGACGGACGTTTTGCCGACGATTCTTGTTAATATGAAAAATCATTTGAATATAGTGTCGTTTTGCGACAAAGGCAAAGAAGAATCGACGCTTGCCAAACTTAACGAAATAGATAATATATTAGGCGAAGAATTGCTTTATGCCTACGATTCCCGTTTGGGTTTTTTGACGGCGAAACCCGAAGAATGCGGCAGCGGACTTTTTATGGAAACGATAGTTCATATTCCCGGACTTGTTTTGACGGAAGAGATTGGCGAAACGCTAAACGGACTTTCGGTTATGGGAGCAAGAGCCGAAGGACTTTTTAACGAAAAATTTGACGCTTGGGGCGCGTTTTTCAAAATAATTCTTGGCAACGGCTTGGACGAAAAAGAAATTGTAGAAAAAACAAAAGAAATTCAAAACGCCTTGATTGTCGCCGAAACAAAAGCGCGAAAACGACTTTTCAAAGAAGCAAAATTAGTTATGGAAGACAAAATTTATCGCAGTTTCGCAATGATGAAATACGCAAGAATTATGCCGCTTTCGCAACTTTTCAATTTTTTGTCTATACTTCGACTTGGCAGCGAATACAAAGCGTTTCCCGCAAGTTTGAGAATGCTTAACGTGATTTTTGAACGCGGATTTACCGCAAATTTAATATTGTCGTTAGGCAATCCGGACACGTCGCCCGGCGATATTGACGAAGAACGGGCAAAAATGTATCGCTCGCTTCTAAAAGACATCGAAGTATAATTTTTTAGATAATATTTTGTATTTCGGAAAGAATATTTTCCGCGTCTTTTTTGGAAATTTCCTTTATTTTTGTCAAGTCGTCGACCGATTTTTGCGAAATTTCCTGCACGCTTCCGAAAGTTTTTAGTAAAATTTCGGCTTTTTTCGTTCCTATTCCTTTTATGTCTTCCAAAATTGTGCGATTAAATTGTCGTCCGCGTATTTTTCTGTGGTAAGTTATTGAAAATCTGTGGACTTCGTCGCGAATTTTTTGCATTAAACGACGAACCGGATGGCTTTCTCCAAACTGAATTTCCGCGTTGTCGCAATACGGCGAAATTATTAACTCTTCTTTTTTGGCTAACGAAATTAACATCGGCGGATTTTGAAATTGCGAAATCGCTTTTTGCGCCGCCGAAAGTTGTCCTTTTCCGCCGTCTATGAGCAATAAATCGGGGAACGGTTTTTTGCTTTCTATCAGTTGATTGAGTCGCCGCGTTATCGCTTCGAGCATCATTGCGAAATCGTTTTGCCCCGTTACCGTTTTGATTTTGAAGCGGCGATAATTCGATTTGTCAGGTTCGCCGTTCGTGAAATTTATCATTCCCGCGACGCAAAATTTATCGCCGATGTTGCTTATGTCAAACGCTTCTATCGTTTTTGGTATTTTCGGCAATTTGCAAACGCTCGCCAATTCTTTTAAAACTTCGTCGGGATTGTTGATATAAACTTGCGCAAGATAAATTTGGCAGTTCATTCTCGCGGATTTGACAAGTTTTGCGGCGTATCCGCTTTTTGCGACAAACGTTTTCGATTTATATTTTTGCGAAATGAAATCGCGGAGCAATTTTTCTTCTTCGCTAAATTCTTGCGACAAAACTATATTTTTGGGAACTTCGTTTGCCGACGTGGTATAATAATCGACTATCAATTTTGCGCGGCTGTCGTACTCCCAAGCGGCTTTTGGAATAATTTTATTGTTTTGATTTATTAAATTTCCGTTTCTGACATTCATCGCCGTAAAACACAAATATTTGCTTTGTTCGCAAACCGCAAACACGTCGCAGCACAAATTCGGATTGCGAAAATCCATATTTTGTTTGTATACAAGTTTTTTTATTCCGAATAAAATATCGCGAATCGCCGCCGCTTTTTCGTATTCAAATTTTTGCGAAGCGGCGTCCATTTGGCATTCAAGAAACGAAATAATTTCCCGTCTTTGCCCTTGAAAAAATTTTATCGACTGTTCAATAAAAAATCCGTAATTTTCTCTGTTTATCGACTGATTGCAAGGCGCGCAACATAAATTCATCGCTAAATTTAAGCACGGGCGAATTGTTTTTTCGCTTGAAATTTTTAAATTGCAGGAACGAATTTTTAAAATTTTACGCAAATTATTTACCACCAAACGCAAACGGGTCGTGTCCGTAAAAGGTCCGAAATAAATATCCTTGTCGGCGGATATTTTGCGAACTATCAAAATTCGCGGAAATTCTTCGCTCGATTTCGTAATTTTTACGTATGGATAATGTTTGTCGTCTTTTAGCAGCAAATTATAAGGCGGTTTATGCGTTCTTACCAAATTTGCTTCCAAAACAAGCGCTTCTGTTTCGTTGCGGCAAATAATAAATTCAATATTTTGTATTTTTGAAACAAGCGCGGGAATCTGAAAACGCCCGTCGCCGCCGTCGTTAAAATACGACGAAACCCTTTTTTTGAGGTTTATCGCTTTGCCCACGTATAAAATTTCGTTATTTTTGTCTTTCATAATATATACGCCGGGATTTTCGGGAATATTTACGGGAGTTTCAGTTAAAAAATTCATAAATTTATCTGCTCGAATTAAAATGATTATACCCGCAAATCGCGCAGGCGAGAGCATCGAAAGCGTCGTCTTTAATTTTTTCGTCGGAAAGTCCCAAAATCGCTTTTACCATATATTCGACTTGCGATTTTTCGGCGAGTCCGTTTCCCGTAACGGCTTTTTTTATTTCGGTAGGGGAGTGCTCGCAATATTTCGTTTTACTTTGTCCGACGGCAAGCATTATTGCGCCTCTCGCGTGTCCCAAAACAAACGAAGAATGCGCGTTTTTGCCGAAAAAAGGCGTTTCCACACTTATCAAATCGGGCTTATGTTTTTCTATAATTTGGGTTACGTTTTCGTAAATTCCGCATAAACGAACGGGCAATTCTTCTTTCGCGTCCAATTTTACCACGCCGTATTCGACGGGACTTAATTTGGACGATATTATGTTTATTATTCCATATCCCAAAGCGCGAGAGCCGGGGTCTATTCCTAAAATTTTCATAATTAAAAGTAACCTTTTTTAAGTTTTTTCGTATTTTTCACTATTGAATATAATATACGCCAAAAAACAAAACAGTAGCGTATATTTTTTGATACGCTACTGTTCGCCTTTCTTAAAGTTTTACTTACTGGCACTGAATCCGCAGAAAATCCGGCGTTTTTTCAAATCCGTGTATAGACGGCGTATGCTGTTTTTCTCCGCTTTCCTGTGCCTGCGCTTTATTATTTACTGCAAGTCCGTAGATATTGCCTGTTTTCGGTTTAGGAATTACGTTTGCTTCTACTTTTGCCTCCATAGAAACGGGCATAATTTTTTGCGTTATTGCGTCGTATCTGCCTGTTTCTTTTGACGAAGCGTTTGCTCTTGCGGGCGTCGCGCCTACGCGCCCCGTTTCCAAAGGTTCGTTTGGAATTTCAGGAATGTCGTTTTTCATAGCATTGTTGTTGTGGTTTTCAAACATAGCGATTTTTTCGCCTTTTTCAAAAATGCTCGGTCTGATAATATTGCTTTCGATGCCTTTTCTTTCGTCTTCCAAAGAATTTAAGCCAGCGACGATAAAGAAAACCTTAATTCTTCCGTTCATTTTTTCGTTGAAATCCGCGCCCCAAACGATATTTGCGTTTTCTTCGTCCGTTTTCTTGTTTATTAAATCCTGCGCTTTTTCCAAAACTTCAAGCGGAATGTCGTTTCCGACGAGATACAGCGCAATCATTCCTTTTGCGTTTTGCATATTTACGCCGTCTATAAGCGGGCAGGAAATTGCTCTTTCTACCGCTTCCATCATCGCGTTTTCGCCGAAATCCCACGGCGAATTGTCGCTGGGCGCTTTATAAGCGGATTCTCCGACGCCGATAAACATATCGCCTTTGCATTCTTCAAGCGTCTTTTTAAGGTCTTGAAAGTCGAGTTTTATCGTCGAAGTATCTCTTGTTACGTTCACGAATCCCGCTACCATATCGCTGACAAATTCGTCTATTTTTCCAAATCTTACGGACGCGGGAATATTTGCGTCGCCTATGCAATAAACTTTTTGGTTGTCTATAACTTCTATCGCGTCGACTTCTTTTCGCAGTTCGCTTATTCCGTTTATGGCTCTGTTCATAACGACTTTTCCTTCAAATCTGAACGGTTTTGTAACCATAGCAATAACTATTGCGCCTTCTTCTTTCGCAATTCTAGCGACAATCGGAGAACAGCCCGTTCCCGAACCGCCGCCTTCGCCAGCGATAAGAAATACCAAACTCGAACCTCGTAAAATGTTGCGAAGTTTTTCTTCGGATTCACGCGCAGCCGCTTCGGCTATTTCGGGGTGCATTCCAGCGCCGAATCCTTTGCAGGTTTTTTCTCCCAAAAGCATTACTTTGCAATTTGGAAGCCGTTTTGCGTTCAAAGCCATATAGTCGGTGTCGGTCATAACGTATTCGACGTCGGCGCAAGCGTTTTTCGTAACGATATGTTTAAGGATGTTTCCTCCGGCGTTTCCGCAAGAAACTACAAGCGTGCGAATTTTCGGAACTATAAACTCTTCCGAAACGAAATCAGGGTCGTTTTCAAAATCTACGCTTTTAAGATTTTGCACGGGTCCCGAGACCTTACCTTTTACTTCAAAACTGTTATCGAGCATCCGCTCAATATCCATTTTAGAAAAATCAACTGGCATAAGTTACCTCCACATTTTTATGAAATTTGTATATTTTTAAGTGTTTCCCAAAAATCCTTAATTAAATTTCCGGCGGGATTTTTGCTTTTAGTTCTTGAACCGCCGGCTCTTTTTTTCCTTTTTGTTCCCGTCGAAAACTCGTAATTTCGCATTCCGTAAATACAAAGCCCCAAAAGAGTGCTGAAACTCGGGTCTGTGTTCATATTCGGAAATTCGCTGATTTTTACGATATTCGGCTTTCCTATTTTTACGGGCAGTTGAAGAACTTCCATCGCAACCGACGAAATTTCTTTCAAGTTTGCCGTTCCGCCTGTAATTACTATGCCGTTTTGCGAAATAATTCCCTTGTAAGTCGTGTCTTCAATATTGCTGTCCAATACGTTATTTACGTTTTCAAACAAAAATTTCGCCACAGGATAAACCCACGCCGCAAGCGTTTCCAATTTAAGCGTTCCGCTTCCGCCCGTTATGGATGGAACTTCTATTGTTTCCTTGCTTCCCGCTTTTGTCGGGGTCGCGTATGCGTATTCTTTCTTAATTTTTTCCGCGTCGCCTACGCCGATATTTAAAAACGTCTTAATATCTTTTGTGATAATTCCGCCCGCTTTTGCGCTGCACCACGTCAAAACGGGATATTTATTGTAAAAAACCGACAAGTCGCTGCATCCTTCGCCAATATCTACCAAAGCGACGCCCGCTTCTTTTTCTTCTTCCGACAAAACCGACAAAGACGAAGCCAAACTCGCCGCGACGGGAATAAGTTTTATATCGTCGTCGATTCCGTCGTTGTCTATTGCAAACGCTTTTGTTATAACGTTTTCCAAGTCGGCGATGTGGCTTTGAGCGTCGGTAACAAGGTGTCCTGCGGCTTTAATTTCCTGTCCGTAAAGTCCGACCGGATTTTCTATCGCTTCGCGTTCGTCTATTTGAAAACATTGCGTTATCATAGCGATTTTTTTTATTCCCGTCGGCAAAATCGACGCTTCAAGCGAATTTTTTAGCCATCGAATATCCTCGTCCGAAACCTTGCCGATTTTTGTCGTATAATCGACGTCGTGAATGTGGCGCATTTCGGTATCGGTATTTTTTCCGCTCACTTTGTCGCCCGAAATCGAATAATAAATCGGCATTCTGGACGGGTCAATATCTTCGCCTAAATTTTGCTGAACTTCGTTTATCGCCGAATAAATGCATTTTTCCAATTTTTCTACGTTTATCACATAGCCGTTCACAAAGCCCTCCGACGCGCAAATTCCATACGCGGGTATGCGAAGTTCCGTATCTTCGTCCTGCTGCGCAACCGCGACTTTGACCCACTGCGAGCCAATATCTATAGCCATAATTGTTTTATCCGCGCTTATCATATTGTCTCCTCCTATTTCGCATAAACAACGTTTTCGTATGCGTCCAAATAATACATCGGCGCTTTTTTATTTTGACGCAAAATATCCTCAAATTTCACAAAATCCACAGCCGTATATTTAAGCGTTCCGTTAAGTCGAATCGGCACGGAAATATTGCTCGCGGTAAATTCTACAATGCCGTAATCCTTAAAAAAGACGCTTTTTATGTTATTCGAATTTGAATCTCTGTTTATACTCGAATACGTTTTTTCGAGTCGTTCAAGGTCTGCGGGAGCGATTTTTTTCCCAAATTCGTCTTCAATCGTTTCGAGTCCTATAACAAAACAAACGTTATCTTTTCCGCCGATTTTTTCGTTAGACCACAAATATCCGTGTTCGTCAGCCCAATAAAGTTCGTTGTCGACGTTTAAAAGATATTTCGCCGTTCTTTGCGTAATTTTTATTTCGAGCGACTGCGAAAGCAATTTTTTCTTGACTTTCGCTTTTTCAATTCCTTCTATATTTTCTATATTTTTTTCGATATTTTTCACGGAAGTATTAAAAAAACTTGAATTTTCGTCGAGTTCAAGACGATTTTCAATTTGCGACAAATCCAAATTTTGCGCTCCGTCAATTTCGTAAGTATCAATGGCGATAAACGGCGCTACTTTTTGATAAACTAACGGCAGAACTTCCGAATACAAAAAGGCGATTCCCGCTATAATTGCCGCGACAATTATAGTGAAACTGAAAAATTTTGCCATTTTTTTACGATTTTCTTCTATTTTTCTTTTTGCGTTTGGTCCCAATCTTTTAGTTGTAGGCATTCTCTAACTCCTTAATTAAATTTTCAATTTCATAATTTATGTCGCCTGCTCCAACGACGGCGACAATATCTCCGTTTTTCGCAATTTTTGCGCATTCTTTCGCCACGCAATTTTTTTCCGCGATTTTTGACGTCGCGTTTTTGAAAAATTTTGCAATACTTTTTTCGGAAACTCCGTCGAGCGGTTTTTCTCTTGCGGGATATATTTCGGTTAAAAGCACGACGTCGCTTCCCGCTTCGAGCGTTTTTGCAAAATTTTCGGCAAAATCTCGCGTTCTCGTAAAAGTGTGCGGCTGAAAAACCGTGATAATTCGTCCGTTTTTAATCTTTTGCAAAGCCGAAAGCGTCGCCGAAATTTTTGTGGGATGATGCGCGTAATCGCTTATCACGGTTATCCCATTCACTTCGGCAATTTTTTCTATTCTTCGCTTAATTCCGTCGAAATTTTTCGCTCCCGCCGCCGCCGTTTCAAAGTCGATTCCCAATTCCATTCCCGCGCAAATCGCCGCGAGCGCGTTCAAAACATTGTGATTGCCGATTAACTTTAATTCGACGGTTCCTAAAACGTCTCCATTTTTGTAAACATCAAAAAAAGTTCTTGAATTTTCGTATCGTATATTATCCGCCCGATAATCCGCGTCCGACGACAAGCCAAACGTAACTTTTTTGCAATTTATTCGCGCTAAAATAGCACGAACGCTCTGCGAATCGACGCAGAGGACAGCCACGCCGTTAGCGTCCACGCCGTCAAAGAACTGTAAAAATCCATTTTTTACTCCCTCTAAATTTTTATAAATATCCAAATGTTCCGCTTCTATCGATGTGCAAATAGCCAAATCTATCTTTTTCATTTCTAAAAAACTTCTGTCGTATTCGTCCGCTTCGGCAAGAAAATAATCGTCGCCGCCGATTTGCGCTCCGCTGTCTTTTCCCGTAAATACTCCGCCTACAATCACCGACGGAGAAAGTTTCGCCGCGTTCAAAACGCTCGCAAAAAATCCCGTAGTAGTAGATTTTCCGGCGGAACCGCAAACCGCAAGCGTTCTTTTTGCTTCCCTCATCATCATACCGAGCATTTTTGCTCTTTTTATCACGGTTTTTCCTGCGTTTTTCGCAAATTCAAGTTCCGGATTTCCATCTTTTATAGCCGACGAATAAACCACCAAGTCGCTTTCTTGCAAATGTCCGTTTATATTATGTCCGATTTGAACAAAAATTTTGCTTTTTATAAGTTTTTCGGTAATTTCGCTTGCGGAAATATCGCTTCCCGCCACGTCAAAGCCGCGTGATTTTAGCCAAAGCGCCATAGATGAGCAACCCGAACCGCCTATTCCCAAAAAGTAAATTTTCTTTGCGTTTATCATAATTTTATTTTTATCTCCCCAGTATTATTTTCTTTACGTCTTTAATTTGTTTTTCAACGCTTTCGGTATTATCTACGACTGTTTCGGGATTTTGCACCACGATACATTTGTCCAAAGCGCTAAAAATTACTTCTTCCGGATTTCCTAAAAGATTCATTTGACTCGCCGAAAACGAACCGCGCGCCTGCGAATCTTCTCTCGGGTCGTATTCGCGCGCGTTAAGAGTTATCAAAACGTCCATATCGAGTTCTTTGCAGGACTCGTCAAACGTTTTTTTATCGGTTATTATTAAAGTTCTGGTCATTTTGTCGGAGAAAATTACGAACTTTCCCTGTCCTTGAAACGCGGGACGTAAATCGGCGGGCATCACAAACCGATTTTTCGTCAAAGTAACGTCGTAAGACAAATATCCGAGGTTTTCCATAAAATCCAAAAACTCCTTTTAAACAATACGCCAAATTCCTATATATATAAAATACTATAATTCACACAAAAAAACATAAAAAAACACAAAAAAACAAAAAAAAACTAAAAAAAGTTTTTTGACGAAATTTCACAACCTAACAAATTCACTGAAAACAGCAAAATTAAATTGTTGTTTTTCAGATAGTTACATTGCTTTTATTCGCGTATATATTTAAGAAAAAGAAAAAATGAATTTGGCGGGCATTTTCGCAAAAATAAAAAAAAGTTGCCCGCAAATTTCTTGCGGACAACTTTTTTCATTCAACTTTTATTAAAAAATGTTACTCGAAAGGTACCAAAGTTACTCGACGATTCAATTCTCTGCCCGAATCCGTGTCGTTGTCGGCAATCGGCATATCGGGTCCGTAACCTACCGCGCGAAGTTGAGTATGCGGAATACCGTTTTGTATGAAATATTTCATAACGGTGTTCGCTCTGTCTTTCGACAAACGCATATTAGATTCGCGTTTTCCGACGGAATCGGTATGTCCTTGAACTTCAAGTTTAATTTCGGGCCACTGGCGAAGCGACTTTATTACGTCGTCGAGCGGTCCGTATGAAGCGGCGGTAAGAATTGCCTTTCCGCTTTGGAAATTAACTCCGCGCAAAACCAAACCGTCTCTGGGAATTTCAAATGCGACGGGCGCGACTTCAACAACTTCAATAATCGGGTCTTGCTTAAACGAAACCGTTATAACTTGCGCAGACCTTACGCTCGGGAAAGTATATTGCGCGACCGCTCCCTGATTTATTCCGTTTACAGTTACCTGTTCAATAGAAAATCCTTGCGCGGGGGTAAACGTATATGTCGCAAGCGAACCTTCATTTACGACGTTTACGCCGACGGGAGATATAGTTCCCTGTCCTGCCGCGACTGAAGCCGTTATAGTGTACGTTACGGGGGCTTTTGTTACTTCAACTTTAACCGTATCAACTTTGTCGACAAAAACCGTATCTACAAGACGAACCGTATCGCAATCGGGAGCCAAAATAGGCGCGTCGGGAACAACCGTCGTGCTTTGAACCGTAAGCCCGTTCCAACCGATAGAAGCGACCAAAGATACTTTAGGTTCTACGGCGGTTTCTATAAGAACGTAACTTAATGCATTCTTAAAATTATCATTTTCATCTCTCTCCGAACTCTTTGAAGTATTTTGGTTTCCAAAGTAAAATCCGTCTTGGTGCGCAAGAGAAATATCTACGCCGACAGAAGCGGTAATTCCAATAGGAGTAAGCACTGCAACCCCGGGAGAAAGACGTATAGGGTCGTCAAGCATACTGCGTTTTGTTTTGTGCGACGCATTTTTCGGAAAAAACTCAATATGGTCTGCATACTCCCTATAGTTGGCATCATTTTGAGGAGCCCATAATCTAAACGTTTCATCTTGTTGTATACTTCCAAAACGCGGCGCGGCGGAGAAGTCAAGAAAAACGCTTATCCAATCGGCTGGGCGAACTTCAAGTCCGCTGTTCAAATAAAAAATGTGGTCGTTTCTATATTGAAGAGTCCAGCGAAGTCCGTAATTTACGTGAAAAAGAACGGGAAAGAAATCGGACATTTCTCTAAAATCCCAAGTCCAAAGCATTTTCATATCAATTTCGGGCTGCCCCGAACCAAAAAACTCATTTACTCCCAACAATGATTTCAAGTTAGCGCTGTTTGACGCGTCTTCGGTGTTGATATAATATATGTCCGCTCTTTTGTCCTGATAATAAGTTTGTCTCGGGAAATGTCCCCAATCTTTAGCGCTTGTCGGAATAGAAATTGCTCCGTAATAAGACATTTGGAAGAATTTTCTGTGCGGATAAGGCGGATACAAAAATTTCGCCGATATTTCGAGGTCGCCTGGACCACCTTGCGTATAATAATTATCGGAGTCGCCTAAAGTGGAGTCGGGGTAAGTATGATCGTACCTTTTCATCGCGTCATTATACTTGCCGCCATATACTTTTTCGCCCATATTATCTACATAAATCGGAAGCATAAGTCCCAAGTCCAAAAAGCGAGTAAGCCCGTAAACTGCGCTTAGATTAATAGTCGCTCTCGTATAATTGCCGCCGTCAAATTGCGTAGGAATATATTTATAAAGGCGCGTCGAACCGACAGTTCCTTCTTCCCAAAAATAATAATTCTTAACAAAATCCTTGCTCATTCCCTGAGTAGAATAAACGTTTAACGACAATCTGCTGTAACCCAAAGTTTGCGCAGACAGAGTGTTCCACAAGCCCGTATGCCCGAATCTGCCGATATTTTTTGTTTCGTCGGGGTCGGGTCCCGCAAAAGCGGTTGATGCCAAAACCATTGCGGATAAAACCGCAGCCAAAAATCTTTTCATTTAAAAGCGCTCCTTTTAAAATGTTTTTTAATCCCAAAACCGTACATAAAATAATATAGTGCAACAAGCAAAAATTAAATTTTTTTGTTTTTTTGTGAAATTTGTGAAAAAAGTTTAATTTCTTTTATAATTTTATTCCTTTCGCGGCGCGGCGAGAAGCAATATATTCTTCAAATTCAATATGGCATTTATTTAAATATTCAGAGATTTCACCTCTTTTCATCGTAGCAAATTTAGCGTCTAATTCGTCTTTAATTGCCCGCACGCCTTTTATGCAATCCCAACTAAAATCATCATCGTTATTCGTCATCGTAAACCCCCGTGTCCAAATATAAAGACGTTTTTTTATTTACCATATTTTTTCCCTTTCGTTTGCAACTAAAATATTATTTGCCAAATGCAATTTTGAATATTTTATTTTTATTCATAAACAATTTCATAAGGATACCCTTGTTCTGCAAGAAAAATCTGTCTTTTCATCGCAAATTCCAATTCCGCGCTGTCGCGGGTTACCACCGAATAAAATATTGCCTGCGAGCCGTTTCGCTTCGGGCGCAATATTCTTCCGAGCCGCTGCGCTTCTTCTTGCCTGCTTCCAAACATTCCCGAAACCTGTATCGCGACGTTGGCGTCGGGCAAATCGACAGCCATATTTCCAACTCTCGACAAAACCAAAACGTTCAAATCGCCGTTGCGAAATCTTTCGTAAAGCGCGTCTCTTTCCACATTTTTCGTATTTCCTTTTATTACGGGCGCGCCAAATTTTTCGCCGTAAAGGTCAATTTGTTCAATATATTGTCCTAAAATCAAAATTTTTTCGCCTTTGTGTTTTTTTAGCAAATCCGCAACGACGGGTATTTTGTTTTTGTTTTCGTATGCGATTCTCACCTGTTCGCGCTTTTGCAAAGACAAATAATTCAATTTTGACGTTTCGTCCAATTCTACGCGAATTTCTACGCATTTCGCCGCGGCAATCCAGCCCTCTTTTTCTAAATTTTTCCAAGGAACGTCGAATTTTTTGGAACCTATTAACGCAAATACGTCGGTTTGCAAATTGTCTTCGCGAATAAGCGTGGCGGTTAGTCCGAGTCGTCTTCGCGCCTGAATTTCCGCCGTGAATTTGAACACGGGAGCGGGAAGCAGATGAACTTCGTCGTAAATTATCAGCCCCCAATCCTGCGAATTAAATATTGAAAAATGCAAAAAATCGTCTTCTTTGTCTTTGCGATAAGTTAAAATTTGATACGTCGCTATCGTTACGGGCTTTATTTCTTTTTGTTCGCCCGAATATTCGCCGATTTCGTGCGATTGAAGATTTGTGCGGTTCAAAATTTCGCGTTTCCACTGATGAGCCGCAGTAATATTCGTTACCAAAATAAGCGTTTTTTTGCGAATTGTCGCCATCGTTTTTATGCCGACTATGGTTTTTCCCGCCCCGCAAGGAAGCACGACGACTCCGCTTCCGCCGCGCAAATTATCGTTGCCGATAAAAGAATCCACCGCAGATTTTTGGTAATTTCGCAAAATAAAAGGCAATTTGTCGCGCCCGATTTCCAACATTTTTATATCGTAATCTTCGCCGTCGGTAAATCCCGCAATGTCGTTAATCGGATAATTCAGGTCGATAAATTTTTGTTTGAGAACTCCGCGAAATTTTTCTTTTACAAAATATTCTTCGTTTTCTTGCTCAATAAAATCGCAGACAAGCGGATTTTTTGCAAGTTGAGACAATAAAAATTTATCTTCCGTCTGCAATTTTAGGCGATTTTCGGCTTTTACAAGTTCTATTTTTCCAAATCGTCCGCTTATTTCCTTAATATCGGCTATAATGTTGGACGGAATTGGATATTTCGTGTAATTTTCGAGCGAAGAAATTATTGTTTCTGCCGAAAGTCCTATCGTTTTCGCGTTCCAAAGAGACAGCGGCGTAATCGAATACGTGTGTATATGTTCGGGACATTTTTCCAAATGCGCGAAACCCGACAAAAGTTCGCGGGCTTCGTGAAATTTCGGATTGTCCGCTTCGAGCAAAATAGTGCCGTCGCTCTGAATTATCAGTGGATTTTTAACGTCAAAACTCATAATTTCTTTCAATAAATCGGCATATCTTTGTCAACTTCTCTTGCCCACGCGTTCAATCCGTCTTTAAGATTGAACAATTTTCCCGTAAAACCCGCTTCTTGAAGCGCCCTGATTCCCAAGACGCTTCTCTGTCCGATTTTGCACAGAAAAACCGAGTCGATATTCGGATTTAATTCGTCCATACGACGCTGAATTTGTCCGAGCGGCATAATTATCGCGCCGGGAAATTTCACGATGGCTCTTTCGTGCGGTTCGCGTATATCTATGAGTTGTATTTCTTCTTTATTGTCCAAACGCGCTTTCAGTTCGGTCGCGGTTATCGTTTCGACGGGTTTTTCGTCTTTATTTTTTTTCAAGCCGCAGAACTGTTCGTAATCTATCAATTCCTTGATTGACGGCTCTTTTCCGCAAATCGGGCAATTCGGCTCTTTTGCGAGTTTCAATTCGCGAAATTTCATCCGCCACGCGTCGAAAATCAAAAGACGTCCGATAAGCGGACTTCCGCCGCCGACAATCAATTTTATTACTTCGTTCGCCTGTATCGTCCCGACTATGCCGGGCAATACGCCCATAACGCCGCCTTCCGCGCACGACGGAACAAGTCCCGGAGGCGGAGGCGAAGGATACAGACAGCGATAACACGGACCTTTTTCGGCGTAAAAAATACTGGACTGCCCTTCAAATTGAAATATCGAGCCGTAAACGTTGGGTTTACCCAAAAGAACGCAGGCGTCGTTAATCAAATAACGGGTCTGGTAATTGTCGGTGCCGTCGGCTACTATGTCGTAGTCCGATATTATATCCATTGCGTTTGCGCTTGTAATCGCGGCGTTGTGCGTAACGATATTTATATACGGATTGATACTTTTCATACGGTCTTTCGCCGATGCGACTTTCGGTCTGCCGACGTCTTTCGTTCCGTGAATGATTTGTCTTTGAAGGTTCGATTCGTCGACAAAATCGAAATCCACGATGCCTATCGTTCCCACGCCCGCCGCCGATAAATACAATGCGAGCGGCGCGCCGAGTCCGCCCGTGCCGACGAT
>WRFX01000035.1 GCA_009787445.1 Chitinivibrionia bacterium | reverse complement strand
ATTACGGTGGGGTCTTTCAAAGGGTTTGGCGGAGAGATAAGTAAAATGCATACCGAGAAAGGCAAAGCGACCGTCAACGTAATGGTGTTCGGAAGAGCGACTCCCGTTGAAGTCGATTTCTCGCAAATTGAACTGCTGTCTTAAAAAAGAAATTTAAGTTGGAGGGTTATCAAATTGGCTAAAAAAATCGTAGGGCAGATAAAACTCGCTCTTGAAGCCGGAAAAGCGAATCCGTCGCCGCCTGTAGGTCCGGCGCTCGGTCAGCACGGCGTAAACATTATGGAGTTCTGCAAAGCGTATAATGCAAAAACGCAAGACCAAGCGGGAATGGTTATACCTGTAATCATTACCGTTTATGCGGATAAGTCGTTTTCGTTTATTACCAAAACGCCGCCCGTTTCGGTTCTTATAAAGAAAGAATTGAACTTAAAAAGCGGCTCGAAAGTTCCGAATAAGGAAAAAGTAGGTAAACTTACGAAATCGCAAGTGGATAAGATTGTTAAGATTAAGTTGCCCGATTTAAACTGCACAAGCGAGAAATCGGCGGCTCAAATGGTAATGGGAACTGCGCGCAGTATGGGCGTTGACGTCGAATAAACGAAGGAAAAAATACTATGAAAAGAAGTAAAGCGTGGAAAGCGGCTCGCGAAAATCTCGATACTCTTAAAGAATACGGGGTAAAAGAGGCGTTGCAGTTTATTAAGGATAACGCCAAAGCAAAATTTGACGAAACCGTCGATATTGCGGTGCGTTTGGGAGTCGACCCGAAAAAAAGCGACCAAGTGGTACGCGGTTCGGTCGTGCTTCCCGGCGGATTGGGAAAAACGGTTAAAGTTCTTGTTTTTGCACAAGGCGCAAAAGCCGACGAAGCAAAAACTGCGGGCGCGGATTTTGTAGGCGCAAACGATTTGGTAGAAAAAATAACCGGCGGCTGGACTGATTTTGACTCCGTTATCGCGACTCCCGATATGATGGGCGTCGTGGGAAAATTGGGTAAAATTTTAGGTCCTCGCGGGTTAATGCCTAATCCGAAAGTAGGAACGGTTACAAACGATTTGGCAAACGCCATAAAAGAAACGAGAGCGGGTAAAGTGGAATTTAGAACCGAAAAATCGGGGATAATTCACGCGCCGGTCGGAAAAGTATCGTTTGACGTCGATAAACTTTACGCGAACGTAAAAGCATTGGTCGACGCCTTACTCAAATTAAAACCGTCCGCGGCAAAAGGCGTTTATCTTAAAGGAATTTCAGCGTCGAGTACTATGGGACAAGGCGTAAAAATAAACGTTGCCGAATTGCGGTAAGGAGAAATAAAAAGTGCTGACAAAAAAAGAAAAAGAAAAAGTTATTGAAGAACTTAACAAGGAATTTTCGCAAGCGACGGGACTTTACGTTACGGCGTATCAGGGAATGACGGTTGAGAAATTCAACGACTTGCGGGCAAAATTAAGAGACGTCGACGTAAAATATGTCGTGGTGAAAAATACGCTGGCAAAGCGGGCGTTGGCGCAATCGGGAATTGAAGGGCTTGACGGCGCTTTCAAAGGACCGGTCGGTGTGGCGATATCTAAAAAAGACGTTGCGAGCGCTGCAAAAATTATCAAAAACTTTAACAAAGACAACGATAATTTGCTTGCGGTTCGTATGGCTTACGCGGACAAAACGGTATTTTCGGGCTCTGACGCGGAACGATTGGCTTCTCTTCCTTCAAGGGAAGAACTCCTTTCGACGCTTCTTTCTGCGTTCAATGCGCCGGCTGTGAAGTTTGCGGGAACCTTAAACGGTATTTTGACGAATTTTGTGAGAACGGTAGACGCCGTTCGTCTCAAAAAAGAACAAGGGTAATTAAAAAATAAAAAATTCATAAGGAGTTAAAAAAATGGCTAAATTGACAAAAGATGAAATTGTAGCGGCAATTGGTGAATTGACCGTAATTGAGTTGTCCGACCTCGTAAAAGCGATAGAGGAAAAGTTTGACGTAAAAGCGGCGGCGCCTGTGGCAATCGCGGCGGTTGGCGGAGCGGCTGCCGGCGGAGCGGCGGCACCAGCGGCTGAAGAAAAAGACGAATTTTCCGTTATTCTTACCGCTTCGGGCGACAAGAAAATCGAAGTGATAAAAGTCGTTCGCGAAGTAACGGGTCTTGGCTTGAAAGAGGCGAAGGACTTGGTTGACGGCGCGCCGAAACCCGTGAAAGAAGGCGTGAACAAAGCGGACGCCGAAACGCTGAAAAAGAAATTGGAAGACGCCGGCGCCAAAGTAGAACTTAAATAAGCGGCGGCAAACGATTGATTACGCCGAATACGGTAAGTATTTTAATGACGACGCGAAACGCCGCGAATTGGCGTTTCGCATTGTCTGTTTTTTGTTGTGCGCTAGAATTATTATTCACACGGGTTTTAATGAAAAGGGTTATAAAAAATGATTGAAAGACGCAGTTACGCCAAAGTTCAAGACGCTTTGGAGTTACCGGATTTGTTAGAAATACAAACGAAATCCTACAGACAGTTTTTGCAGGAAGACGTGCCTCATCACAAACGAAAAATCGTAGGTTTGCACAAGGTATTTCTCGAAGCGTTTCCGGTCGAAGACAATAAGGGAACTTACGAACTTATATACGAAGGTTACAAACTTGGAGTTCCAAAATATTCGCTGAAAGAATGTAAAGAACGCGGATTAAATTACGCCGCGCCGCTTAAAGTCGATTTATCGCTGATAATTAAAGAAGGCAAAGATAAGACGTTTAAGGAAAAGATAAACAACAACGTATTTATAGGCGAAATTCCTCTGATGACCGAAAGAGGAACTTTTGTCATTAACGGAGCCGAAAGGGTAATAGTAAGCCAGTTGCATCGCTCGCCGGGTATCGTTTTTAACGAAGGCGAAAGCACGAGTACGCAGAAAAAGTACATCGGCGCAAGAATTATCCCGCAAAAAGGTTCTTGGGTAGAACTTATGCTCGACGAAGACAATTTTTTGTGGGCGAGCATAGACAGAAAAAAGAAATTTCCCGCGACGATTTTGCTTCGCGCACTCGACCCCGAAAAATACGCGACCGACGAACAAATATTTTCTCTTTTTAACGAAGTGGAAAAAGTGTTTATCGAATCGACGACTTGTCCTACTCTCAAAGGAAAAGTACTCGCCGAAAGAGTGGTAAATCCCGAAACGGGCGAAATTATTGAAGACGCGAACAAAATGATTTCCGACGACATAATAGAAGCGTTTAAGGGAGCAAACGTCAAAGAAATAAAAATTTTGAAAAACGCGGAAGATTACGTGTCCGTCGTTCTTCGCAAAACATTGGAAAAAGACCACACCAGAAGCGACGAAAATCCTGTGGAAAAGTCGCTTGCATATATGTATGAAATACTTCGTCCCGGACAGCAATACACGAGCGACACGGGAAAAACGCTTATAGAAAGAAGTTTTTTCGACGAAAAACGTTACGATTTGGGCGAAATAGGACGTTACAGATTAGACGCTCGCCTCAAAATTGAAACGAGCGACGGTTGCAGAACTTTGCAAGTCGCCGATTTTATTGAAACGCTTCGCTATCTTCTTAAAATAGGAAAAGGCGACGGACAACTCGACGATATTGACCACTTGGGCAACAGAAGAGTGCGTTCCGTCGGCGAACTTATGGAAGTAAATTTCAACATCGGCGTTACGAGAATGTTAAAAGCGATAAGAGATAAATTAAACGAAAATCACGAAGAAGAAATTGTGCCTTACGACGTGATAAACGCGAGAGCCGTTTCGACGGTTATTCAATCGTTTTTCAACTCGTCGCAATTATCGCAATTTTTGGACGAAACAAATCCGCTTTCGGAATTGACTCACAAAAGAAGGGTTTCGGCTCTCGGACCGGGCGGACTTTCTCGCGATAGAGCCGGATTTGAAGTTCGCGACGTTCACCATACGCACTATGGTCGTTTGTGTCCGATTGAAACGCCCGAAGGTCCGAATATCGGACTTATCGCCTCGCTTTCTACTTACGCGCAAATTAACGAATTTGGCTTCATAGAAACGCCTTATAGAGTGGTAAAAGAAGGAAAACCGGGCGAAGTAAAATATTATTCGGCGGACGAAGAAGACGGAATGTATATAGTTCCCGCCGATACCGAGATTGATACGAGCGGAAAAATTAAGGAAGCAAACAACGTGTTTTCGAGAAAAGGAAGCGATTATCCCGTCGTAACAAGAGAAGAAATTCAACTTATGGACGTGTCGAATATGCAAATGGTTTCGGTTTCGGCGGGACTCATTCCTTATCTTGAACACGACGACGCAAACAGAGCGCTTATGGGTTCCAATATGCAGCGTCAGGCGGTTCCGCTTTTGCAGACGGACGCGCCGCTTGTGGGAACGGGACTTGAATATCGCGCCGCAAAGGATTCGGGATGTCTTGTCGTGGCGAAAAATAAGGGAGTTGTAGAAAAAATAGACGCGCAGGTTATTGTTGTTCGTAAAGATGCCGAAGCCGTTAGCGAAGAAGATAAACGTTTAGGAATAAACGACGTTGACGTTTATGAATTGCGAAAATTTGAACGCTCGAATCAGGATACTTGCATAAATCAGCATATTTGCGTTAAAGAAGGAGATAAAATTAAAGCGGGCGACGTGCTTGCCGACGGACACGCCACAAGTAACGGCGAACTTGCGCTGGGAAGAAACGTTTGCGTCGCGTATATGCCTTGGAACGGATATAACTACGAAGACGCGATTATAGTTTCCGAAGATTTGGTGGCAAACGACGTTTATACGTCTATACATATAGTCGTGTTTGAAACGGAAGTTCGCGAAACGAAACGCGGTCCCGAAGAACTTACTTGCGAAATTCCAAACGCGGGCGAAAATCAGTTGGTAAATTTGGACGAAAACGGCGTTGTTAGAGTAGGAACCGAAGTAGTTGAAGGCGATATTTTAGTCGGAAAAGTAACTCCGAAAGGCGAAAAAGAATTGTCGCCCGAAGAGCGTCTTTTACGCGCGATTTTCGGCGAAAAATCAGGCGAAGTTCGCGATTCGTCGCTTACCGCTCCCACAGGACTTAAAGGAGTCGTGATAGATACGAAAATTTATTCGCACAAAGAACGCGACAGAAAATCGAAAGAACGCGACGCGGAAAAAATTAGAGAATTGCGAGACGACGTTGAAAATAAATTAGAACAACTTCGCGCAAAACTTGTCGAAAGTTTGACCGAACTTTTGGAAGGCAGCAATTCCACAGAAATCAAGGAATTGCACAGCGACGAAACAAGCGAGCCGCTCGTTAAAAAAGGAACGACTTGGACTCGCGATATTATTTATTCTTTGTGGGGAGAAGAGATTAAGGAAATTTCCCTTAAAAACGGCTTTTGCGCCGACAAAGAAAAATCCGAACTTTGCGAAAAAATTGTTTTCAAAGCGTCGAATATTATCGCTTATCTTGACGACAGATACGACAAAGACGTTGAAAAAGTACGTCGCGGCGACGATTTAAAGCCCGGCGTTTTGCAATTAGTTAAGGTTTATATCGCGAAAAAACGCAAACTTTCGGTAGGCGACAAAATGGCTGGACGTCACGGAAACAAAGGAGTCGTGTCTCGCGTGGTTTCTCGCGAAGATATGCCGTTTATGCCCGACGGAACGCCCGTAGATATTATATTGAATCCGCTTGGCGTGCCGTCGCGTATGAACGTCGGACAAATTATGGAAGTTCACACAGGATTTATTGCTCGCAATTTGGACGAAAGAGTTGCGACTCCCGTATTTAACGGCGCAAGTTCCAAAGAAATTATGGACAAAGTGAGAGAAGTTGAAGAAAAACTTAACGCAAAATACGAAAGACCATATTATCGCAACGGAAAAGTGTTTCTTCGCGACGGAAAAACCGGCGAATTGTTTGACAATCCCGTAACGGTAGGTCCCGCTTATATGCTTAAACTTTGCCATTTGGTCGACGATAAAATGCACGCGCGTTCAATAGGACCGTATTCGCTCGTAACTCAACAGCCGCTCGGCGGAAAATCGCAGGCGGGCGGACAAAGATTCGGCGAAATGGAAGTATGGGCATTGGAAGCGTATGGCGCGGCATATACTTTGCAAGACGTTTTGACGGTAAAATCAGACGACACCGTCGGACGCTCAAAGGTTTATGAAGCGATAGTGAAGGGCGATAACACGCCGATTCCCGGAACTCCCGAATCATTTAACGTATTGATTCGCGAAATGAAGGCGTTGGCAATAAATGTAGAAACAAATTTGAATTAACGGGAGTGTGAAAAGTGGCAGAAAATTTTACAAAATACGAAAAAGTAGAAGAAATTCGCAATGTCGGAATTTCTATAGCGTCGCCGGACGATATTCGCAACTGGTCGCACGGAGAAGTAACAAAACCCGAAACGATAAATTATCGTTCGTACAAACCCGAAAAAGACGGACTTTTTTGCGAAAAAATATTTGGTCCCGTTCGCAGTTGGGAATGTAATTGCGGGAAATATAAACGAGTTCGCTACAAAGGAATTATTTGCGACCGCTGCGGAGTGGAAGTAACGGATTCAAAAGTTCGCCGCGAGAGAATGGGGCATATTGAACTTGGCGTTCCTGTGGTTCACGAATGGTACTCAAAAAGCGGTTTTGTCGCGCAAATTTTAGGACTGAAAAATAACGAAGTCGATAGAATAACGTATTACGAAAATTACGTCGTTACCGACGCGGGCGATACCGATTTGCAGGAAGGCAAAACGCTTTTGAACGACGAAGAGTATGAAAAACTTGAATCGGAAGGCAAAAAATTCGTCGCAAAAATGGGCGCCGAAGCGATTTTGGAATTACTTTCAAAAGTCGATTTGGAAACTTTGCACAGCAAACTTTATTACGATTATACGGAAGTTTATACGGGAAAGCAGTTGAAAGACGACTGTCTTAAACGCTTGAAAGTGGTTAAGGATTTTTGTCGTTCGGGCAATAATCCCCAAGATATGGTTTTGCAGGCGCTGCCTGTTTTGCCGCCGGATTTGCGTCCGCTTGTTCCGCTTGAAGGGGGACGTTTCGCGACTTCGGATTTGAACGATTTGTATCGCCGCGTTATTAACCGCAACAATCGTTTGAAAAAAATGAAAGAAATTTCCGCTCCCGAAGTAATTCTTCGCAACGAAAAACGGATGCTTCAAGAAGCGGTCGACACGCTTTTTGACAACAGCAAAAACGGAAGCAAAGCGATGGAAGGCAAAAGACCGCTTAAATCGCTTACCGACTTACTCAAAGGAAAACAGGGACGTTTCAGAATGAACTTGCTCGGAAAAAGAGTCGATTATTCGGGACGTTCGGTTATTGTTGTGGGACCGGAACTTAAACTTTATCAGTGCGGACTTCCAAAACCTATGGCTTTGGAACTTTTTAAGCCGTTTGTTTTCAAAATTTTGACGGAACGAGAACTCGTTCAGACAATAAAAGGCGCAAGAAAATTCGTCGAAAAAGAAAGAAACGAAGTTTGGGATATTCTTGAAGAAGTTATTAAAGACCATCCGGTTTTGCTCAATAGAGCGCCGACTTTGCACCGTTTGGGCATACAGGCGTTTTTTCCCGTTTTGGTAGAAGGTAAGGCGATTCGTTTGCATCCGCTTGTATGCGCGGCGTTTAACGCCGATTTTGACGGCGACCAGATGGCGGTTCACGTGCCGCTTTCGCCCGAATCGATAATCGAAGCGCGGCTTCTTATGCTTTCGGCAAACAATATTCTTCGTCCCGCAAGCGGCGACCCCGTTATGGTTCCGTCGCAGGATATGGTTTTGGGAATTTATTATTTGACAAAAGCAAACAGCGAAAAGAAAGTTTTTGTAAAAGGACTTAACGGAAAAGACGAATTGCGAATTTTTGATTCTATGGACGAATTACAGCACGCGCTCGCGGACAAACAAATTGAATTGCACTCTATAATTCGCTATGTTGTTCCAGCGTCGCATCGCGCTAAAGGACAGCCGAAAATTATTGAAACGACTCCCGGAAGAATTATTTTTAACGAAGTGATACCCGCGTTTGCAGGTTTCCAAAACGATACTATGAAAAAGGGCGTTATTGAAAAATTAGTAGGAAAAATAGTTAAAATCTGCGGAACAAAAGACGCGGCTATTTTCCTTGACAACGTTAAGGATTTGGGCTATAAATACGCCACAGTTTCGGGCGCGACTTTCGGAGTCGAGGACTTGGTAGAACCCGAAGAAAGACAGGAAATTATAGATAAATGGTCTGAAGAAACGAAGAAAATCCGCAAACAATATCAGCGCGGCGTTATTACCGAAGGCGAAAGATACAATAAAATTGTGGATATTTGGACGCACGCGACGGAAAAGGTTTCGGACGCGCTGTTTGAAAAATTGAGACAGGACAGAAACGGCTTTAATCCCGTTTATATGATGATTGACGCGAAGGCGCGCGGAAGTAAAGACCAGATTAAGCAGTTGGCTGGTATGCGCGGACTTATGCAGAGACCGCAGAAAAATTTGACGGGAAGCGTTGGCGAAATTATTGAAAACCCGATTTTGTCAAATTTCAAAAACGGACTTACGGGTCTGGAATACTTTATTTCCACTCACGGAGCGAGAAAAGGTCTTGCGGATACGGCTCTTAAAACCGCCGACGCGGGTTATTTGACTCGTCGTTTGGTGGACGTCGTTCAGGATATGGTAGTATCGCAAGACGATTGCGGAACCATAAGAGGAATCGACGTAGGCGCGTTAAAAGAAGACGATGAGATTATAGAATCGCTTTCTTCAAGGATAGCGGGACGAGTCGCGCTAAATGATATTGTAGACCCCGAAAAAGGCGGCGTAATCGTTAAGAAAAACGAAATGATTTCGGACGACGCGGCAGAAAGAATTGAAAAATCGGGACTTGACTTTGTTAGAGTTCGTTCGGTTTTGACTTGCGAATCAAACTTCGGTTTGTGTTCGAGATGCTACGGCAAAAATCTTGCCACAGGACGTTTGGTCGACGTAGGCGAAGCGGTCGGAATTATGGCGGCGCAATCTATCGGCGAACCCGGTACGCAATTAACTTTGCGCACGTTCCATACGGGAGGTACGGCTTCTCGTTTGGTTAAAGGCGAAGAGATAGCAAACTACGACGGTGAAGTAAAATTCCAAGACGTAGAAGCGGTTGCTCACTCGTCGGGAACTGTTGTAGTTTCGCGAAACGCCTGCATAATATTGACCGCAAACGAAGGTAAATACGAAAAATATTACGACGTTCCGCACGGCTCGCTTTTGTCGGTCAAAGACGGAAGCAAAGTTAAAAAAGGCGATAAATTGTTCTCTTGGGATTCGCACTACGCGGTAACTTTGGCGACGAAAACCGGCGTTATTGAAGGCATTGACATAAAAGAAAACGTAACGTATAAAGAAGAAAAAGACGACCTTACGCAAAAAATTGAAAAAATTATTGTAGAAGATAAGGCGCGAAAACTTCACCCGCACTTGCGGCTTATTCCCGAAGACGGTTCGGCTTCGCTCGATATTGCGCTTCCTGCGGGGGCTTCTCTGCAAGTCGACGTGGGAATAAAAGTCGTCGTGGGCGATACGCTTTACAAAATACCGAGAAGTAGCGGAAAATCAAGAGACATTACGGGCGGTTTGCCGAGAGTCGCCGAACTTTTTGAAGCGAGAAAACCCAAAGAGCCGACAATAATTTCGGAAGTCGAAGGCGTGGTCGAGTTCAAAACCCGTCCCGTTAAAGACGAAAGCGGAAACATTATAAAAAGCGCCGACGGAATCGTATTGAAAGAGCCGGATATTGAACGCGGAAATCGTAAAATTTTGGTTCATACCGAAGGCGGCGGCAACGTAGAATATTCCATTCCCGTGAGAAAACATTTGCGCGTTTACGACGGCGACAGAGTTCGCATAGGAGACAGATTTTGCGAAGGTTCTATGGACCCGCACGAAATTCTGCGCGTTTTGGGCGACCAAGAAGTACAGAAATATCTCATTCAGGAAATTCAGTCGGTTTATCGTTTGCAGGGCGTCGCAATCGACGATAAACACGTCGAAGTTATAGTGTCGCAAATGTTGAGCAAGGTGAAAATCAGAGAAGTCGGCGATTCAAAATATCTTGAAGGCGACCAAGTCGACAAGCGCGAACTTCGCCGCGAACTCGACAAATTGCGCGACGAAGGAAAAACGCTTCCGACTTACGATTCTATGCTTTTGGGACTTACGAAAGCGAGTTTGGAAACGGATTCGTTCCTTTCGGCGGCGTCTTTCCAAGACACGACAAAAGTGCTTTGCCGCGCCGCAATGGAAGCGAAAGTCGATTATTTGCAAGGACTCAAAGAAAACATTATTATGGGCAACGTAATTCCCGCAGGAACAGGCGCGGTGAAATACAGGAATTTGAAAGTCCGCGACATTGAAGTCGACGAAGGTAACGACAAATTTGACGGCGGTAATTTGAGCGAAATTGCCGAAAACGACGAATTGTTTGGAGAAATTGTATAAATTGAAATAAAAAACATTGCGAAACGCTTGCGCAATAAGTTATTTTCGCAGTGATTTAACGTTTAGAGGAGGATTTTTTTGCCTACTATCAATCAGTTAGTCCGCAAAGGACGCAAGCAGGTAAAGTCGAGAAGCAAGACGGTTGCTCTTGACCAATGCCCCCAAAAGCGGGGTGTTTGCACTCGCGTATTTACGACAACTCCCAAAAAGCCAAATTCGGCTTTGAGAAAAGTTGCGCGCGTGCGTTTGTCCAATCAAATGGAAGTAAACGCGTATATTCCCGGCGAGGGGCATAATTTGCAAGAACACTCTATTGTTCTTGTGAGAGGCGGTCGCGTAAAAGACGTGCCGGGGGTTCGTTATCATATTATTCGCGGGACGCTCGATACGCAAGGCGTGGCGTCGAGAAAGCAGGCGCGTTCAAAATACGGAGCGGGTAAAAAGAGCGCTGCGGCTGCTGCGGCAAAAAAGAAATAAAAAGGAGTTTAGGTAAATGTCTCGTAGAAGAAGAGCGGAAAAAAGAACGGTTGCAGGCGATTACAAATACAACAGCGTTTTGGTTACAAAGTTTATCAACTGCATTATGATGAGCGGAAAAAGAAGAATTGCCGAGAATATTTTCTATACGGCTTTGGATTACGCCGCAGGAAAAACGGGTTTAGACCAAATGTCGGCGTTCAAAAAGGCGCTGGATAATGTTCGTCCGTCGCTTGAAGTTAAAACTCGTCGCGTGGGCGGCGCAAACTATCAGGTGCCGATGGAAGTAGACGGCATAAGAGGCAACGCATTGGCTATGCGCTGGATTATAGACAACGCGCACAAACGCAACGAGCATTCGATGCTTGAATGTTTGGGAGCAGAATTTGTTCAGGCGTGCAACGGCGAAGGCGGCGCGGTAAAAAAGAAAACCGAAGTTCATAAAATGGCGGAAGCAAACAAAGCGTTTGCGCATTATAAGTGGTAAAAAAATACCTTTTTTGTTTTAGATTTTGGAAAAAAGGGAAGAAGCGGATAGTTTTCATTTGAAGATTGTCCGCTTCTTTTTTTTTGTTTATTCTCGCAAAATCTCCCGCTTTTCGTATTTTTTCACGAATTCAATTCTGCGCTGTTTTTTTTCTTCGGGGGCGATGGGAGCGGTTTTTTGCTCTTCCTGTTCTCCTTCAAATTTTATTTCTCCCGTCGTATTTTTCAAAACTATACGGATATAATTTTTTAAAACCTCTTGCGGTACGTATGAATTGTCGGTGAAAATTATGGGCTTTAACAAACTTCCCGAAAGACGATTATTAAGCCAGCGCAAAAACGCGGGATTGTAATAATTTTTGGTTTGCGCGCCGCCGATAATTACCGCGTAAGAATTTTTGCCGCTATAAACTTTCATCCGAAAATTTTGCGATTGAATCGTATAAACCGTATCTTTTTTGCACAAATTAAAAAGCAAAAACGCGGTAAAAAACGCAAAAATTAAATAAATTGAAAAAATTATTCCACGTTTCGCAAACAAGCGCAAAAAAATTATTATTATTGTTATCGCAATTAAAATAAACGGCGAAATTTGCGTATATCCTTCCGAAAATCCGCTCAAAAGAACAAATTTGTTTATCGCCAAAAGTATAATATCGAGCAATTTATCGCAGTAAAAAAGTATAAAATTCGATACAAATTCAAAAGGAACTAAAATTGAAACGAGCGCCGCCTGACAAATTATCGTCAAAACGGGAAGCGCCGTTATGTTTGCGATAATCGACGACGAAGTCAGCGTTCCAAAATGAAAAATTTGCACGGGAGTCGTGGCGAAAAAAAGAAAAATCGGCATCGCTAAAAACATTATTTCGTTTTTATATTTTTGTTCGCCGACTAATTTCGGTAAAATCAAAACCGCAAAAGTCGCCGAAAACGAATACTGAAATCCTATCAAAAATAAGTGCATAGGATAAATTGCCAAAATAAGAAAAAACGTTACAAAAAGCGAATTCATAGTATTATTTTTTCTGTTGAAAATCGGCGAAATCGTTAATAGTAGTCCCATAATTACGGCTCGCAAAGTAGCGGGTCCAAAGCCGACCAAAAACGGCAAATACAAAATAGACGTCGCAATTATGCATCTTCTTGCGATAAGCGGCAAAGGCAAAATCCAAATTATCGCCGAAACCGCGACGACCAAAATAGCGATGTGCAAACCTGAAATCGACAAAAAATGCACAAGTCCGCTTTCTCTAAAAAACGCGCTTATGTAGGGCGTCAAAAAAGAACGGTCGCCCGTAAAAAGCGAAACGTAAAGAGAATTGTATCTGCTGTTTTCAAAATTTTTTCGTATATATTTGTAAATTTTAACGATGTGCGGCATTTTTTCCGATTTTTCTATTGTAATAATTTCCAATTCGCCGATGGTATTTTTGATTCTCGCTTGCAAAATATTGTCAAATTCCCAAGGCGCGGCGGTATTTTTTGTGTCTAATTTATGAAAAACTCCCGAAATTTTTGCCTGTTCTCCCGAAATTAAAATTTCTTGCGTCAAATTCGCGTTAAAAATCAGTTCTATTCTGTAATCGCTTCCCGAAATTGTCGCAAGTTGCGTCATTTCTTTTTCGGAGCGAAATGAAGGCGCGGAATAAAAATCGGCTGAAAGCGAAATTAAATTATTGTCCGAAAAATAATTTTCGCCAAAATTCATAGACGCTTGCCACGAATTTTGTAAAATTAAGCCGATACACACCGCGATAAAAGCCGACAAAATTCTTGAATATCTGTTGGTTAAAATCAGCGCGACAATAATTATCGCGACTATTGCAAAATTTATCGGATAGTTAAAAATTTGTATTTGCGTTCCTGTAATTATTCCAAAAAACAGCCCGACCGCAAGAAATACCGCAGGGGTGGAATGCAAAAAATTATCAATTTGTTTCACCGAACAACTCTTTGTATTTTGCGCGACTGACTTTTAATTCGTCGCCGTTTGATAAAATTGCAATATATTTTCCGCCGCCGCCGACCATCGTTTCAACGACGTTGTTTTTGTCGACCAAATACGAATTGTGGATTCTTATAAAATTGTCGGGCAAAATTTCGTCAAATTTTTCGAGCGAGCGATAATCGATGTGATTTTTGCCGTTTTTGCAGTGAATTTCCCGAAAATCCCCCGCGCCCGATATGTATAAAATATCGTCTATTCGTATTGTAAATCGCTTTGAACCGTCTTTTATTAAAATTTCTTTGTTTTCTTTCAGGCGGCTTCTTTTTTTCATAAATTTTTGCAGCGCTTTTTCAAATTGCTCGATTTCGTAAGGTTTCGGCACAAAATAAACTATGCCCAAATCGTTAAATCCTTCCAATGCGCGCTCGACGTTTGCCGAAACTACTATGGTTTCAAATTTTTTTTCTTCGATATTTTTTAGAATGTCAAAGCCGTCGCGACCGTTTAAGTTTAAGTCCAAAATAAGTAAATCGGGCGAATGCGAACTCAAAACCGAAAGCGCTTCGTCTATTTCGCAAAAAGTCGAAATTTCGTTTCCGGGTAAAATCTCTTCAACCTGCCTTACAAGCCGCCTTAACGCGACTTTTTCGTCTTCGACTATAAAAATTTTCATTCTTTTTCCCTCTGCGTCATATTGTTTGGAATTTCAAAAATTACCTGCCAGCCGTCCGATTTCGGCTGCGAAATAAATTTGAAATCTTTGCCGTAAAGTTCGCTTAATCTTTGAATAATATACTTATTTCCCGTTCCCGTGCTTTTTTTATTTTGCGAAATTTTATTATCGCCGTCGTTTTCGAGAAAAATAGTTGTTATTTTATCCGTTTTTTCAACTTTAAGATAAAAAGTTCCCGTATCTTTTTTTATAAATCCGTGCGTAATTCCGTTTTCTAAAGCGGTGTGCAAAATTAACGGCGGAATAGAAATTTTATCGATATTTCCCTGAACTTCAAACGTTATTTTTTTTTCTTTGCGCAAATTCATAACCTGTATATGCGCTTTGCAAAGCGAAATTTCTTCAAAAAGCGAAACGGTTTTTCTTTCCGCAAACGCCATTAGCCGCCGAAGTTCTTCGGAAAGTTCGTTTACAAGTTTTACGGCAATTTTGGGTTCTTCTTCAATCCAAGCGACTATGGAGTTTAGCGAATTTAGAAGAAAATGCGGCTGAATATGCGTTTTTAACAATTCGAGTTCCAAACGCGCGTTTTTTACTTCTACCGCCGATTTTTCGCGCATTTCGTCCAAGAAAAATCTTCCTATAACGATAGTCATAAAAATAGACAAATACGCAAAACCCGTCGCCCACGCGCTTATATTTCCAAACGCAAGCGAACTCAAAACGCCAATAGCGAATAATATTAGTCCTGCCAAAAGCGTTTTTGCGTGTTTTTTCTTTTGAAAAGACGCTTTTATAGCGATAATTATAGATAATCCAGCCGAAACGGCGGCAAAAATTTTGTTGGCGAAATCCCAAAACCAAAGCGTATCGATAGGCGCGACGTCGTAAATCGCAAGGCGCGGCAAAGCCACAAAAATTACGCAAATTGCAAAAAATATTCCCGATTTTAATTTCCAGCGTTTATCGTTAAAAATCAGATAAAGATATATCGGCAAAAGCGACAAAACGCCGAGCCAAAATATATCGCCGATTATCGCCGACGAATAATAATTTTTTAGATTTAAGGAAAATACGTTTGGAAAAATAGAAAATAAAATGTGTCCGCAACAACAAACCGAAAGCACGACGTAAGTGATATGCGCCTTTATATTAAGCGATTTTGCGATGAAAATTACGTTAAAAAGCGCGGCGGAAAGCAAAATTCCGACGAGTAAAAACGAAAGCGCGAGCGTTCTCGAATTGTTGCCGATAATATTCGTTACGAATCCGATTTTTGGATTTTCTTCGACGACTCCCGAAATTGCGCTAAAATTGGAAATTCTAAACGCTAAAATATGCTCGCCGACCGAAGTGTATCTTTTGCGAACGATAAAAGTCATTGCGGATTTTCCCGTTTTTTCGTTATTTTTATCGTTTGCGACGACTCCGCTTTCGCCGATTTTTACGCCGTCCCAAAAAACTTCGTATGCGGAAATTGCTATCGGCACGAATATCGCCAAATTTTCGGTGAGGGGAATATCTTGCGAAATAAAAATTCTCGAACGATACCAGCGAACTCCTTTTTCGCCGTTTCCGTCCAATTTCCAAAGTCCGACGATTTTTCCGTCTTGCCAATGTTTATCGTCGTATTCGGGATTTGAAAATTTTGCGCTATCTAAAAAACTTATTCGCCACTGTAAAATGTCGGTTAAATCGTCTTCGGACGGAGAAAAATACAAATCTGCGTTTGCCGAAAAAACGCAAAAAAAAATTAACGCAAAAAATATAAATTTTTGTTTACGCATTTCTTGTGTTTATTATGGATTCTACCCATTCTTTCGCGAAAACGGCAAAAATTCCTACAAAAAATCCGCCGAAAATTCCTAATAAATACAATATTTTTCTTTTTGGTTCGCTTGGATATAGCGGAAAATCCGCTTCGTTTATTATTTCAAACGCGGGCGTTTCCTTTTTTTCGTCTATTTTGGCAAGTTCTAATTGTTTTACTAATTCTGCATAAACGCTTGCCTGTAGCAATACTTCGCGCTGAAGCCGCTCGCCTTCAAGTATCACGCTTGGATTTTGTATACTAAAATTTCTTTCGTGAAAAGCGGCTAATCGCGCTTCGGCTTTGCTTAAATTTCCCTTAACTTCCGCTACTCGTTCTTCAACGAAAATTCTTTTGTCTTTGTCGCGATTAAAATAATCTTCCGCAATATATTCTTTCAAATAATCGATTAAAAATTCGTGAACGAAATACGAAAGCGACGGATTTTCAAAACGGGTTTTTATTTCTATGGTTCCCGTTTTTACGTCTTTTTCTATGGAAAGAAATTTTTTCTTAGGACTTCTCAAATAACCGATTTGAGCCATTTTATATCCGTATTCCCAATTTGGAACGGTCGTATCGGGTTTGCCAAATTCCCAAAACTGCGCAAGCGTCATAGTATCGTATAAGATAGGCGCTCTCGCTTTTTTTTCTTTTTTTGTCTGCAATCTTTGAACTTCCCATTCCCGCTCAATTATTTTTTCGCAAAAAGCGGTGTTTTGCACTAACAAATCGACGTAATTCATTAAATTCACGTCTTTGCCGCCTGAAGAAATATTTATTCCCGCCAAAGCGGCAAGTCCCGCCATTTGACTCCCGCCGCCGCCCGAAGTCGATACGGCTATCGCTTTGGAAACGTATTGGTCGGGAAGAGTTATCGCATAAATCGCGACGCTTACGGCAATAACCGCCGTCGTAGCCAAAATAATTATCCAATTTCTGAATAAAACCAAAATTAACTCTCTGACGTCTATTTCGTCGTCGTTGTTAAACTGTTCGTTTGTTCCCATAATTTTATCCTTTTTTACTCGAATTTTAATCTGAAAATAATAAATGCCGTTCTTTGCCGCGTGGGAAATATTATTTTATACCAAAAAAAGGAGACGAAATGTCCGAAGCGAAAGTTTTCAAACCCGTAAATATGTATTCTCGCGTTTTATCGTATATGAAGCCGTACTGGTGGATTTTCGCTATATCTTTCGCGTCGGCTTTGATAGTCGTGCTGCTTCAAGGAATGTCGATGTGGTTTTTGGGTTCGCTGCCGCAAGTTTTATTTTCTCCCGCGGAATTCGCAGTTCCCGTCGAAAAGCCCGAATTTTCGTTTTCGGCGATAAACGAATGGATGAAATATTACGGAAACAAACTTTTCACGCTTAACAGTTCCATTCATCCGCTCATTGCGATAAGCGTAATTATTGCGATTACTTTTACCGCCAAAAATGTTTTTTTGTATATAAACCATATAGGTACGGGAATGCTTAATTATTCGGCGGCGCGCGATATGCGAAACGATTTGTATCGCCATATTCTTAAACTCCCGACTAAATTTTACGACCAGAACAAAAGCGGAAACCTGATTTCGCTTATGATAAACGACCTGAATCTGATAAATACGACCGTTTGCGGTTCGTTAAATACGCTTCTTATGGAACCGCTGAAACTTTTGGGATTTGTCGCGATGCTTCTTATAATAAACGCTAAATTTACTCTGATAATTTTTGTGGTATTTCCGATTTTAATTTTTATTATGGCGAAAATCGGCGGATACGTAAAAAAACGCTCGCGAAAAAGTTTGATAAGTTTTGACGAAATGGTATCGCGAATAACCGAATCGATAGGCGGAGTTCGGGCTGTAAAAATGTTCAATATGGCGCAGGAAGAGACGGCGAAATTTTGCGTCGTCAGCAATAAATTGCGCAAAAATCAGTTTAAGCAGAAACTTACGAGCGACATTCTTTCGCCTTTTACCGAAACGCTTGCGTTTTATCTGATTGTCGGACTTTTGCTTTTGGGCGGAACCGAAATTATTACGGGAACGGGCGGTTTTACGGCGGAGGATTTTACGCGATTTTTGGTATTTTTGTTTTCTTCGTATCAACCTCTAAAAGCGCTTGGAAACGCAAATTCGGGAATTCAGGCGGCGGCGGCGGCGGCGCAACGCGTTTTTGCGGTTTTCGATACTCCCGCCGAAAAAATTACCGTTTTGGATAAAAATAAAATTCCGAATTTTGAAAGAGAAATATCCTTCAAAAACGTAATTTTCGCATACGAAAGCGCGCCAAATTCCATAGTTTTGGACAATTTATCGTTTTCGGCAAAAAAAGGAAACACCGTCGCGTTAGTCGGAGGAAGCGGCGCGGGAAAATCTACTATTTTAGATATTCTTCCGCGATTTTACGAGGTTCAAAAAGGCGAAATTCTTCTTGACGGCAAAAGCGTTTCGCAATTTGATTTAACCGCGTATCGCGAACTTTTCGGCATAGTTTCCCAAGAAACGATTTTATTTAACGCGACGATAAGAGAAAACATCGCATACGGCAAAATCGGATGCAGTGAAAACGAAATAATTGAAGCGGCGAAATCGGCGAACGCGTTTAATTTCATATCGAAAATGAAAAGCGGTTTCGACACCGTTATCGGCGAGCGCGGAGTTGCGCTTTCGGGCGGACAAAGACAGCGAATCGCAATAGCGAGAGCGATTTTGCGCAACAGTCAAATTTTAATTTTGGACGAAGCGACATCCGCGCTCGATACGGAATCCGAACAACTTGTTCAAGAGGCGTTGTCGCGGCTTATGAAAGGCAAAACGACTTTCGTCGCGGCGCATCGGCTTTCTACAATACGCTCGGCGGACGTAATTTTAGTGTTAGAAAAAGGAAAATTAGTGGAAAGCGGAACGCACGCCGAATTACTCGCCAAAAACGGAAGGTATAATCATTTATATTCGATTCAATTTAGCGAAAAAAAATCTTAAAATTATTTTGATAAAATACAAAATTTTTCATTTTTTTAATATTTTCCTTGCTTTTTCCAAAAACAATATCGTAATTTCACGGCGTTTGTAAAAGGTTGTAATAAAAATTTAAAGCAAAGAATTGGCTAAAAAATGGCATTAAAAACGTTGAATCCGCCGCTCCTAAAAACGCCTCAAATCCGCTTGGGAAGCGGGAATTGGGG
>WRFX01000034.1 GCA_009787445.1 Chitinivibrionia bacterium | reverse complement strand
AAAAAGCGCGTAATAATAGAAATGCAAAAAGCGTTGCATTTTGGCGATATTTATCGTTTTAAGAATTATTTGGGAGAAGAATACAAGCGGTCGAAATATCCAATAATATCGATATATATTTTAGGATTTAATTTGTCGGTCGATTCGCCGGCGTTTGCCGCTATTCCTGATTGTCGTGATTTAACGACCAATAAAAAATTGGAAGTGAACGACAGTTTTGTTGAATATTTGACTCACAGCGCGTATTTTGTTCAGACGTTAAAGATAAAGCCGAGTTTTAATACGAAGTTGGAAAAATTGTTATCGATTTTTGAGCAGGCGAATTTTGTGGGCGGCAACAAAACGACGAAAGATTTTGCCTTAAAAGAAGACAAAGAATTAGAAGACGTGTTGAAAGTATTGCATTACGTCGCGGCGGATAAAGAAGCGCGGGATGAGTTGGACAAGGAAGAATATTATCAGGAAGCGATGGAAGGAATGTTTGGCGAAAAGGACAGAAAACTTGCGGAAAAAGACAAAGAACTAATGAAAAGCAAAAAAGAAATAGAAAAACTAAAAAAACAAATAGAAGAAATGAAAAAACAATAACCTGAAAATAAAAGCAAGACGAGTAATAAAACCCGCCCTGCCCGAAAAGAAAGAACAACAAAAATTTCAGTCAGCGGGAAACGCCACGCGGAAACCTATGTAGTAGACGGCGTAGTCGGACGGGTTGCCGTCGCCGCGGTACGCAACCCGACAGCCCTCTGCGATGAAGTCCCAACTGCCGCCGCGAAAGACGCGGTCGCCGCGATTATAGAAGCGGTCTTGGCTCGTACTGTCACCCCCCGTGGGGTTTGTTACTGCATTCGCGGGATAATCGTTTTTCCAATCACTGCACCACTCAAAAACGTTCCCGCTCATATCGTATATGCCAAGTTCATTTGGCTTCTTCTGTCCGACAGGATGCGTTCCGCCATCAGAATTACCGTCATACCAGCCGACCTCGCCTAAATCATTACTGCCGCTGTAAATATACCCTTTACTCTTATTTCCTCCCCGAGCCGCATACTCCCATTCCGCTTCCGTAAGCAATCGGGCGCCTTTGCTTTTTGCCCAAGCGTCCGCGTCATTCCAAGTTACGTTTACGACAGGATGTTCGGCTTTCTCTCCCGTATCGCCGCTATATTGAGCGTTAGTTATCGGATACTTGCTTACCCAAAAATCTTCTGTCAGCGTTACCTGATGTTGAACCTCTTCGTTATATCTGTTCTCTTCATTCGCAGGACTTCCCATTGTAAACGTCCCCGCCTTTACCAATACGACTTCAATACCGCTGATTTTCTTCTCCTGACTAAAAGCAAGAACTTTNTTNTCGACTTCGCTTACGACTTCAATANCGCTGATTTTCTTCTCCTGANTAAAAGCAAGAACTTTCTTTTCGACTTCGCTCTTATCACCTTTACCGCCGCCGCATCCCGCGACAAACAAAATTAAAAATACAAACATTATTGACAATAATGCCTTAACGCAACTTTTCATAAAAACCTCTTTTGGTTAAATTTTTTGTTAATTTTCGGGAATAAATATAATAAATACCGATATATTTTGACGGAATTATTTCATAAACCTTTTCTTCACCTCAAAAATCTCTTGGCAATCTCGTTCAGAGACAATTTTGAGAAAGTAGGACGTCCGTGAGGACAGATGTGCGGGTTTTTTGTCGAAAAAAGCGCGGTCAAAAGAGACGTCATTTCTTCGTTTTTTAACGCGTTGCCAAACTTTATCGCCGCGCCGCAAGCGTAAGACGCCGCAAAATGACGATGAACCGACGATAAAACGTGCGCATTGTTTTCTTTCAGAAACTGCTCTATAATATCCTCTATCGCTTCTTTTATCTGGCTTTCATACAAAAAATCGGCGGGCTTGGAATAGATAGCCACCGTGTTGCCGCCGAAATCCTTTATATCGAATCCCGATTTTGAAAAGAACTCGTTCACCGACAACAGAATTTCTTTTTCAAACGGCTTTAATTCCATAGTTATCGGAAACAAAAGCGACTGGCTTTCAATTTCCGTTTCCATAGAATCCAATATTTTTTCGTATAAAACCCGCTCGTGCGCGGCGTGCTGGTCAATAAGAAGAAGCCCGTCCGTTACGGAAACGGCGATATAGCGGTTATGAATTTGAAAACACGCTATATTTTCCCAAACGTTATCGTTAATGCCCGTTCCGAGCGGTTTTCCGTCTTCGCGCCGAGCGG
The DNA here is from genome assembly GCA_009787445.1 of Chitinivibrionia bacterium. Lineage (GTDB taxonomy): Bacteria > Fibrobacterota > Chitinivibrionia > Chitinivibrionales > Chitinivibrionaceae > WRFX01. Next base: position 17,118 of record WRFX01000034.1, on the reverse strand, counting down.
AAACCATATCCAAAAAAGATATGGAAATCTGCGACGGGTTTTCGGGACTTTCGCTGAATTTCGGATTTGTAAATAATTCGTATTTATTCTCTTTTTTCTCTTCTACCGCAAAATTTTGTTGCGAATGCTGAAGATAATCTTGCGTATGCGCCGTTTTTGCCGCAGGATTTATAGCGTTTCCCTGATAGCGTTCCAATTCGCGGAAAATTGTGCGGAAAATAAACGAAAAAAGCGCTTTTTCGTCGTCAAATTTTATCATCTGTTTGGTCGGATGGACATTTACGTCTATTTTTGACGGCTCGATATCCAAAAAGCAAAACCACGACGGCTTGTTTCCGTAAGCCGAAACAAAACGGGAAAAACTTTCGCGCACCGCCGCCGATACGGAATTATTGTCTATTTTTCGCAAATTTACGTATAAATTCTGATATTTGGGTTTCTGTTTCGCGTTTTTCGGCGGGCAAATATAAATTTCGGCGGACATTTCGCTATTTTCGTTGCGGCAATAAATTAAATCGCGGGCAAAATCCGTTCCTGCGACTTGCGAAATTCTTTGACGATGATTATCCACTGCGCAAACGTCGTAAAGTTTTTTTCCGTCGGCTATGCAAACGAAATGAATGGTCGGAAACGCGGCGAAAACGTGTTCTATTACGGATAAAACGGAAAGTTTTTCGCTTTTTTCGGATTTCAAAAATTTTTTTCTCGCGGGAAGATTAAAAAACAAATCCAAGCATTCGACGGTCGTGCCTTTTACGTGCGCAATCGGCTCAACAATTCCTGCTTGACCGCCGTAAGACGATATTTTGTAGCCCGCGCCGTCAAGAGTAGAAGACGACGAAAGCGTAAATTTGCTTGCGCTCGCCGCGCTTGCCAACGCCTCGCCGCGAAATCCCATAGTCGAAACGGAGTATAAATCTTCGGCGTTTGTTATTTTGCTTGTAGCGTGAGGAGTAATAGCCAAAAGGAGTTGGTCTTTTTCTATCCCACAGCCGTTATCGACGACTTTTATGCGCGAAATTCCGCCGTTATCGAAAAAAACCGTAATTTTGTCCGCGCCCGAATCGATGGAATTTTCCAAAAGTTCCTTAACGATAGACGACGGACGTTCTATAACCTCGCCCGCCGCTATCTGTTCTACGACTTTTTTTTCGAGCAATTTTATCTGCGGCATTTACTTTATCCCGATTAACGCCTGTCCTTTTTGAACGACTTCGCCGTCTTTCACCAAAATAGCCGCTATTTCGCCGTCTTTTTCCGTCTTAATTTCGTTAAAAAGTTTCATCGCTTCTACGCTACAAACTACGTCGCCCGCTTTGACTTTTTGACCAATTTCTACAAATTTCGGCTTGTTTGGTCCCGGCGCGGCGTAAAAAGTTCCCGCAATCGGCGAATTTATCGTCCAAGAATAATTTTGACTTGCCGACGTATTTTGTTTTTCTTCCGCTTTTGGAGTTTCGCTCGTTTGCGCGTCTTCTTTATGCGTTTGTTCCGCCGATTTTGGAGAAGACGGCGCACCCGATTTAGACGCTTTGCTCGTTTTAAGATGCAGAGAAAAATCGCCTTTTTTAATAACAAATTCGTCAAATGCAAGCGAGGAACTTTGGCTTAAAATATGCCCGATTCCGTGATAATCGTCGTTATGAACCATAGGACCTTCGCCTTTTGTTCCCGATTTTGAAGAAGAAGACGGCGATTTCGGTTCGCAACTGTCTATAATTTCAGCGTCGGCGGGAGTTATTTCTCTGTCGGCGACGGGTTTTGCCCGCCACTTAAAATATTCGGTCGCGACTTCGGGAAACATCGCGTAAGACAAAATATCCTCGTCCTGCGTGATAAATTTCGGCTCAATATCGTCCGTAATTTTGCCTAAAAGCGGCTCCAAATCGTCGGCGGGGCGATGATTTATCTGCTTTTCGCCTTCGAGAATTTTATCTACAAAATTTTTTTCCATTTTAACGGGCGAACGTCCGTACATTCCTCTAACGTAATCTTTTACCTCTTTGGGAACCATATTGTATCTTCCGCCCGAAATAACGTTTAAAACCGCTTGCGTTCCGACAATCTGACTCGTCGGCGTAACCAAAGGCGGATATCCGAAATCCTTGCGAACCGCGCTTACTTCTTTTAGAACGTCGTCAAGTTTGTCGAGCGCGTTTTGCTGCGCAAGTTGCGAACGGAAATTTGAAATCATTCCGCCCGGAATTTGATGCACAAGAATATCGGGGTCAATGGTGTTAGTCCCCGCGGCGGATTTCGGCGAGCGTTTTGGAAATAATTCCTTAAAATAATTCGCGACTTTTGATATCGCTTCCAAATCGAGGTCGGCGGCGTAATGCGTTTCCTTAAAGATAGCGACAAGCGTTTCCACAGGCGGCTGCGAAGTCGTTAGCGCCATACTCGAAACCGTACAGTCGATGGCGCCCGCGCCTGCCCGCACGCCTTCAACATAAGCCGAAATCGCCATTCCGCTTGTTGCGTGTGTGTGAATTTGAATAGGAACATCCACTTTTTCAATTAGTTTCGTTATCAATTTTTCGGCGGATATCGGAGATAAAATTCCCGCCATATCCTTTATGCAAAGCGAATCTATTCCCATTTGAACCTGTTCTTTTGCGTCCGAAACATACTTTTCTATTGTATGAACGGGCGAGATAGTATAAGCAAGCGTTCCTTGCGCGTGCGCTCCGTGTTTTTTTATCGCTTTTATCGCCGCTTCAAGATTGCGCGAATCGTTAAGCGCGTCGAAAACTCTAAAAATATCCACGCCGTTTTTTACAGCCAACTGAATAAATTTTTCTACTACGTCGTCGGGATAATTGCGATATCCTACCAAATTTTGCCCCCGTAAAAGCATTTGAAGCGGCGTTTTTTGCGCGATTTTTTTAATTAAACGCAAACGTTCCCACGGGTCTTCGCGCAAAAATCTCAAACATACGTCAAAAGTCGCTCCTCCCCAACATTCAAGCGAATAATAGCCAACGTTGTCTATCGCGTCGATAATTCCCATAATATCGTCCGTTCTCATTCTTGTAGCCCAAATGGACTGATGAGCGTCTCTTAAAGTCGTATCGGTTATTCTTAACGGAATTTTGTGTAATTTGTCCTCTTTTGATTGCTCTAACATAATTTTCCCTCTTTAATTTTAAGGTTTCTCTGCTTTTTCTGCATAAAAAATAGTATTTTCCACACTGACAAAAGTATATTTTACGATAAAAGAGAGGTTTTTTATGGATATTGTGGTAATTACTCTTATTTTGCAAGTTATGGGAACGATTGCTATTTTGGCGGAACTTCTTATTCCGTCTTTCGGTCTTTTGACCGTCGCGGCGCTTGGATTTTTCGGATATTCTTATTTTTTGGTGTATCAACATTCGCCCGTCGCCATAGTTTTTCTCGTCTTAATAAATCTAATTTCTATTCCCGCGACTTTGATTTTTGTCGTAAAACGTCTAAAATTTTACAAAACGACTACGCTTAACGACACTATTGAATCGGCGGCGTTTATTTCTCCCGTAAAAATTAACGAAACGGGAGTGGCTATTACCGATTTGCGACCAGCGGGAACGGCGCAAATAAACGGCAAGCACATAGACGTTTATTCCGAAGGCAATTACATAAAAAAAGGCGCGAAAGTTAAGGTAATTTCGACTGAAAACGCGGGAGTTAAGGTCGCGGAAGTGGAAGATGTTAAAGATAAATATTTTCCTCAAACGTCGGCGAAGGAATCGGAGTAAGTGAAAAGTTGGTTTTTTTCTTTAATAGCGCTTTTAACAAATAGGGGATGAAAAATGAAAAAAGAATGGGATTTTATTGTAAAAGAAACGCACGAAGGCGATAGAAAAAACCGTATAAGGCGTGAATTATTATTTATAATGGAAGGTGAATTATCAAAATCAAAACCAAATATTTGCTTTTATAACAAACTTAAAAATATATATTTAAAAGAAGAATGTCTTTTGAAAAACAATGCGTATGAGGCGTATGCGGACATATTGAATGGAAGCGTTGATTAAAAAATATGCTAACTCTCGGAATAGAAACATCTTGCGACGAAACTTCGGTCGCTATTATCGACGAAAATAATATTTTGATAAACAAAATTTACACGCAAAAAGAACATTCAAAATTCGGCGGCGTCGTGCCTGAAATCGCTTCAAGGGAACATATAAAAAAAATCGGAGTATTGTTCAAAAACGCGCTCGCCGAAACTAATTTGCAAATTTCGGACATAAATTTAATCGCCGTCGCCGACAGTCCCGGACTCGCGGGCGCTTTGCTCGTCGGAATATCGTTTGCGCTCGGACTTCACACGGCAAATCCGCAAATTCCGATAATCGGCGTAAATCATTTGGAAGGACATATTTGCTCGGCGGCGCTAGAACAAAAAATAGAATTTCCGTTTCTTGCGCTCGTGTTAAGCGGCGGGCATTCTTCAATTTATTCCGTTTTTGATTTTGGAAATTACGAAATTATCGGACAAACAATAGACGACGCGGCTGGCGAAGTATTCGATAAAGTCGGCAAAATGCTCGAATTTGAATATCCCGCAGGAAAAAAAATCGAAGAAACGGCTAACTTGTTTTGCGGCAAGGACTTAATAGAATTTCCCGTCGCAAAAATAGGAGACGGAAACAACGCGCATTTTTCGTTTAGCGGACTTAAAACGGCGGTAAAATACGCAATAGAAAAAATTCCCGCAGAAAATATTGAAGATGAAAAACCGCGAATTTGCAAATCGTTTCAGAATGCAGTTATCGCCGCAATAATAAATAACTTAAAGAACGCAAGGAACTTAACGCTGATTGAAAAAATTGCCTTTTGCGGAGGAGTCGCGTGCAATAACGCAATTCGCGACGCTTTAAGGCATTCTTTCGGCGCGCAAAACGTATTTTATCCGTCGAATATTTTGTGTACCGACAACGCCGCGATGATTGCAAAAGCGGGAATGGAAAATTACAAACGCGGACTTGTGCGGTATCCAACAATGACTTCGACAGCCGAAATCGGCAGAAAGGTTAAGTAAAAATGCCGCCTTTATTTTTAATGTTTTGCTTGGGAGCAATAATTATAGTGTTTTTTATAAGCATTGCGATTCATTATTTAAGAATAGAAAAATCGCTTCGCAATACCTATATTATAACCGAAAGAAAAGTGAAAAAGTTCTTGGAAGAAGGATAAACTAATCGTAATCTTTGCTATAATTTACTCCTTGCGCGTCCAAACGTTCAAGTTGTCGCTCTAATCTTTTCCTAAATTCGGAAAAATTCTGCCACCTGTCTTTTTCCGTCGTCCATCCGACTTCGGCATTGGCAAGAAGACGCGGATACAACATATAGTCAATATCGTTTTCGGAAATTAACGTTTCCGCCCAAAGCGTGCTTTCTATACCGATTAAATTGCTGTTTGGAGCCATCAATACGGGATACCAACTGTAAGCCATTTCAAGATTTACATATCCGCGCCAACTCAAACCTAACGCGGTACTTGAATTATATTTTTGGTCGAGATACGCCATTGCAGGCGACAAAAACACGGGCAAATTTTTTTGGTCGGCAAAAACGGTATTGCCAATCCAAGATTGAAGAACCGCGTCTTGCAATGTGCCATCCGCACGGTCGTAAGGCGACCATCCGATGGTAGTTTTTCCGTATTTTTGGACAATATTTGAAACCCTGCCGATAAAATAATCGTAATCTTCGTTTGACGTAGCGGCGGCTTCGTCTCCGCCGATATGAAAATATTTCGACGGAGAAATTGCGGATATTTCGCGTATTACGTCTTCTACAAATTCGTAAGTTGTCTCCTCGCGACACTGCAAACTCGAAAATCCCACTGCAATTCCGTAATACGGCGGCGGACTTCTGCCGTCGGAATTTAATTCGGGAACGGAAGCCAAAGCGGCTTGTACGTGTCCGGGCATATCTATCTCGGGAATTACTTCAATGTAGCGCGCCGCCGCGTATTCCACAATATCTTTGAAATCTTTTTGAGTGTAATATCCGTATCCGCTTGAATTGTTATTAACCGCGCTGCGCGAGCCGATTTCGGTCAATGTCGGACGGGATTTTATTTCTATTCGCCAACCTTGGTCGTCCGTCAAATGAAGGTGAAGTTTGTTTATTTTGTATTGCGCCGCAAGGTCGATTTGCCGCATAATAATCTCTTTTGAGAAAAAATGGCGTGCGACGTCTATCATCAGTCCGCGATATTGATAAGCGGGAGAATCGGAAATTTGCGCGCATTTTATTCTAAATTCCTTATTTTGAAGCGGACTTTGGCTTTCAATATCCGCTCCGAACATTTGTCGTAACGTTTGAACTCCGTAAAAAAGTCCTTGCGGACTATTTGCCGTAATCGTAACTAAATTTCGTTCTACTTTTAAGGTATATGCTTCCGTCGATTCTTCCGAATAATCAAGAGCAAGAATAATATCGCCGCACCAAGAATTTTCCCCAGACAAGGCGATTCTTGTGGTGAATCCCGTAGATTTACGAATAATCGCGGATAAATATTCGGCAATGTTTTGCTTTATTTCATCGTAATTTTTATTTGCTTTTATTACGATTTTACTGTTTTTGGTAAGTAAAAACTGACCTTCTTTTTCAATATAACTCGACGGTTTGGGAATAATAGACGTCGCAGTCAAGTTTGGGTCGTCGGTTAAATTATATTCGTCGCAGTTATTTTTAACTATTTCTATAAATTTATCTTCCGAACAACTTATAATTGCCATAGATAAAAATGTCGCAAGAGTCGCAAAACACAATTTTTTCATACTTAAAACCGCCTTTTTTAGATTTTTATACGCAATAATATGGTAAATATACGTTAAAAACAAAAGAAATAAAGAAAATTTTTTTCGGCAAATAGTATTTTTATGTTATAAAAGTTTATTTTGAAAGGATTTTGCGTGTCAAAAACAATATCTATTCGTTTGGATAACGGCATAAAAGAACAGGCGGACAAGTTTTTCGCCGATATGGGAATAAACACGGCGACGGCGGTAAAAATGTTTATTTATACCTCGATTAACGGTAAAAAAATTTCGTTCAATAAATTTCCCAAACGCCCCAACGCAAAGTTGCTCCGCGCAATAGACGATGCGAACGACAACCGCAATTTATCGCCGAAATTCAAGACGGCAAAAGAAGCGGTCGCTTCTATGTTGGAGGATTGATTTTTTTATGCTTGATATTCGTTATACAAACGATATGAAAAAAGACGTTAAAAGAATGGTAAAACGCGGTAAAGACATATCCAAACTTGAAAAAGTTTTGTATCTGTTGGCAAACGAATGCAAACTTCCCGCAAAATATCGTAATCATAAATTAACGGGAGATTATACCGACCATTTTGAATGCCATATAGAGCCGGATTGGCTGTTGGTTTATAAAATATTAAACGATGAATTGGTTTTGATTGCAACCGCTACCGGAACGCATTCGGATTTATTTGATTAACGTAATTAACGGAACTGAATTATGAAAAACCTTCAACAGACAACTTTTTCGGCGATTTTGACCGTTTTTTCGTCCAACGCTTTGAGTAAGGCGCTGGGATTTTTGCTTGTGCTTGTGTTTGCCGCAAAAGTCGGCACTTCTTCCGACGGCGACGCTTATACTTTCGCGTTTATTCTTCCCGATTTGGTGAATCATCTTTTGGCGGGAAGCGCGCTTTCTATCGCGTTTATTCCGATTTTTCAGGAATTATCGCATAGTCCCGAAAGACAAAATAGATTTTTTTCCAATATTTTCACAATCGGAACCATCATTTTTGTCTTTATTTTGTCTCTTTGCTTTTTTGCCGCGCCGTTTTTTGTGAAAATTCTTGCGGGAAATTCCATAACTCAAAACCCGCAGACATTTGATTTAACGGTAAAACTCACGCGAATTGTTTTGCCCGCGCAATTATTTTTCTTTTGGGGAGCAATTTTCATAGGCGTTCAGCAAGCGAATAAAAATTACAAATTTTCATCTATCGCGCCCATAATTTACGACGCGACAATAATAATTTTCGGACTTGTTTTTTATAAATTTATCGGAATCGCGGGGTTTTCGTGGGGCGTATTTTTCGGCGCGTTTATCGGACACGCGGCGGTTCAATTTTTCGGCGCAAGACGTTTTTCAATAAAATATTCGCCGATAATCGATTTTGCCGACGCGGATTTTAAGCAATGGTTTTACAAAACTATTCCGTTAATGCTCGGACTTGGAATCACCTTTTCAAACGAATTTACGTTTCGATTTTTCGGCTCGCGCATAGAAAACGGACAAGGCGCAATCGTCGCCTTAAATTACGCTTACAAAATCGTAATGATTATCGTGGTTTTATTCGCAAGTTCAATAGCCGCGCCGATTTATCCGTTTTTGTCCGAAAAGGCAAACGAGAAAAAATACGACGAAATGGAAAAGATATTAACACCAATTTTCGTAAAGACCGCAAGCGTAATAATTCTAATATCCGCAGTAACTTATCCTATTTCGAGCGAAATAATATCCTTTTTATTTCAACGCAACGCATTTGACGAAAAATCTGTAATTCTCACGTCAAAAGCGTTAATCGGATATTTGCCCGGAATTTTCTTTTTATCGGCTGTAATTATCTTGCAACGTTTATTTTACGCGGTAAAAAACACTAAAATTCCGCTAATAATTTCCACGATTTCGCTAATTTTATCAATACCTTTCTATAAGATTTTCAGCGACTTATGGGGAATTTCGGGAATTTCGGCTGCAACTTCCGCGTTTTCGGCAATAGCGACGTTTTTAATCGTTTGGCGATGGTATAAATTTTATCCGCAATCAAAATTGCTTCTTATGCTCAAACCAATATCGATAAGCGTTTTAATCGCCGTTTTTGCGATAATTATAGAATTTTTTGTTCTCAATTTCATAAACGATTTTACTTTGCCGAAAATTTTGCGTCTTTGCATAATTTCATTTCCCGCGTTCATTTTTTCGGCAATAATGTTTAATGTTTTCGGGATAATAAAAATCAAGGATTTGTTAAAAAAGTTTTCTACAAAAATTCGACGTCGCAAGTGAATTTTATTTCGCAAATTATTCTGGGCAAATAGTATTTTTGCCGATAAATTATAATTTTTTGAAAGGATTTTTATGAAAAATTTTGGCGGACAGGTTTTATTTTTAGACCGAAACGATATAAATACCGATGAAATTATTCCCGCGAAATATCTCACGGAAGTCAGCAAAGAAGCGTTAAAGCCGTATTTGCTCGAAGACCTGAAACTCGACAACTTCGACCCGAAAAGCGACGCGCTAAAACAAGCGAAAGTTATCGTAACGAAAGAAAATTTCGGCTGCGGAAGTTCCCGCGAACACGCTCCGTGGGCATTGGAAGTCAACGATATTTTTGTGGTTGTCGCCGAAAATTTTGCGCGGATTTTTCGTCAAAATATGTTTAACGGCGGAATGCTCGCTATTGAATTGCCAAAATCCGATATTGCCAAAATTTTTGAATTGTCGAGTGAAAAAATAAATTGCGAAGTCGATATGAAAAATCACAAACTTATTTTCAACAAAAACCTTGTTATTTCGTTTAATTTGAGCAAGTTCGACGAAGCGTTGGTAAGCGCCGGCGGCTGGGTAGAATTTGCCGACGAGAAGTATTGATTATGAGAATTGTAAAAAACGAAAATATAGAAAATACGGATTTCAACGAAAGGCGTAACTCTCTCGTAAATCTACTTTTAAATCGTTGTATCGGTTTTTCTATGAATAGCGATTTAGACGATTTATTAAGAAACGAATTACAAACGTTAATAAAGGATTTTCTTGCCGTTCTTTCTAACGACGCGGAGACCAATATTTCTGCAATTCGCTCTTTCGAGGCATTGCAAGACGACGAATCGAGACAAATTTACGCTTGCCTGTTTTTATGCAACATAATAAAAGTATATCACGGTATCGGTTCGATTGTTTTCTCGAAAATGGTTCTTTTAACGTTAAAAAATCGCCTTGCGGAAAAAGGAAAAAATTTAAGCGATTACGATAATTACGACTGCAATTTCTTTTTTAACAAACAATATTTTTCTTTGCCGCAATTCAAACCTTCCCCCGAAAACAAAGAAATATTTATTGACTGCGGAGCGTTTGACGGCTCAACCATAAAGGATTTTGTTGAATATTGCGATGGAAATTACGATAAAATTTATTCTTTCGAGCCGATTCCGAGTCAATACGAAAACACGTTAAACAACATTAAAAAATGGAATATTCAAAATGTCGAACTTTTACAAAAAGGCGTATGGAGCGGCGACGCGGTTTTTAATTTTTCCGAAAACAACGCGGGAAGTACCATCAGCGCGCAAGGAACAATTCCCGTAGAAGTTACGGCGATAGATTCCGTCGTTTCTCAAAACGAAAACGTTACTTTCATAAAAATGGACATAGAAGGCGCGGAGTTTGAAGCGCTTAAAGGCGCGGTAAATACGATTCGCAGATGCAAACCGAAACTTGCAATTTGCATTTATCATAAACCAATGGATATTATTGAAATACCGATTATAATATTGTCTATTTTTCCCGAATACAAATTTTACATAAGGCATCACTATATAAACGTTTGGGAAACGGTTTTGTACGCCTTACCAAAATAAAGTGTTTTTTGACACTTTATTGTTTTTATTTTTATAGAAAAACAGGAGTAGAAAATGCAAAAAAAAGTTGTAATTATAACGGGCGCAAGCGGAAAAGTAGGGCTTAAAATTCTAAAAATCTTTTTGGAATTGGATTTTTTTGTCATTGCGCACTGCAATAAAAACGAAAAATCACTACAAAATTTTGTTGAAAAAAATCATCACTATAAAAATTTTGTTTCTGTCTTTAAAGCGGACTTTAATACGCAACTCCCTGAAATTTATGAACTTATGCAAATGTACAAAGAAAATCTTCACGCTTTGGTAAATTGCGCGGCGAACTTTAAAAAAGGAAACTTAAAAAATGTCGATAACTTATTAAAAATAACGCAGATAAACGATTTTGTTCCGTTAGCGTTAAGTCAAAAATTTTGCGAAATTGTAAAAAAAGGAAACATAATAAATATTCTCGACGGAAATATTTACAGGTTTAATGAAAATTATCAAAATTATCGCGTTTCAAAACGATTTTTGGAAGAAATTACCAAAGAGGCGGCTATATTGTTTGCTCCCGAAATTCGCGTAAACGCAATAGCGTTCGGAATGCTCGAAGAAGAAAAAACGCCGTCAAATTCGCTTGCAAAAAATAAAGAAGTATTAAAAACCGAAATTTCAGACCAAAATATAAAGCAAACGATAGAATTTTTAATCTCCTGCGAAAATTTAACGGGGCAAATAATTTACCTTGACAACGGAGTACATTTACTATGAAAAACGAACTTCCCATAAAATATTATCGAGAACTTTTGACGAGCAAAGGAAGAAAAGAAAATTCTGCGTTTATCGTCGAAGGCGTTCGACAAGTCGAGCAATTTGTAAAGTCCGACAAAATGAAAATCTTGGAAATTCTTTCGACAAAACCGCTTAATTTTGAAACAAAAATACCCGTAACTTGTATAAATAACAGTCAGTTATGCAAAATTACGGAAAGCAAAACTCCAAACGGCGTTATTGCGGTCGTCGGCATTCCAAAACTTAACGAAATCAATGAAAAAACGACGAAAGGCAATATTTTACTACTCGAAGATATTCAAGACCCCGGAAACGTCGGGACGCTTATTCGCAGCGCGGCGGCGTTTGGTTTTTCCACTGTTATTTTAAGTCGCGGATGCAGCGACGTTTATTCGCCGAAAGTCGTTCGCTCTACCGGAGGCGCAATTTGCAATTTGGAAATAATTTCAAAAAAAGACATTTTTGAGTGCATAGAAATCCTAAAAAAGCAAAAATATAATTTAATTGTCGCGGATTTGAGCGGCAATAATAAAATTCCGCAAAATTTATCCAAAAATTTTATTTTTGCGCTCGGCAACGAAGGAAACGGAGTTTCCAATAAACTGAAAACTCTTGCCGACTTCGTTTTTACGATTCCAATAAACACTTCGGCAATCGAATCGTTAAACGTTTCGGCTGCCGGAGCCATTGGAATGTATATTTTAGGGGGAAACTGATTTTTCTGTGGTTTCCGTTTGCAAATCTCGTCTGGTATCGACCTTTTTTATTGCAGAGAGCGAAGGGTCCTGCAACATCGACGATGTTCCGTGGAAAATCGCGCCTTTTTTGATAACCAATTCTTTCGCCGTAATGTTCCCGCGAACATCCGCGCGCTCTTCCATTTCTATACATTCTTTACAAATAATGTTTCCCTGAATTTTCCCGCCGATTTGCGCCGATTTCGCCGTAACCTCCGCAAGAACTACGCCGTCGCGACCTATTGCCAATGTGTCGCTCGTATGAATCTCTCCGGAAAATTTTCCGTAGATTTGAATCGTATGGGGAGTTGTAATCTTCCCCTCAAACGACGCTCCCGCGCCAAGTAAAGTAACGCTTCCGTTGCCTTTTTCCATCATATTGTCCCCTGACCTTTCTGCTTTAAATTATAAAAATAATGTTTCCGGATTTATTGGTTTCCCATCCTTTGTAACCTCGTAATGCAAATGAATACCTTTTGACGACTTTCCGCTATTGCCTACCAAAGCAATAGTTTCGCCCTGAACCACGTTTTGCCCCACTCTGACCAAAATTTGCTGGCAATGCGCATAAAGCGTTTCGTAGCCGTCGACGTGTTTTATCGCCACGACGTTGCCCAAATATTCGTCAAAAGAAGCGCGAATGACTTGTCCGTCCGCAGTCGCTCTTACGGGACTTCCCTGCGCCGCGACAAAATCTATTGCCGTGTGCGACTCCTGCAAATTAAAACTTCTGCTGATAATTCCCGTAACGGGACGGATTTTTGGAGTTTTACTGAACTCCTGCTGCATATTTAATACGCTACTATTGGAAGCGCTAACGATTTCCGCGCTTTTCAAAAATTCGTCTATCGTAGGAGCGCTTTTTTCGCCTTCCGCGTCAAATAGCGAAACCGCCTTAAAAAATTCCAAATGTCGATTTATTTTAATAACGTTCGCCTTCAAGGAATCTACTTGCTGCGAATATTTAACAAGCGAATCGTTTTGACTTTTTAATTCTCCATAAGTTGTTAATCGCTGAAACAAATACGTTCCGCCAAAAACAAACGTCGCTATTACGGCGAGTGCGAGCAACATAAAAGTTTTAAAAATAAACATTATAAAACCGTTTATTCTATACATTTTTGGCGAACTTGTCGTATGTTCGCGAACTATAATTATTTCTTTTATTCTGTTTTTCATTCTACATTGTCCTTACTTAAAATGGTAATTATTTTTTCAAACTCGTCCGTATTTGCAAATTTTATTTCTACTTTTCCGGATTTTCCGCTTTTTTCTTCTATAATTTTCAATTCAAAACCGCGCAAATTTTTTATATCCGACAAAACCGACGAATACTTGCTCGCCAAAATCGTTTCTTTTTTTGCCGAAATTTCAACTTTTTCTTTGTCGTCGCCGCTTAAAACTTGCGATAATTTTTTTTCCGTTTCTCTAACCGAAAGCGTTTTTTTTACGACTTCCTGCGCTAATTGAAGTTGCAAAATCGGATTTTCCACAGCGAGCAATACTTTCGCGTGTCCTGCGGAAATTTGTTTTTCTCTGAGCATCGTCTGAATATCTTCCGAAAGTTTTAAGAGCCGCAAAGTATTCGTTATTAAAGCCCTGCTTTTTCCCAATCTGTCGGATAATTCCTGATGAGAATAACCGCAAAATTCTATCAGTTTTTTATAAGAAAGCGCGGTTTCGATTTCGTTAAGATTTTCTCTCTGAATATTTTCCACAAGCGCCAATTCAAGCATTTGCTTGTCGTCGACATCTTCGCGAATTATCGCCGCAATTTCTTTTTCGTTGAGAAGTTTTAACGCTCTGAAACGTCTTTCGCCCGAAACAATTTGATATTTATCGTCCGAAGTTTTTCGCACGACTATCGGCTGCAAAAGTCCCTGTTCTTTTATGCTTTTTGCCAATTCCTCAATTTGTTCGTTATCAAAATCGATTCTCGGTTGAAAAGGATTCGGTTCTATTTGCGAAATAGAAATTGCGGTTTGCGAAGCGTTGCTCTCTTGCGCTTCGCTTTCGCCGTATAAAATGCTCAATCCTTTTCCAAGCGCTTTTCTGCTCATTTTTTACCGCCGTTTTTAATTATTTCTTTTGCCAAACTCATATACGCAATCGCGCCCGTCGACATAATATCGTATTTTATAATAGGTTTACCGTGCGACGGCGACTCGGAAAGTTTTACGTTTCGCGGCACTATGCATTCATAAACTTTTTCGCCGAAATAACTTTTCACTTCGTCGGCGACCTGTTTGGATAAGTTTAAGCGATTATCGTACATAGTAAGCAAAACGCCTTCCACTTCAAGCGTTTTATTGAGGTTTTTTTGCACTTTTCTAATCGTATTAAGCAATTCCGTTAAACCTTCCAAAGCGTAATATTCGCATTGAATAGGAATTAAAATCGAATCGGACGCGGTTAAAATATTTACGACAACGGTACTTAACGCGGGCGGAGAATCGATAATAACGAAATCGTATTGTTTTTCGGGCGGAAGTTTTCTCAACTCTTCCAAATGCGAACACAAAACTCTTTCTCTCGCTATCTTTGACGCCCACTCCAAATCGATTCCCGCCAAATCTATGCTCGCGGGAATTACGTCAAGGTAGTCAAAATGTTCGGAAGAAACTATTGCGTCCGTTAATTTTAAGTTGTCTTCTTCTTTCGCCGAAAGGACGTCGTAAACCGAAATTTTTATGGTGTCCTTATTTATTCCGATACCGCTGGTAGCGTTTCTTTGAGCGTCCATATCCAAAAGAAGCGTTTTTTTCTCAGAAGCGGCAAGACAGGACGCTAAATTTATCGCCGTCGTCGTTTTGCCGACTCCTCCTTTTTGATTAAGCACACAAATAACTTTCACTATTTCACTCCAATATTAAATTGTTCCACGTAGAACATTTTCGTTTCTAATCGTTTCTATGAGATAAATATACTAAAATGACAGATACGTCTGCGGGGGTTATTCCTGAAATTCTTAAAATTTGTCCAATTGTTTGCGGATTGTGTTTTTTCAGTTTTTCGCGACATTCTATTGAGAGTCCTGTTATGTCGCTGAAATTTAACGAGTTAGGAATATTTGTGTTTTCAAAACGCAAAATTTTTTCGACGGATTCTTTTTGCTTTTCGACAAACCCTTCGTAAATAATATCGAAACTCGCCGCCAAAAGCATTTCATTGCAAAAATCTGAAACGTTTAAATCCGAATTTTCTACGATATTTTTTATATCAATATTCGGACGTTTTAAGAGTTTATCGGCGCGAATATTTTCTTTTATTTGTTCTAAATTATTTTTATTCCAAACATCCGCCAAAACGAGCGTGCTTCTGATTTTTTGTTTTAAGCGTTCTTTTTCTTCCCAAACTTTTTGCCGCGTTTCAAATGTTCCACGTGGAACAATTTCTAAATCAAACGCTTTCGGCATTAAACGTTCGTCGCAATTATCCTGACGCAAAACAAGTCGATATTCCGCCCGCGACGTAAACATCCGATACGGTTCTTGCGTGCCTTTTGAAACCAAATCGTCTACCAAAACGCCGATATACGCTTCGTCTCTTCGCAAAATAAACGTCTGTTTTTCTTCTATTTTCAACATTGCGTTTACGCCCGCGACAAGTCCTTGCCCCGCCGCTTCTTCGTATCCGGAAGTTCCGTTTATTTGTCCTGCAAAATATAAATTCGGAACGATTTTTGATTCCAAAGATAAATTTAATTGCGTCGGTTCAAAATAATCGTATTCTATCGCATAAGCGGGTTTTATGATTTTTGCTTTTGAAAATCCCTGTAAAGATTGCAATGCTTTTATTTGAACGTCGACGGGAAGCGAAGTCGAAAATCCGTTTATATACGTTTCGCGGCTGTTTAGTCCTTCGGGTTCTACAAATAATAAATGTCCGTCGCGTTCTCCGAAGCGCATAAGTTTGTCTTCTATCGACGGACAATAGCGCGGACCGACGCCCGTTATCGTTTTTAATCCGTAAAGCGGCGATTTGTCTATGTTGTCCAAAATTATTTTGTGCGTTTCGCTATTTGTTTTTACGATATGGCAAACCGCCGAATTGTTTAGCGAAAAATCCGTAGAAAACGAAAACGGCTGCGGATTTTCGTCGCCTGTTTGTACTGCCAAATGTGAAAAATCTATGGAATTTTTATCGACTCTCGCGGGAGTTCCCGTTTTGAGCCGTCCCGCTTTAATTCCTAATTTTTGGATATTCGCGCTTAATTTTGTCGAAGCAAGTTCCCCGTTTCTTCCGCAAACGATTTGGTTTTCTCCGATATGCGCCAAACCGTTCAAAAAAGTTCCAGTCGTAATTATTACCGCTTTGGAATTTATTTTTAATCCGCGTTCGGTTTTTACTCCGCAGCAAAAACCTTTTTCGTTCGTTAAAATTTCGGCGACCATATCTTGCAATATAGTAATATTTTCAATGTTTTCCAAATAGTTGCGAATAATTTGTCGATACAAAAATCTGTCGGTTTGACATCGAGGTCCCCAAACAGCCGCGCCTTTGCTTTTGTTTAGCATTCTAAATTGAATGCCCGCTCTGTCCGCCGCTTTTGCCATTATTCCGCCCAAAGCGTCTATTTCGCGAACGATATTTCCTTTCGCCACGCCGCCGATTGCGGGATTACACGGCATTTCGCCAATAAATTCCACATTGCCCGCAATAACCAAAACCGAATGTTTATGTTTTGCCGCGGCGACTGCCGCTTCCGCTCCCGCGTGTCCTGCGCCGACGACTATAATATCAAAATTCACACTTTTCCTTTTTTGAATAATTTCAGGAATAAAAACGGTAAAATAATATTCTGCCGACAAGCAAATAGTATTTTTAATACAAAAAACACAACTAAAAAGAAAAGGTGTTTGAAAAAATGTCGAAACAATACGTTTATATAGTTCAATCGTCGAAAGAAAATACAAAATGTAAAATAGGCGTAACCGACGATTTGGAACGTCGTTTGAAAGATTACAACAATATGACGGGCAAATCCAA
>WRFX01000033.1 GCA_009787445.1 Chitinivibrionia bacterium | reverse complement strand
TTATCGCAAACGTATTTTACCATAAATACGGCGGAGCAGTTGGCGGGGCTTGCGGAGTTGGTAAACGGCGGAAACGATATGAACGGCAAAACGTTCACGCTCGGCGCGAATATTATGTTAAACGACACGACAAATTGGCAGAACTGGGAAACGACCGCTCCCGCGAACACTTGGACGGCTATTGGAAATGGCGATGCAGGGTATGGCGATAATGCCTTCTATGGAATTTTTGACGGAGCAAGGTATGTCGTAGTCGGAGTTTATATCAACAATGCAAGCGGGGTGGGATTGTTCGGATATGTCGACGGCGCGACAATAAAAAATCTCGGAGTAGTCGCTTCGTGTGTAAAAGGAAACATCTTTGTCGGCGGATTAGTGGGAGTAGTGAATGGTTACGGCGGCACAATTACAAACTGCTACTACACGGGAAATGTTTCGGGCGGAGACCTTGTCGGCGGGCTGGCGGGAGTTATCCAACCTGGCGACTGTAGCATTGCTAATAGTTATTTCGCGGGAAATGTTTCGGGGGTAGAATCTGTCGGCGGATTAGTGGGAGGTAATTATGGCGGCAGTATAACCAACAGTTACTCCGCAGGAAATGTTTCGGGAGGCGGATATGAGGTCGGCGGATTAGTGGGAGGTAATTATGGCGGCGCAATAACTAACAGTTACTCCGCAGGAAATGTTTCGGGAAGCGGAAATGAGGTCGGCGGATTAGTGGGAGGTAATTATAGCGGCGCAATAACTAACAGTTATTACGACAGCCAAACCAGCGGACGAAACGATACGAATAGGGGCGCACCTAAAACGACAACCGAAATGAAAACGCAGGCAACTTTCGTCGGCTGGAATTTTAACGACGTTTGGGAAATTGACAACGAGATAAACGGCGGTTATCCGTATTTGAGCGTATTTTTTGTACCTGTTAGCAATATTTCGAGCGTAATAACTTCGGCGGTATATAATGAAACAAAAGCATTAAGCGCAACAATCGAACCTGCCAATGCGTATAAAAAAACTATTTCTTGGAACGTAATAGGAGAAGGCGCGACAATTAACGCAAACACCATTACATTTACAAAATTGGGACAAGTTACTATAAAAGCGACAATAGAAAACGGTCTTGGAAAGGGAAGCAATTATACAAAAGATTTTGTAATAAATGTGGCGAAAGCAAATTACGATATGAACGGCATAACCTTTGCGGACAAAACGGTAACGCACGACGGCGCGGCGCAAAGCATACTAATAAACGGAACATTGCCGAGCGGCGTAACGGTTACTTATACGGGCAACGGACAAACGGCGGTCGGCGAATATCAGATAACTGCGAATTTTGCTACGACAAACGAAAATTACAACGTTCCGTCTGCGATGACCGCTACTTTGACGATTGCGGCGGCGCAAGAAAATTCCATTACCCCGACAAAAAGCGGCAACGGTTTGGGGATAATTCTTGAGAAAAACGTGGTTTCGGACTCGCTTAAAATAGTGAAAATCGCTCTTCCCGACGGAAAAGACGGAAAAATAACAAAAACCGTAATTTACGACAATACGGGTAACGTCGTTTTCAGCGGCGAAGGCAAAAACGCGAGCGCGTGGAATTTACGAAATAAATCGGGTAGAATTGTGGCAAACGGTTCGTATTTGGTAATTGTCGAGGCGAAAAGCGCAAACGGAAAAACTTATTGGTATTCGGCAAAAGTCGGAGTGAAGAGGTAGAGAAGTGAAAAAAACGAGAATATATAAAAATTTAAAACAGGGAGTTTTTATGAAAAAACTTGATTTTGTAAAAATGATTTCGGCGGCGTTGGTCGTCGGAATATTGGCGGTATTTGCTTTATTGTTCGTCGCGGGATGCGGCGATGACAAACAAGATACTTGGGACAACGGGAGTTACGGCGGAGGAAATTACGAATACAAGCAAAACAAACCGCTTACGTTTTCGGGTACTATCAGAGCGAACGACGGAACGCAGAGGACAATAAACGGCACGCTCGAAAAGGGAAAATATTCGACTGAACAATGGGCGATAAATATGGGATGGTCAGCCGACTATCAGGGACAGGCGCAAACGCTTGAAATAGAATCGGTCGGAGATTTCCCGAAAGAAATTTTGGACGGTTTCGATAACGGCGCGGGCGCTCCCGTCGGCGTTACTTTTATGGTTAGAAGTTTAGACAGATTTAACGACGAAGGCGCCACTCCGATAGCGAGTTTCTATCCGAGTTCTCGCGGCGTTCGCGGCGATTTTTCGGAAGTTGAAATAAGCGACGCGGAACTTTTATGTTTGGCGGATAAATTTACGGAGGCGTTTGAAGCGGCGGCTGTCGCGGCGGGGCTTTCAGATTGTCCTATTGTTCTTAACGTCGCGTATGAAGAAGACATTGCCGTAGTATCGGGCTATATGCGGACGGTAACGTTTACGCAGGGTTTATTAAACGCTTATTACGGAAAAGTATCCGAAAGAACGGGAACCTTAATAAAGTTGCCCGCTCCGATTCGCGATTCTTATACGTTTAACGGCTGGTTCAATGCGGCGACGGGCGGAGAAAGAATAGGCGGAGGCGGAGACGATTATATGATAACGGGCGACGTAACTATGTATGCGTATTTTACGGCGAATAAATACACGCTCACTTTCGAGTCGATGAGTTTGAGTTGCGACGTAACTTCGCCGCAGACGACGTATTGGGAAGATATGGAAATAACTTTGCCCACGCCGACTTGCGAAAACAGTACGTTCAAGTATTGGTATAGTAAAGGAAAAATATACAGAGCGGGCGACAAATATACGGTTGTTGAAAACGCGACGTTGTATGCCTTATGGAACAACGCAATTGAGTATTATGAGATAAATTTTTATTCGGATAACGGGACTGTCATCGTTCATTCGATTGTCGAGGAGGAAGGAAAAACGATAACTTTGCCGACTTATAGCCGCGATGGTTATACGTTTAACGGCTGGTACAGCGCGGCGACGGGAGGGACTAAATACGGCGGCGGCGAAGATAATTATACCGTAACGGACGACGATATTGCAATGTATATGCGGTGGACGTTAAATAATTACACGCTAACTTTCAATTCGCAGGGCGGAAGCGGCGTTTCGCCGATAACGCAGGGATTTGCGACAAACGTAACCTTGCCGAATCCGACAAGAAGCGGTTACGTGTTTGACGGCTGGTACAGCGCGGCGACGGGTGGAACTAAATATAACAGTCCTTATACTGTGGAGGACAAAAACGTAACGATGTACGCGCAATGGTTGACGACGATTACTTTCAATTCGCAGGGCGGCGGCAGCGTTCAATCGATATCGAGAACTTCGGGAACAAGCGTAACTTTGCCCGCTCCGACTTCGACGCGCGAACATTATATTTTTGACGGCTGGTACAGCGCGGCGACGGGAGGAATTAAATATAACAGCCCCTACACGATAACAGCCCCCGTAACGATGTACGCTCGGTATAAAGAAGGTCCCACATACAGCGAAACAAAAACAATTAACGGTATAGAGTGCGTACTTGTAAAAGCGGGTACGTTTGCTATGGGACAACCGACGCCTAAAGGCGTGATAATATATGACGGACAACGTCAGCACGATGTGACGCTTACGCAGGATTTTTGGATAAGCAAGTATGAGATAACACAAGCGCAGTATAGGTCGGTAATGGGTAATAATCCATCGCGTTTTAGCGGGCGTGATAATAATCCGGTAGAAAACGTAAGTTGGGGTAACGCCGACACTTTTGCGCGAAATAAAGGCGGACGTTTGCCGACGGAAGCCGAATGGGAATTTGCGGCTCGCGGCGGAAACAGGAGTAAAGGATATATTTATAGCGGAAGCAATACTCTCGGAGATGTCGCTTGGTATGAAAGTAATTCAAGTGAAACAACTAAACCGGTAGGACAGAAGAAGGCAAATGAACTCGGTATATACGATATGACCGGAAATGTGATTGAGTGGTGTAGCGATTGGTACAGTTGGTACCCTACGGTAGCGGTAACGAACCCCACAGGAGCGGCAACGGGTGTCGAACGCGTCGTACGCGGCGGTGGTTGGAACACCCATCTTCCATCTTCCTATGAGGTTGCGCAGCGAAGCAAATACGAACCAACCATTTCCCAATACTTTATATGCATAGGTTTCCGCGTAGTGTTTCCGCGTAATTGAGGTTTGTAGTTTTTATTGTCGGGGACGTGTCTTTTTAGGTACGTCCCTTTTTGTTTTGCGGCAAATAGTATTTTACTGAACAAAAACAACAATATAAACAGTTATGCGCGGCTATCAGAAGGAGAAACTATGTGCGGCATTATCGGATATGTGGGAAAAGAAAACGCCGTTCCAATTATTGTCGACGGATTGAAAAAACTCGAATATCGCGGTTACGACTCGGCGGGCGTCGCAATATATAAAGACGACGGCTTTGACGTCGTAAAGCAAAAAGGACGATTATCCGCGCTTGAACAACGTCTCGCGCAAAAACCGCTCGTCGGAAATATGGGCATAGGACACACGCGATGGGCTACGCACGGAGAGCCGTCGGACGTAAATTCGCATCCGCACGTGGGAAGCAAAAATAAAATCGCCGTCGTGCATAACGGAATAATCGAAAATTATAAACACCTGAAAGAACGCCTCGAACATTGGGGAGTAAATTTCGCGTCGCAAACGGACAGCGAAGTTATTGCGCAACTCGCCGAACATTATTATTCGGGCGATTTGATGGACGCGGTCGTAAAAGTGTCAAACGCCGTTGAAGGTTCTTACGCGCTCGGAGTAATGTGCGTAGACGAACCCGACACTCTTATCGCGATAAAAAAAGACAATCCGCTGATAATCGGCGTGGCAAAACACGGACATTTTATCGCCTCCGACGTGCCTGCCGTCTTGAAACATACGGATAAAGTTTGCTATCTTAACGACAAGGAGATAGCCGTTCTCAAAGAAGGAAGCGTTAAGTTTTTCGACATAGACGGCGAGCCGTTGGAAAAGCAAGTCGAAACCGTAACTTGGACTATGGACGACGCGGAAAAAGGCGGATATCCGCACTTTATGCTGAAAGAAATTATGGAACAGCCGAAAGTTTTGCGAGATACTATTCAATCCGTTTTAAAAAGCGGAAACAACAAAAACGTTATCGATACTCTTGATATTTCGCGTTTCAATAAAATTGTGATAACCGCCTGCGGTTCCGCTTATAACGCGGGAGTCGTCGCGCGATATGTGTTTGAACAACTTTGCCGAATGTCGGTCGAAGTGGAACTTGCGAGCGAATTTAGATACAAAAACGCGATTATCGACGAAAAAACGCTCGTGATTTTGGTTAGTCAATCGGGAGAAACTGCGGACACCATAGCCGCAATGCGCGAGGCGAAATCCAAAAATGCGACGACGCTTTCCATAGTAAACGTAGTCGGAAGTACAATAGCGAAAGAAGCGAATTTTTGTTTATTTACCGCGGCGGGACCCGAAATTGCCGTTGCGACGACAAAAGCGTTTTCGTCGCAGTTGGCATTGTTGTATATATTATCTATTCGCTTTGCCGTTAAATTGGGAAAAATATCGCAAGTCGAAGAGCAAAAATACCTTTTGGAAATTTCGCAACTTCCCGACAAAATATCGAGCATTCTTAAAAGAATCGATTCTATTCAGATGTACGCTTCGGAATGCGTGGGTTACAAAAGTATTTTCTTTATCGGCAGAAACATAGATTACGCGATAGCGCTGGAAGGTTCGTTAAAACTCAAAGAAATTTCGTATATTCACTCCGAAGCGTACGCGGGCGGCGAATTAAAACACGGCACAATTTCGCTTGTGGAAGAGAATACGCTGGTCGTCGCGCTTTCAAATTGCGAGCGATTATACGGCAAAATAATGAGTAACGCCGAACAGGTTATAAGTCGCGGCGCAAAAGTTTTACTCATAGGAAATTGCCCCGAAGCAAAAGAAACCGATAAACTTTTTCACATCGGACTTCCGCAGGGTTCGGAGTTGTTTTCGCCGTCTTTGTCGGTTATTGTCTTGCAACTTTTCAGTTATTACGTCGCCGCAAACAAAGGTTTGGATATTGATAAACCGCGCAATTTGGCAAAAAGCGTAACGGTGGAGTGAAGGGAGTTGTTTGGGCAAAAACGGGGGGACGTATCGCACCGACGCGTACCAAACACAGCACACATTATTGCCTTCTAAATAACGCGCGATAAAAAGCGCGACGATGGCGACAAAAGCGCCGAATTTAATAAATTTGTAAATCATAAAAACTCCTTTTGAAATTTGGATAAAACAGAAACGCGAAAGCACTTTTTACGCTTCCGAAAAATAGAAAAACACAAATTATTTTCAAAAAAGAAAATGGAGAAAAAATTTACTTTAAGACAATTTTTCTTACTCAATATCTATACAACATAAAAAATCGCCGCCAAGTTTTAGATATTTTGCGTTTTCTATTCCGATAAAGCGTTTGAAATCGTACATATAAGGAAAGAAATTTACGTGCAAATCTACCGTATATCTGTATTCTCTTTGACGGGGAACGGCAATTATTAACCGCTTTTTCGTAACTCTTATTAGTTCCAAAAGCGCTTTTTTCGGTTCGCGAATATGTTCCAAAGTGTGCGTGCATAAAACAATATCGAAATATTTATCGGGATGTTGCAAATTCGTTATATCTGTGCTTAAAACTTCAATGTTTTCGTCAATTTTTCGCGGGGCTATGTCTCCGCCGATACATTTAATATTTGGGTATTTTTTTGCGATTTGTTTCAGCAAATAACCGTTCCCGCAGGAAGCGTCAAAGCAGGTGGTTTTTGAAGAAGACATTTGCAAATCTTTGTTGATATTGTTTAATATATAGTTAAGGCATTTAGTATTCAAATCGGATTTTCTGCCTGTATTTACGGGAACGTCGACTATATTTTTATAACACCGCGCAAGTTCTTCGTCGCTCATAAACGGAAATTTTTCTTTGAAATCAAGCAAAATTTTCGTCTGTTTTCCATAAGCGGCGGACATTAAAGGATACATAAAAAATTTATTGTCGCGCAAAATCGGCGGAACAATATTGTCAAGCGTCCAATTTATTATTTGCGTTATGTTTTTACTCGGAAAAAGTTTCATTTTAATAACTCCTTGCTAAATTCTATGTTAAAAAAATAATTTTTCCGTAAAAATATGTTATTTCCATTTAATTAAGCGATTTTTTTATTTTTAATTCGCGATAAAAACTATTTTTCACTTAAAAATATCGTTAAAAAGGAGAAATTATGGGATTTGCATTAAGAAGCGACGCGGTTTTGCAGGGACGGCTTACGGCGGGGGCGAGAGCGCTTTATCGCGCCAACGGAATGAAAAAAGAACATATCGGCAAGCCGGTCGTCGCGATTGCCAATTCGTTTACGCAGTTTGTTCCCGGACACTGTCATTTGCACGAGGTCGGACAGTCGGTAAAAAAAGAAATAGAAAATTTGGGCTGTTTTGCGGCGGAATTTAACACGATAGCGATTGACGACGGAATTGCTATGGGGCATAGCGGAATGCTGTATTCGCTTCCCAGCCGCGAAATTATTGCGGACAGCGTGGAATATATGGTAAACGCGCACAGAGCGGACGCTTTGGTTTGTATTCCGAATTGCGATAAAATTGTTCCCGGAATGCTTATGGCGAGTATGCGGCTTAACATCCCGACGATTTTTGTTAGCGGCGGACCTATGGAAGCGGGAAAAGGAAAAGACAGAAAATACGACCTGATAGACATTATGGTTATGGCGGGAAATAAAAACGTCGGCGACGAGGAACTTGCCGAAGTAGAAGCGGTCGCGTGTCCGGGCTGCGGGAGTTGTTCGGGAATGTTTACGGCAAATTCTATGAATTGTTTAGTAGAGGCGATTGGTCTGGGCTTGCCCGGCAACGGAACGCTTGTCGCGACTCACAAAAACCGCCTCGAACTGTTTAAGAAAGCGGCGAAACAAATTGTCGAAAACGCGAATAAATATTATTCCGGCGGCGACGAGAGCGTCCTTCCCAGAAGCATTGCGAGCAGAAAATCGTTTGAAAACGCGATGACTTTGGATATTGCGATGGGCGGCTCTACAAACACGGTTTTGCATCTGCTTGCCGTCGCGCAATCGGCGGACGTGGATTACAAAATGAGCGATATGGATAAACTTTCGCGAAAAGTCCCCTGTATTTCAAAAGTCGCGCCGAACACCGCAAAATATCATATCGAGGACGTTCACAGAGCGGGCGGAATTATCGGGCTTTTGGGCGAATTGGCGAAAGCGGGTTTAATCGATACGGGCGTAAAAAGGGTCGACGGTTTGACGCTTGCCGAATGTATAGACAAATACGATATTATGTCGAAAAATTGCGGCGAAGAGACGAAAAAATTTTATATGTCCGCTCCGGCGAACGTGTTTTGCAACGAAATCGGCAAACAGGAAAATTATTACGGCGACCTTGATACAGACCGCAAAGACGGCTGTATTAGAAGCGTAGAAAACGCTTACACGAAAGACGGCGGATTGGGCGTTTTGTTCGGAAATATCGCCGAGAAGGGCTGCGTAATCAAGACCGCGGGCGTCGATGAAAGCATATTTGATTTTAGCGGCAAAGCGGTGGTTTTCGACTGTCAGGAAGACGCGAGCGCCGGAATTTTGGGCGGAAAAGTCGCGGCGGGAAACGTCGTCGTTATTCGCTATGAAGGACCTAAAGGCGGTCCCGGAATGCAGGAAATGCTGTATCCGACTTCGTATATAAAATCAATCGGGTTGGGCAAGGAGTGCGCGCTCATAACCGACGGCAGATTTTCCGGCGGAACAAGCGGTTTGTCTATCGGGCATATTTCTCCCGAAGCGGCGAACGGCGGGGCAATCGGGCTTATCCGCGACGGCGATATTATTGAAATTTCTATTCCGAACCGCAGTATAAATCTTAAAATTTCCGACGAAGAATTGAATAAACGGCGAAACGAAGAACTCGCAAAAGGGAAAAATGCGTTTAAGCCAAAGAGAAACCGCGAAGTTTGCGAATCGCTTAAAATGTACGCCCATTTTGCGGTAAGCGCCGACGAGGGAGCGGTAAGAAGATTTACGGAGGCAACTTAAATTGATGAAAAATCCGCAGAAAATTAGTTTTATAAGTTTCGTCGCAAAATAGTATTTTTTTGTGATAAATAAAAAGGAGAAAGAAAAAACGATAATAGCCAAAATCCGATATACGATGTAACGTTTAAGCGTTTACTTGAAAACGACCGCGCCGCGAAGTTTTTTATCGGCGCAATTTTGGATTGTACAGACGTTATTGAAAATTATTTGTCGTTTTTAGCGCTTGAACGTTAAAAGCAGAGAAAATTTAGTGAAATTTATCGGCTTTTATTAAAAAAATATTTATTTCAAATTATTGCATTTGGGCAAATAGTATTTTTAGCGCGCTAAAATAGCAAAATTTTAAATTTAAGGAGATGTGAATGGCTATTCACACCAAATCTATAAAAATCGGTGATGTTGATATCACCCTCGAAACCGGACGAATAGCGAAACAAGCCGCCGGTTCCGCAACTGTTCGCATTGGCGATAGTATGATTTTGTCGACAGTTTGCGTAGGTCCCGAAGTTGAGGGACAAGATTTTTTTCCGCTCACGGTTGAATATATTGCAAAAGCGTACGCCGCAGGAAAAATCCCCGGAGGTTTTCTTAAAAGAGAAAGCAAACCGTCCGACGAAGAAGTATTGATTGCAAGAATTATCGACCGTCCGATTCGCCCGCTTTTTCCCAGCGGATACGCAAGGGAAGTGCAAATTGTAAATACGGTTATTTCGGCGGACGACCAAAATCCGGCTGATGTGGCAAGCATTATTTCGACGTCTTTTGCGCTGTGCGTTTCGGAATTGCCGTTTAACGAACCCGTCGCGGGCGTAACCGTAGGAAAGATAGACGGAAAATTGGTAGTTTTCCCGACGCTTGAACAAATGAAAAAAAGCGAGTTGGAACTCGTCGTCGCGGGAACCGCCGATTCCATTATGATGGTCGAGGGCGGCGCTTACGAAGTCCCCGAAGAAAAATTGGTAGAGGCGATTATGTTTGCGCATTCGCATATCAAAACGCTTGTTCAAATGCAAAAAGAAGCGCTTGCCGAAATGGGAGTAAAGCCCGCGGAGTTTGTCGCTCCCGAAGGCAGAAATCCGCAGATAGACGCGGACGTAAAGGAATTTGTGGGAAGTCGCTTGCACGAGTATTCTTTTATGGGAATAAAGCACGAGCGTTACGGAAAAGTCGCGGAGTTGAAAAAGGAAACGGTTAAAGCGCTCGCTGAAAAATATCCCGAACAGGAAGAAGACCTTAAAGCGGCTTACGAAGCGCTTGAAGAAAAGGATATGCGCGACACTATTTTGAACGAGCGAGTTCGTATCGGAGGAAGAAAACTCGACCAAGTTCGCCCCATAAACATCGAATTGGACTTTTTGCCGAGAGCGCACGGTTCGGTAGTGTTTACGAGAGGCGAAACGCAAGGTTTAGTAGTTTGTACGCTTGGAACGAAATCCGACGAAAAAGTTATCGACGGATTGCAAAAAGATTATCGCAAGACGTACTATTTGCATTACAATTTTCCGCCGTATTCGGTAGGCGAATGCAAAAGAATGGGAAGCGTCGGAAGAAGAGAAATCGGACACGGGCATTTGGCGGAAAGAGCGCTTGCGGCGGTAATTCCCGGCGAACAGCACTTCCCATATACCGTTCGTTTGGTTAGCGAAATTCTTGAATCGAACGGCTCGTCTTCTATGGCTTCGGTATGCGGCGGCTCTCTTGCGCTTATGGCGGCGGGAGTTCCTATAAAATCGGCGGTCGCGGGCGTCGCGATGGGGCTTATAAAAGAAGGCGACAAAACGGCGATTTTGACCGATATTCTTGGAACGGAAGACCATTTGGGCGATATGGATTTTAAGGTAACGGGAACCTCTCACGGCGTTACCGCAATTCAAATGGACATAAAAATCGACGGAATTACGCCCGAACTTATGAGCGAAGCGCTTGCGCAGGCAAAAGACGCGAGAATCCACATTTTGAAAATTATGAACGAGGCAATATCTTCTCCGCGTAAAAATGTGAGCAAACTTGCGCCGAGTATCTTAACGACGAAAATAGCGGAAAGCAAAATCGGCGAACTTATCGGTCCCGGAGGCAAAAATATCAAGGCGATACAAGATACCACAGGCGCAAACATAAATATCGCGGAAGACGGAACCGTACAGATTTCGGGAAAAACTCAAGCAATGGCGCAACTTGCTCTCGAAAGAATTAACGCGCAAATGGAAGACCCCGAAATAGGCAGAACCTATACGGCAAAAGTTAAAACGCTTGTAGATTTCGGCGCGTTTGTGGAATATTTGCCGGGCAAAGAAGGGCTTGTTCATATTTCGGAACTTGACGACAAGCGCGTTCAAAAAGTAACCGACTACCTTAAAGAAGGCGACGTTATTGACGTAAAACTTGTCGGAATGGACAAAGGAAAAGTGCGACTTTCGCTAAAAGCGGCGAAAGAATTGCAATGATAGTTGTTTGACGGTCGGGACGGGGTAATTTCGCCTCGTCCTTTTTATTTTTCTTATTTTTTATAATTTTATAAATTTTTTCACCGCAAAAAAACTGCCGAAAAATCCTAACGCCGCGCCAAAAAGCAAAATTCCAGCAAAAAGTTTCGCCTCGCCCCAATAAAAATCAAAATTCGGTATAAAAATTCTAACCAAAAAACTCGCAATTACGGCGATACTTGCGCCAAGCAATCCTTGAAACATTCCTTCAAGAACAAACGGCGTTCTTATATACCAGCCGCTCGCGCCAATATATTGCATATTGCGAATCATATCTTCGCGAGCGTAAACCGTCAATTTTATTGTGTTCATTATTGTAAAAAATACCACCAAAATCATAATTACGGCAAATATTACAAGTCCCCGCGATACGGAATCCCTGAAACTCTGCAATTTTTTAAGCCATTCCTGCGAAAAAACAACCGATTCCACGCCTTCAAATTCGCCTATTCTTTTGCAAATTAAATTTATTTCGCTAGTTCCGATATCGTTTGAAAACGTTATTTCCAAAACGGGCGGAAAAGGATTTTCTTCTACGGACGCAAGCATTTCGCTTCCGTAAAGATTTTTAAAAATATTATACGAAGAATCGCGGGAAATAAAATTTGAACCGACGGGTTTTGCCGCCGACATTACCTTTTCTATAAGTTCGCTTTCCGCTTCCGTAGAAATATCCGCGTCGAAATAAACCGAAACTTGCGGCTGATTTTCATTGCCGCTTATCCAAAGCCGAATATTTATCATAACAAGCGAAAGAATTAAAAGAAAAAACAACAAAACGCCCGTCGTTATCACCGAAATCGTAGTAAGAAGTTTGGAACGATAAAGATTTGCGCAGGTCTCTCGCAAAAAATAAAAAATCGTGTTCATCGACTATTTTACCCGAATCGCCCTTTGTCCGCTTATTTTCATTACGGCTGCGGCGCTGTTTACGCCGACGGAATTTCTAAACGAAATTTCCGAAGAAAGTCCTTTGTAATTTTCGACGCGCAAAAGTTTTTCCGACAAATCCGCGACGGAAGCGCTTTGCGACAACGCTTTAAGCGTCAAAAGAACCGCGTCTGCAACAAGCGGCGCGACGACCATATTGGGCAGTTGTCCGTATTTAATTCTGTAACTTTCAATAAACTGTCCGACAAGTTCGTTTTCAGAATCGATTACGTGCGCGCTCGAAAAACAAATATTTTGCACGGTCGTTTTGCCGTCGTCTATAACTTTTTGATTTCCCCATCCGTTTGAGCCGAGAATTTGAGCGCGCAATTTATGAAACGGAATTTGCGCCGCCAACTGTATTGCGTTTTGCGGCTGCGAAACAGGCAAAAAAAGTCCGCCCAAAGTTATTGTAGAATCCGCTAAATAGTCGGCTTTTCGCTTCATATCCGCGTCGCCGTTTTCGACAAACTTTAAGTTGGTATAATATTCGCGAATCGCCTTAAATTGCTTTCTGTAATCGGAAGCGCTGGGGGAAAAATATTCGGTAAATTCCACAACCGCGCCTTTTTCTTTGACCGCCGCCGAAAAATATTCGGTCATAACGCGACCGTATTCGTCGAGCGGCGCAAGAATTACAAACTTTTTTATGTTCAAATCTTCAACCGCGTAATCGGCAATTTTTTCGGCGAGCGCTTTTTGCGTTAAATTTATTTGAAAAATATTTCTGCCCAAAGCCGCTATTCCGTCGTCGGTCGCTGTGGGAGTTATCATTATCGCTTTGTTTGGATATTGCGACAAAACAGCCGCCGCAACCGTCGCGGTATTGCTCATTACGGGACCTATCACCACAGAAACGTTGTCTTTAAGCAATTCGTTTACTCTTTGCGCGGTTTTTATTGCGCTTCCTTCGGTATCATAAACTTTTAACGCAATTTTTTCGCCCGTTTTTTCTTCGTATTGCGTCAAAACCATGTGAACGGTATTAAGCGTGGTTTTTCCCAAATCCGCAAATTCGCCCGTCATAGGAACTAAAAGTCCTATGGTTTTGTTAGAAAAACCGCCGCTTTTTTTGGTATCCGACGCCGCATCAACGCTTCGTCTCGCCGCGCCGTTTGAACGCAAAATGTTTGTCGTCTCTTCGCTTACGCCGTTCGCTATAACTTTATTTTTATCTTCCTGCGAAATATAATCGTTGGCGATTCGCGTAATAAGATTTCTTATCGCTTTTTCCGTTTCTTTTTCTTTTGCGCTTACTCTGCTCAAACCTTCGTCCAAAGCGACAATCGCCAAAACGAATTCGCCCAAATTTGCCTTTGCGACTCCCCATAAATAATAAACCCGCGCAACTTGCGAACTGTTAGGAAACTGCGCGATATACGACACCGACAAATCGGGTATTTGCTCGTATTTTTTCTGAAAAGAAACCGCTTCAATATAAATCGGCTCCAAAAATTCCAATACAGGATTATTTGTTTTTGCGGTATCGGCAAAGGACTTGTATATTTGCACGACGCTCGCGTAATCCTTGCTTGCAAACGCTTTTTTTGCGTCTTTTACCGCTTTGTCGTTTGCCTGTCCAAACGCAAAAAACGCCGTATAAATCAAAATTAAAAACATTTTTTTCATATTTCAACCTCTTTATTGAAAGTAAATAATGTCGAATTTCGGGCAAAAAATAATATTTGCCAAACAAAAAAACAAGGCAAATCCCGAAAGTTTTATTTGTTTGATATTGCGAATAGTGCGAATTGTTTCAAAAAAACGCTAAAATAAAGAAAATCGCAATTTTTTCAAAAAGTATATCATATTGCGACCTGATATAAATCGCTATTTATTTTTTCTGTTTTTTTCAAACTCGTATTTAAGTATCGGGTCGCATTTTCCCGGAAATTTTGCCGTAACGCTATCGGTGCAACCGGAATAATCCAAACTTTCGCAATTTACGCACACGTTGTCAAACCATTCGTCGCTGATATTGTGCGGTTTATTGCTTTTTTCGCCGTCGTCCGCTCCCGTTCCCGCTTTATCGGCTTTTTGCAAGATGTTTTTCGCCATCTCGCCCAACTGTTCCAGCATTTGCGGATGCATTTGTTGCGCCGCCATTTGCAAATAAATAGTCAACGCTTCTTTAATAATTTGTTTTTCGTCGTTTGTAAAAAGTTGCATAGTTTTCTCTTTTCTTTTTAAAATTATTTTGGTAAAATACTAATTGCCAAACTAATATTGAAACATAATTTTTACCTTATTATACTCTCGTTAAGCAATTCTTGACAATATTCTTTAAGTTCGGGAATACTTTCGGTAATCGTTCCGTGTAATATTTCCATACTAAATTTCCCGTAATGATGCGCGGCAATATTGCGCATTTTTTTAATGCTTGTCCAAGGAATTCGCGCGTTTGCCGCTAAAAATTCTTTTGAAAAAATGCGTCGTCAATTCGCCGATTTGAAGAACGCACATAGAAGCGGCGTTTCTATAAACGGCATTTGCTTTTAACGTCTTCAAAGTATCGTCAAACATTAAAATTGTCTGTTTTGTTTCGTCGCAGTATTTAATAATATGTTCCAAAATATTTTTATCGCGTTCATTCAGCATAAAGCAACACTTCTTCTTTTTCTATTCTTTTAAGAAATTTATCTTCCAAAGCGCAAGTCGTCAATAAATCGACTTTCGTTTTAAACGAATCTTCCAAATCGCCGTATAGTTGAGCAAGTTTGAAATAGCTTTTGATTTTTCCCGCGTCGATTCTCAAATCGATATCGCTTTTTGCTTTGGCTTCGCCTCTTGCGTAAGAACCGAACAAATACGCGCGTTTTACTCCGTATTGTTTAACAATAGGAATAACTATTTGCCGAATTTCTTCAATAGTATGTTTTGGCTTTCTATTCATTTTATATTTCCCGTAGAAATTTTATTTATTGACATAAAAATACTATTTTCGCACAAAATAAAACACATAAGCGGGGAATTTTATTATTTTTACAACGTTTTTTGTTAGAGGAGTTATATATTTATGGATAAAACGAAAGCGGGATACCTCGAAGGAACGGTTTCGATATTATTAAACACGGCGCTTTTTTGCGCGAAAATGTGGGTTAGCGTTATAACGGGCTCAATCGCGCTCGCCGCAGACGCGTGGCATACGCTTTCCGACTCAATTACCTCGCTTATGGTTATTATCGCGGCGAAATTTTCGTCCAAAAAAGCGGACAAAGAACACCCATACGGACACGGAAGATGGGAACAAATCGCCGCGCTTTTAATCGCCGTCGTTTTGGGAATTATCGCTTTTGAATTTTTGCGAAATTCTATATTGACGCTCTTTGGAGAACAAAAAAAAGCGGTGGAATTCGGAACTTGGGCGATTGTCGTTACCGTCGCGTCGATAGTAGTAAAAGAATTGATGGCGCAATTTGCGTATTATCTCGGAAGAAAATACGAAAGTACAAGTTTAATTGCAGACGGCTGGCATCACAGAAGCGACGCTTTGTCGTCTTTGCCCGTTTTGGTAGGCATAATTTGCGCGAGATATTTCGACGTTTGGCAAATCGACGCGATATTGGGAATGATTGTCGCGCTTATGCTTTTTTACGCTACTTTTGAGATAATGAAAGAAACCATAGACAAAATTTTGGGCGAAGCGCCGTCGCAAAAGTTAATCGATTCCATAAAAACCGAAATTTCGCTTATACATCCCGAAAGTTTGGGAATACATCATTTTCACATTCACAATTACGTGTCGCACAGAGAACTCACTTTTCACATTCGTTTAGAAAATAATTTGACCATAGAAACAGGACACAAAATAGCAAGCGACATAGAAAAAATGATAGAAAAAAAATTCGATATGACCGCGACAATTCACGTAGAGCCGCTTAATCGGGAAAAATAAAGTTAAAATTTTCTTTGTTGTAATTCCTTAAAATCCGCATATCTTATGTCGTTTTTCATCCACGGATGTTCTTTAATATGGCAACCAAGACATAATACTTCTAAATTTTCGGGAAAATTGTTATATTTCATAGTATCTTTATGATGAACATCAAGAAATTTTTGATGTGATTCTAAATTTATCCCGCATTTTTCGCAAGTATATTTTTTAAGTTTTTTTTGTTCGTGGCTTATATCGTCCCAATTTGTCGGATAATTATTTATTGGCGCAGTATCGGTGCTGTATTTTGGTTTTTTAATATTTGTTTTGGTGTATAATTCAATAAACTCTTTTATTGAAAACGTATTAAAAATATTATCTTTTTCTTTTCCCCAAAAACCTTTATAATTATAATTTTTATAATTTAATTCGCTTAAACAGTTTTTACACACTTCTAATTTAACGTCGACAGTATCTACTTTTCTGTCATCGCGTATTATATTTACCTTAAAACGCCCGTCTTTTCTTTCTAATTCGCTATAATAAATGTAAACATATTTATTATAGTTGCCTTTTTTGATTGCGTCTTGCAAAGTTTTACATTTTGCAATATGAAATTTAGGTAGTGAGTATATATCCTTTCTACTATTTATATATATGAAAAACTTTCTGTTATCATCTCCAAACGTTCCGTCTTTGCAAACAAAGTTATCTAATACGTATCGTATATCATATTTTCCAGAGATTATT
The DNA here is from genome assembly GCA_009787445.1 of Chitinivibrionia bacterium. Lineage (GTDB taxonomy): Bacteria > Fibrobacterota > Chitinivibrionia > Chitinivibrionales > Chitinivibrionaceae > WRFX01. The sequence continues at coordinate 2,646 of WRFX01000033.1, read as the reverse complement.
CCTTCTGTTTCCAATTTTTCCAAAAAATCGTCAATAGGTTTCCATTGCGAATCAAGCGTCCAATCGGTTTCTTTCGCACCGATTTTTAAGCAAATTGCGTTTAATTCGTCAATAGTATTTTGCACGTCTATTTTCATATTTATCTTCCTATGTTTAAAATTTTCACTATTGCCGTATCCGCGCTCGTCAATACTCTAAATTCTACTCTTCTTGATTTTTCTTTGTCTTCTTTTGCGGTTTCGTCATCGCTAAATATCAACTTGCTCGAAGATAAACCGTTTGCGGTTGTCGTCGCTTTTATCCAATCTTTTTTGTCATTATTGAATTTAATTATGGTATTGTTTAACACGTATTCTAAAACGGCTCTTGTTCTGTTTTGAGAAAGTTCCATATTGTAAAAATACGCTTGCATATCGGTAGTTTTATATTGCCATTCCGAAGACGTATGCCCTTCTATTCTTATCTCTTCAATATCGTTTTTGTATTTTTCATCGTATAGTTTAGTTATATATCTCGGGAAAAAATCGTTTAAGATGTTTTTGAATTTAGGTTTAATATTTGAACTTCCCGCGTCAAATAAAACTTCGGGTTCCTTAAAACGAAAAGATAATTTTTGGCTGTCGATTTCGGCTCCCCATTTTTCTAAATCGTCGGCAAATTCGTTTTTTAAATCGTTGTATAAATCTATTTGTTTTCTTTGGTAGGTGACGGCAATCTCTTCAATTTGGTCTTTAATTTTTTCTATTTCGTCTTTGTCTTTTTTTACGTTAATCATATACGAAACGGATATAAATAAAAATACTATCATAAGCGCCGACATAATGTCGGAGATAGGCGCCCATAAATCTTCGTCAGTTTTGTTTGTCTTAAATATCATAGTCAGTTTCTTCTTTTTAACTCTGTTTTAATATCCGATATAGCGTTCGGCAATTCTCTATAAACTTCAACAAATTTATTTGATATTTGCACTAAACTTTTGCCAAATTGCTCTAATGCTTCCGTTAATTCTTTGCTTAAAGCGGCATCCAAACTCTTAATTTGCTCCGTAATTTTTTGGTTTGTATGCGCGGATATATTTCTGCTTTCCGTTTCAAAATTTTTATATGCGTCTATAAATATCTGTTTCTGTTCTCTCATTCCGTCTATTTGTCCTTTAAGCATTTCGTTAATTTGCGCGTTTGAATTTTTAATTCCTGCGGAAAGATTTTCTGTAAGATTTTTAATGTTTTCGTGTATAATTGGAAATACGTCGCTTGCTTTATCCGCAATATTTTTCATACCGACCAAATTAGTATTAAGATTTTTAAGCAATACGTCCAAAGCATCCGCAGTATTTTGAAAAACCGATTGCGAATCTACAATATCGCTTACCATAGTTCGAGTTTTATCAATTCCCGTTTTGGCAAGTTCAAATTGTTCGGACATTTTTTCGAGTTGTTCTTTATAATTTTTCTGCCACTCGAGCATTATTCCAAGCGCTTCGTTAAATTTCTTAAAATTATCGCCAAATTGTTCGTTTATTTTTGTGTTAAAATCGCGCATAACGCTTTCTAACGCCTCTATTAACGCTTTTGTGTTATTTTCCGCTTGCGTCTGCGCAAATTCTTTGAACGATTTATTTAATTCCGATAAGTTTTCTCTTGTTATATTCCGTAATTTTTCAATATTTGTATTTAGCGTTGTTTCGCCGTCGCCTGATATAGATTTTTCGATATTCTTCATAAGCGCGGAATTTTCTTTTCCGTTATTTGCTATTTCGCTTAATAGAGATATTACCGCTTCCGATTCCGTTTTCCCCTTTGTTTGGTCGTCTTTTGGTTTGCATCTATTATGAAGAAACTTTAACGACATATTGCCAATCATTCCCCATATTGAAGTCCAAAAGGCAGTTTTCATTCCGTGTAGCAAAATTGGAATACTTGCCGTAATATCGTTTTCGTCAAAACCAGAAAGTCCGTATGTTATCCCCAAAAAAGTACCGAGCATTCCGAGTCCTGCGGACAACCCCGACTGTAAATTGGCGCTTTTTTTGTTATGAAGAATATCAACAATTCCCCATAAAAAAACCACGAATATTAAAAAGTAACAAGCGTAAGAAATTAAATTTAACCACATATATTTAATCTCCCGCGCTTTATAAATTTGTGTTTGATAATTTTATTTTTTCGCATTTTCGATGTACCTCTCGTAATCGTCGAAATATCTCCCCGAAGTGCGAATTCTGCTCATTCTTTCGGTGCTTATATCAGGTTCGTCTAATTTTTTCGCTACAAATTCGTCAAAAGACATTAAGCCGTTTTTTGCCGCTCTTTTATCCAATAAGTCCGTTACGGATACGTAGATATAATCCATATATTCGTTAAATGTTTTTTCTTTGGAAAATTCGTATCGAGTTTCAAAACCGTATTTTTTTGCAATATCTCCAATGCAATATACTGTTCCGTTTTTTGCCTGTTTACCATCAATATATTCATTTGAATAACGACCATAATCGCCGCCAGATACATCAGATACACTTTTATATTTATCAAAACAATTTTGCCCAAAACACAACGATATAAATACTAGCAAAATAGAAGTTGTTTTAACAAAACTTGCATAACTCCCTGAAAAATAACGACTTATACGGGGGGGGGGGGGAAAAAT
>WRFX01000032.1 GCA_009787445.1 Chitinivibrionia bacterium | reverse complement strand
TCCGAAAAGACATAAGTTTTTTGGGCGGCGCGGGACTTCCGGGAAAAAAATATTCGACGAAAGAATTAAAAACGCTTATCGCTGAAAAATTGGGGCTTGCAAAACGAAAGGCGGCGGTTATAGGACTTGGGAAAATCGGCGCGACTATTATGGAATACGACAAATTTTCGTCGTCCGAAATTGAAATCGTCGCGGGATTCGATTCGGATATCAACAGAATAGACACGATAAAATCGAAAATTCCGCTTTTCCCGTCGCGTGAAATCGGCGAAATTGTTAAGCAAAAAGAAATTGAAATCGCGTTTCTTACTTCATCGCCCGAATCGGCGAAAGTTTGCTTTGAGCGATTAGAGATTGGCGGAATCAAAGCGATTTTGAATTTTACGCCGACTGTTTTGGTAAGTGAAAAAATTCACATTCGCAATATCGATTTTATTTTGGAAAGCACAATTTTATCGGCGATGATAGGACTCGACAATTTAGAAAAAAATTCGGTTACAATATAACAGGAAAATTAAACTTTTTTGAAAGGGGTTTTTATATGGCAAGAGTATTGAATTTTTCGGCGGGACCTTCGCAGTTGCCGCTTGCCGTGCTTGAAAGGGCGGCGAAAGAAATGACGGACTACGGAAACACGGGTACGTCGGTTATGGAAATGAGCCATCGTTCCAAAGCGTTCGAGGGGGGGGGGGGGGGGCGTCAGCCGGAAAGCATATTTCCAACCGGTGTGGGCGGAATATTGTATCCGCCGAAATGTTTTTATAAAGACGTCTTATACGAAAAACTGTTTACCGAACTTGCTCCGTATGCCGACGATATTTGGTTTTGGGCTATGGCGGTTCTAAATCCTGAATATTGCGGAAAATCTCCGTATGTCGTTGTCGAAAATAATTGTTCGGTACTTAATAAATTAGCGGATATTGAGCCAAGACAAATGCAATGCGAAAAACCTCTTTACCGCTACAATCTGAAACGTAAAGGAAACGATAAACAGTTTGAAACAATTATAAACGCATATCCGCAAATTGTCGAATATTTACGGTCAATCCGATTTTAGTTATTCCCAATGCTTGAAATCGCTGAAATCCTGTAATTTAACGTCTTTATTTTTGTCGAAAATGTGATAAAATTTCGCTTTGCCGATATAACAACTCCATAAGGAAAACGTGCTTGGCGGACCGATTAAATAATCGCACTCCGACATAATTAACTGGTCGATATACCATTTTTCTTTCGAGATAAGCAGATTTTCTTTTTCGCGAAACTTTGTTTCTTCGTTTGAAAACAATATAAACGTATGCTTTTGTTTGCCGCCTATCGATAATTGACGGGAAATACTTTCCATAAATTTTTCATAAATATCGTCGCCGTAATAATATATTCCTTTTTTTTCTCCTTCCCCGCGCCAATTTATATAATCGCCTCTTCGTATGTGTACTCCCGTCAATATGTTTCCTTGCGATTTTAATTCCCGTATTTTTTTTACAAAATCGCTGTTTTCATAAAATTCGCGTTTCAGAGAGTATTTCAAAGCCATTTCTTCGCGGTATTTTCCTATAAGTTTCGGAACTCTAAAATGAAAATTGCGAACATATACGGGCGTTTTTTTATTTAGCGCCGTCAAAAGAATTTTTTCATTTATTTCTTCTTTTATATGTTTTTTGTTGAAACGTATGCGTTTAATCATACCGAATAAGGAATATAATTTTTTAACCGTATTGGATTTATCGATAATTTTCAACGAATCAGCGTCGTTACAGTCGCACGGATTTACGTACAAATAAGCCATATCGCGGAAAGTCGGATTGCAGTATTCGATATTATGCTCTTTGCAAAAGCATTCGAAATGCAAATTTTGAAAAAGACGATTGCTGTGATTTCCGTAAGCCGCTTCGATTATCACTTTTTTACCCATAATTTTATCCTCGTTCATAAAAATTTTATAGAAAATAACATATTTTCCCATACGCGAAGGCAAAAAATATTATTTTTCACGGCGAAATTCCAAATAATAAGGAGAAAACAATGGCGATACCGAAAAAAATACATTATTGCTGGTTAAGCAGGGAAAAGATGCCTGACAATTATATAAAATGTATTGACAGTTGGAAAAGAATAATGCCCGATTACGAACTTGTTTTGTGGGACGGCGATAAATTCGACGTTAATTCCGTTCCTTTTGTCAAAGAGGCGGTTTCGGTAAAAAAATGGGCGTTCGCCGCCGATTATATAAGATTGTACGCCGTTTATTCCGAAGGCGGAATTTATCTTGACTCGGACGTTCTGGTACTGAAAAAATTTGACGAATTTTTGAAATACGATTTTTTTACTTCGTTAGAATTTGAAGACAAGGGCAACGACCTTCGTGAATATGAAAACTATACAAACGATTTGAATAATATTTTTTCTGTAAATCGTTGCGGATTTCAAGCGGGAATATTCGGAGGAATTAAAGAACATCCTTACTTGAAAGATTGTATAGAATGGTATAAAAACAACAGTATTTTCCTGACGGACGGGCAAGTGCGCGACTTGTACAAAATAAAAGCCCCCGACGTTCAGGCGGCGATAGCAAATGTAAAATACGGATTCAAGTACAGATACGGAGAACAAAAACTTGAAAACGGGATGATAATATTCGATACGAAAGTTTTTTGTCATACGCCTAAAAACGCCAATAAAGACGTATATGCGATTCATTGGGGCGAAGCGGGTTGGGAAGAGCCCGGCAAACGTTTCAAAATAAAAATGAGACGCAACAAAATTTATCGTACGCTTCGTAAACTTTTTACCAAGAAAAAGTATGTCCCGACGCTTGACGAAGTTATAGCCGAAGGCGTATTGTAATTTTACTCGCAAAAAACTTTCTACTTTAATCTTGATTTAACTCCATATTGATAAGCGACTTAATTTCCTTTTCGGGGAAAATTGTCATATATTCGGCAACGCCGATTGGTTTGTGAAAATCGCGTAAAGCAACTTCTACTTCAATATGGTCTTTTTCTGCGCAGAGAATAATGCCGATAGACGGATTTTCGTCGGGCATTTTTACTTGCTCGTCTAACAATCCCAAATAATAATTCATTTTACCTACAAATTCAGGTTCAAAAGTGCCAATTTTTAAATCAATGGCTATCAACGATTTAATTTTACGGTTGAAAAGCAGTAAATCTACAAAATACTCCTTATTATTGAGCGTCAAGCGATACTGATTGCCGATGAATGTAAATCCGTCGCCCAATTCAAGCAAGAAGAGTTTGATTTTCTCAACTAATCGTCTTTCCAATTCGCGTTCTTTTATTTGGTGTTTAATGCCAAGAAATCCCAAATTATAGGTGCTTTTCAATATTTCATCGGCTTGTTCCTGCAAATGTTCGGGCAATGTTGTGTCAAAGTTATGCAATTTCGGTAGTGTTTTAGCATTGTGATAAGCGTCGGCTTTTATAAAATTTAGCAATAAATTTCGAGTCCAACCCATTTTTACCGCCGCTTCCGCATAATAAAGCGCTTCCTGACGGTCTTTTATTTTGCTTAATATAAGTCGATTATGCCCCCACGGCAAAACTGCCGCAACTTGCGGCAGAATGTCGTTTTTGGAAACTGCCGCAGGTTGTGGCGGAATTTGGGCGGTTTCGGCGTAAAATTCGTAAAAACGCTTCATATCCCACAAACTGCGCGGTGAAAAACCTTCCGTATCAGGAAATTCGCTTTTTAAATCGACTGACAGTTGCTCTACAACTTTTCCGCCATAACCGGTTTCCAATTTTTCGGCGGATAAACGCTTTCCGATATTCCAATAAAGTTGCGTTACGGTCGTACTCAATTTATTTGCAACAACAACGCGAGTCATTTTTACTTCTGCAATTATCCCGTGAAGCATTTCTTTATATTTTGTTGTATATACGTCGTTTTTCATATCGGTTCCTTTTTCCATCCACTAATATCTTTTATTTACAAGAATTTTTCTATAAAATAATATATTTTCACATACGAGAAGGCGACAAATATTATTTTATACGGTAAAATTCCAATCAAAGGAATATTTTTAGATGGGCGCGCCAAAAATAACGGTAATAATTCCGATTTACAACGACGAACTATACTTGTCAGACGCTTTGGAATCAATTCGTCGACAAACGTTTACGGATTTTGAGTGCGTTTGCGTAAACGACGGTTCAACGGACAAATCGGAAGAAATTATAGACGGTTTTATAAAAAACGACGACAGGTTTTTAAAGATAAATAAGAAAAACGGCGGAGTTTCTTCTGCGCGAAACGCCGGATTGGATAACGCAAAAGGCGAGTACGTGTTCTTTATGGACCACGACGATTTAGTTCCGAATTACGCGCTGCAAAAACTGCTCGCCGCAGCCGAAAAGTTCAACGCCGATATGTCCCGCGGAAGAATGACGATGGTCGCCGAAAACTTCTGTCTGAAAGATTTGCCGAAAGAAAACGCGCAGGGAAAACAGCGACGTTTTGATAATCCGATTATTGATTTGAAACGGCGCACTCTTATAAAATACAGGCGTTGGTGCTGGATTTGGCTGTGTCTGTTCAAAAGAAAAACGATAGAATCCGTTAGATTTGTTGAAGAACTGCGGTCGGGCGGCGAAGATAATCTTTTTATGTTTGACGTTATAGGAAGAATTAAAAACTACGTTCAGATTGACGATATTACGGCTTGCCATCGTTTTTCGGCGACAAGCGTTACGCTTAACGGCGAATTACATCCGTCGCTGGTAAAAATGTACGCTACGATTATTCCCTACGTTTACGAGAATTACACGCTTGCGAATGGTATTGACAAGCGATTGCTTAAATGGATTTACGGCTGGCAGGCGCGTAACGCTTACAAGTTTTTGATTCGCAGACCTGTTTGCAAAAATCGGACGGGGGAATTGCGGGAAACGGCAAGAGAAATCCTTATGAAATACAATAATACTCCCGAATTTAACGAGATTATTAAGCGTTGGAGTTTCAGGCAAAAACTTTTCTTTCAACTGTTTATTAAACAAAAATACGAAACTTTAAGGAAATTGAAAATTTTTTTGTAAAGTCGCGGCAGTATCAATCATTCCGCATAGTCGTTCCAAGCGCTAAAATCATTGACCGCGTTATCGATATTTCCGCTGTCGTCCCGAATGCTGTAAAGCGTATTTTTTCCGATGTAATTCGCCCAAAGCGTAAATGTGCTGAGCGGTCCTATAATATAATCGCAAATAGACATTATATGGTGGTCAATATACCACGATTCCTTTGACACAAGCAGATTTTCGCCGTTGATAAATTTAACTTTATCGTTTGAAAATATAATAAATATTTGATTTCTCGCGTCTTTTTTCGATAATTTTTGCGAAAAATCGTTCATATATTTTTCGTAAATTTCGTCTTCAAAATAATATTTTCCGCCGCGCCATTGTTTATAATCGCCGCGCCGAATGTGTATTGCGATTAAAATATTATCTTCCCGTTTCAATTTCATTATTTTTTTGTAAAAGTCGTTTTTTTCATAAAATTCGGGTTTTAAGGAATATCTTTTTATCAATTCGTCGCGATGTTTCTCTATCAAACGCGGAACTCTGAAAGTCCATCCGCCTGTAAAAACGGCAAAGTTTTCTTCAAACGCTTTCAAAAGAATTTTCTCGCAGTCGCCGTCTTTTTCAAGAATATTTTTATTAAAAACGATAAATTTTACAAGACCGAAAAGAGAAGCGAACCACGCTATCGAAAAGTATTTTTTCACGAAACTGCTGTTGCGAAACAAGCCGAACAAAAGATTTGCGCGCAAAAAATTGATTGCCGGAATTGTTTTTGTACGGCAAGGCGAAACATAATATTTCGCCTGTTCAAACGTCGGATTAAAATATTCAATTCCGTGTTCCAAGCAAAACGCGTGAAAATTCAGGTTAAGTATCAATCTGTTGCTGTTTTGCCCTTTCGGGATTATCAGAAACAATCTTTTGTTCCTGATATTTTTTTCAAACACGGCTCTTGTCTGCGCGGTTTCGCAAATATTCGTTTCAAATTTTATCGGATATTTTTCGCAAATTTTCACGTCGTAATCGTTTGAAGACGCGCCGCAATGAACTCCGCTCCCGTCCATTCCGATATTTTGCGCGAATGTTTTTTTAGGATTCAGACACAAACCGCCGTTTAAGTATATCGCGCTGTACCAAAAGCAAGCCCAAGTATTTCTTCTGCCGCTAATATTTGATTTAATTTGCCGAAAATATCCAGATTTACATTTGTAATTGAAATCTTTTTTTCCTTTAATTCGCGACAAAACCGCTTTCGGATTTTTCTCGAAAAATTTCCACCTGTCAGCCCAAGTCGCCCAGCCCCAGCAATTCATATGTTTTGTAAAAAAGGTATCGGTTTCAAAGTTTTCATAAAATTTTTGCGCATATCCCGAAATATGCCAAACCTTCGGTTCGTTTTCATAAAAAAGCAGCCCGTCGTTCATATATTGAAGAAAAAAAGGCGAAGTAAGAATATCGTCTTCAAGCACGATGATTTTTCCGTATTTTTCTACGATTTCAGAAACGCCGCTTATTATACTTTCCGCCAAACCTTTGTTTTTATCCGATTCGCGAATAATTACTTCCTTGCACCATTTGTCTTTTTTTACAACGTTTCGCGTATCAAGAACAGCCGCCTTTTCGTTTTCGTCGGCGTTTTCTTTACATCCGTCGCAAAAAATATAGAGAACGCTCTCGTTCGCAAGCGCGTTGTTTTTAAGCGCTTGCAAAGTTCGAAGACAATGCCGCGGACGATTGTACGCAAACAAAACAATCGGCGCCGGATTTTGCGTCATTTTATTTCCTTTTCATAAAAATTTTTACAAAAATAATATATTTTTTACCCCTAATTTCAATTTCTTTGTAATATTTTTATAATATTTTCAATAATTAGGTAATGCCATAAATTATTTTACGGTTTAAATTTCGATTCGGAGGGCAAAATGGGACAAGAAAATTCGACAGACCTAGAAATGATGATAGGTTTTTTAGACGAAGCGGTAGACGATTTATGTAACGTTGTTCAAAATTTAATGAATTTGCGAAGCGACGGCTACGACGAAACGACGGTTCAGTCGCTATTTAGAGTTTTCCACTCCATAAAAGGTAACGCCGCGTACTTTAATTTGATTGAAATAAAAGAATTAAGCCACGCCATAGAACAAGTAATGGAAGGAATGCGGCAGAAAAAACTTCAAATTACCGAAAACGTTATCGAGTTGCTTATTAACGGCGCAAACGGCGTTTCAAAAGCGTTTGAAGTTATTCGAGCGGAAGGCACGAGCGCAAAAATTCCCGAATCCGTAAAAGAGGCGAAAGACGCGATACTCAATTTTCTAAAAAACGGCGAAGGCGCGGCGGACAATTTTCAAACGCTCGAAGAGATTATAGAGGACTTGACGTTAATTGAAACAAATCCCGCGGCTGTTGCGGAAATTTTGCAAAAATACAAAGAAAAATTAGAAAAATTAAAATCCGCCGCCGAAGGAAAAGACGCCGAAGCAAAAGAAAGCGAAGACGATAAGAATATGCCGCCCGAATATAAAGAACTCAAAAAACTTATGTCGGAAGAAAAAACATATCCTTCGGGCGACCCGATTTTCGGGCGTATTCGCGTTCTTATGGAGACATTGCGGCAGTTTATCGACGAAAAGAGCGATTCCAATAAAACCATAGACGAAATGCTCGACAATATTGCGATTTGCGACTTGACTATCGGCTTGGATTCGCTTATAAAAGCCACAATTTTGGAACAAATGGCAAAACTTAAAATTATCGTAGCCGCCGCGCCCGGACAGGCAAAAGAAGAAGAACATAAAAAAGAAGAAGACGCGCAACATCCGCAAGCGGCTCAAGCGGCTGTCGCAAAAACTATGCGTATTTCCGAAGAATCTGTGGATAATTTCCTTGCGTTTGTGGGCGAACTCGTCATAGTGGAAGATATGTATATGAATTTGGGTTCTATGGCGTATCAGACCAAAAACGTTCGCAAAGAAGACATAGTTATAGAACTCAAAAAGATAACGGAAACGTTTAGCCAACTTTCGCGAAATCTGCAAAAAAGTATTATGGAAATACGAAAAGTGCCGATTGACCAAATTTTCAAAAGAATGCCGAAAATCGTAAATGAAGTCGCGACAAAAACGGACAAAAAAATACAGGTTAAAATTGAAGGCGGCGATTTGCGAATAGATAAAACGATTTTGGAAATATTGGAGTCCCCGCTTGTGCATATGACGAGAAACGCAGCCGACCACGGAATAGAAAAACCCGAAGTAAGAGTAGCCGCAGGAAAAGACGAAGAAGGAACGATTACGCTTGCCGCGACCGAAAACGCGGGCTTGGTTATAGTTACCATAAAAGACGACGGCGGCGGTTTGAATTTGGAAAAACTTCGGGCAAAAGCGATAGAAATAGGAATAATGAGCGAAAACGAATCGTTTGACCAAGAAAAAATTATAAACGTTATGTTTGCGTCGGGAGTTTCGACCGCGACGGAAGTTACGGATATTTCGGGAAGAGGCGTAGGAATGGACGTCGTAAAGAAAAATTTGGAAAAAGCGAGCGGAAAAATCTTTACGCAGACCGAACACGGCAAAGGAACCACTTTTACGCTGACTATTCCCTCTGTAATGACGACGCAAATTATGCAGGGTTTTGTAGTGAAAACCGAAACGGACAGATTTATTTTGCCGCTTGAATGTATTGAAGCCAGCGTAAGCGTAACCGAAGCGCGAATAGAAAGCGTAAACGAAAGCGGACACGTATTCCAATTCAAAGAAGGCGTAATTCCTGTTGCGCGGCTTGCCGAAGCGGTAGAACCCACAGGAACGGCTTTTTATGCGGATTCAAAAGAAATTGTGGTCGTCGTTCACAACAAGGGCGTTTATCAGGCGTTTATCGTTTCGGAAGTTATCGGAATACACCAGATAGTAAAAAAGGACTTGATGCTTCCCAAAGAATTTACCGAAAACATAAGCGGTTCGGCAATTATGGGCGACGGAGTAGTTTCGCTTTTGTTGAACATTGACGCATTGCTCGGCACGGAAGAAAATTAAAAAAAATTTGGCAAATGGACAATTTTGAAGATTTTGGCATAGACAAACAAGTTTTAGACGCCGTTTTTTCGACGGGTTATGCAAATCCGACATCGGTTCAAAAAAAGGTTATTCCGCCTGCGATACAAGGTCGCGATATTATTGCTTGTGCGCCGACGGGAACGGGAAAAACCGCCGCGTTTTTAATTCCGATAATCGATTTTATTGTTAAAAATCCGCAAAAATATACGGCGGGAAAAATCCGCGCTTTAATTCTTTCGCCGACGAGCGAACTCGCTTTTCAAACGCGGGATTTCGCGCTAAAAATTTCCGATTTGTTGAACATAAAAATTACGACAATCGTAGGAAAATCGGGAATTTCGTCGCAGTTGCAAGAATTGCGAACGGGAACTGATATCGTAATCGCCACGCCGGGAAGAGCGGTAGACCTTGCAAATCGCGACGAATTGCTTTTGGACAGCGCCGAAATTTGCGTAATAGACGAAACCGACAGAATGACCGATATGGGATTTATAAGCGACGTTTCAAAATTGGCGGAAAAATTGTCTTTTGAATGCCAAATTATGTTTTTTTCGGCGACAATCAATAAAATTAGCGCAAAAATCGCGGGAAAAGCGTCTCGCGAGCCGCTCGTTATAGACGTTAGAGAAACGATAAACAAAGCGAATTTGGAAATTCCCGAAAACATTGCGGTGAACGCCGTTTATGTCGAAAAAGATAAAAAAAGAAAAACGCTTTTGTTTCTACTCAACGAATTGAAAGGGCAAAAAATTATAGTTTTTGTCGATTCAAAATCAACTGCCGACGCGATTTCAAAGGAAATTTCGCAAAAAAATTTTGATTGCGTTTGCATTCACTCCGACAAAACGCAAACGCAGCGAAATTATTTGACGGAAAAATTTGCAAAAGGAAGCGTAAAAATTCTTGTCGCGACCGATATTGCCGCGCGCGGATTGGATTTTTGCGACGTAAACGCGGTAATTTCGTTAAATATTCCGTCTTCGGCGACGCTTTTTGTTCATAGAACAGGGCGAACGGGGCGAATGGGAAAAACGGGAAAAACGTTTTGTTTTTGTTCTCTGCAAGAGCGGTTTAAGTGGTACGAAATTATGAAAGAAGCAAATTGCATAAGTGAAATTTTTCCTTATCATCCTTTTCACAGCGATAAAATTGAAAATATGGGAATCGACGAATCAAGAGAATTTGCAAAAAATTCTACAAAACGCGGAGAAAAATCTCAAAATTTAGAAAATTTGGAAAGTTTGGGAGAAAAAACCATAATAAAATCGGACAAAAAACAAAAAGAAACAAAAGAAAAAGAGTCGACCGCGCTTGCAAAAAAAATAGCAAAACGAAAAGCGCACAAAAAGTATATTGAGCAAAAATACGGCAAAAAAGAGACGGGAAAAGGAAGATACAAGGGCTTGGCAAACAAAAAACGAAAGAAAAAAATATGAAAAAAACATTTATTATTTTAACTCTATCGCTTTTGTGCGTTTCTTGCGCAAAGCGGGTAATTCCATCGGGCGGTGAAGGCGATAAAATTGCGCCGAAGATAGTTGAAGTTTTTCCGAGCGACAAATCGCTAAACGTAAAAGAAAACGCAAAAATTTCTATAACTTTTTCCGAATGGGTAACGCCAAAAAGCGTCGAAACGGGAATTATTATTTCGCCGCAAACGGAATTTTCGCTAAACGTGCGGGCGAGAACCGTCGTAATTTCGCCGAAAAATCCGCTAAAATCCAACGCGACGTATCACATATCGTTTTTGAACGACATAAACGATTTTTCAAATAACGCGCTTGTCGAAACGCAAACGATAATTTTTTCTACGGGCGGTTTTTTGGACACTTCCTTTATTAACGGCAAAATTTTTTACGAAAAAACCGACTCGATTTTGCCGAAAGCCGCGCTGTTTTTCGACGAAAGATTAAGCGAAAAAGGCGACGGCGTTTTGTTTTCCAAGCCAGATTACATAACGCAGGCGGACTCAATGGGAAATTTTACTTTTGAAAACATTGCGCAAAGCAAATATCGTCTTATCGCGTTTTTTGACAAAAAGCGTACCAATAAAATTACGCTTGGCGACGTCGTTTTTATCGGGGAAGAAAAAATTGCGCAAACGCAGAATTTTTACGAATTATTTCCCGCGACTTGCGATACCGTTCAAAAAAAACTTAACGGCGCTTCGGCGATTTCGCCTATCGCGGTGTTGGTAAAAAGCGACGAAACAATTTATGATTCTCTAAAAATTTACTGCGAAAGCGACAATAAAAATATTCGTATAGAAAAAATTGAAAAGATAGAAAAAGTCGAAAAAACAGAAAAAAAAGAAAAAAGCGACGTTACTATGGCGATTTTTCTTGAAGACAGTTTGCAAAATAAATTATATGTACTCGCGACGCAATCGCAAAAAATATTTATAACAAAAGACGGCGATTCGATATTTTACGATACGACAAAATTTAACGGCACGACTCTTGCGGATACCGCAAAATTAGCGCAACTCGACAGTTTGCTTTTGCCCAAAATTGAAGAAAAAATTGAAAACGACAGCGCAAAAACAGACAGCGTTAAAAGCGAAGTCGCGGTTTTTTGTCCTAAACTTTCGTGGAATTTTTTTGGAGAATTGCCGCAAAATCCGCTTTGGGAAATAAAAGGCGAAAAATCGTTTTTGCGTTTAACAAACGATAATTTTTTGGAAAATGTTCCCGTCGGCAAATACACGATTTCGCTGATTGACGATAAAAATCAAAATAAAAAACACGATTTCGGAACGCTTTTTCCGTTTTCAGTCGGCGAGAAAAAAATTTCGTTTCCCGATACTCTGACGACTCGCGAAAGATGGGAAGTCGAGTTCGATATTGGCGGGGAAAATCGTTAGACGATTTTCATAGCGCGCCGCAGTATTTTTTCGCAACGCGCTTATGAAAACCGCAATTATCAGTTCGCTTTTATCGTAAATATCAACTGCGGAATTGCCTCGTCGAAAACTCCTGTCGAATATTTGAAAAGCAGACCAATTTTAACCTTTTGCGCGGCAGGCGCGGTATTCATCTCGTTTTTAATATCATAAACGCTCTTACCGTTCCACTCTCCAAGAGCGGAGTTTATAACGGATACCGCCTTATCCTGCGACAAATTTAAATCTATCGTCAAAAACGGGAAAAATTTAGCGGAAATATTAGCGTCTATTTTAACGGAAGGACTTATCGTATTTGGCGGAAGAGTCATTAAAGTCGCCTTTATAATTAAAGGAAGAAGCGCGTCGAGGTCAAAAGATTTTTGCTCTTGCGCGCGATTTAGCGTTTTCAGCAATTCTATGGATAAACTAACGACTTCAAACGTCGCGGGTGCGGTTTGTTTTATTTCCGACAAAGTTTTCTCTGTTTTTTCCAAGTCGTTTGTAAATTTAACAATTTGTTTCTGCCTTTTTTCGTAATCCTTATCTCCCGCGCCTATTTGCTGTTGCGCCGTCGTTTGCCCTGTTGACGATTTATTTTGCGACGTTTGTTCGTTTGTTGCGATTGTTTTATTTTGCGCTGTTTGTTCGGTTGTCGCTTTATTTTGCGACGTTTGTTCCGCAGCCGTTTTATCTCTCTCCGCCCGTATTGCATTGGGATCGCTGTTTTGGAATCCGACCATTTGCATAAAATCACCGCTTAACATAGCGTAACTATTTTCAATCTTTCCGCTGTTCGTCCCGACTAATCCGCCTGTAAAATTATATCCTTTGACTGTTCCCTGAACAAAACAGTTCTTTATTACGCCAGAATTTGCCGCTACAAGTCCGCCTACGAAATCACGCCCGCTGATATTTCCAGAAACATAACTGTTTTCAATAGTCCCAAAGTTCAGTACCGCCAATCCTGCGACCTCGTTATATCCTTCAATATGAACTATAACTCCAAGATTTTTTATTGAACTTCCATTTTCTAAATACGAAAATAATCCTTGACTTTTGCCGATATTGCTAATGTAAATTCCGCTGATAACTCTGCCGTTACCGTTAAATGTACCCGCAAAGTCCCCAATCGGCGTCCATTTGTTTTTATTGCCGTCTTTAATGTGAACGTCATTGCCAAGCGTAACGGTTTGACCTTTGAAATTCCTTTGTTTTCCGTTAGTTATACGCGCCAACTCTCTTAATTGCGCTTCGCTCGTTATTGTAATATTTGTCGCGCTCCAATCAATCGTTTGCGCCCAAATTCCGACGGCGCACATCGCCGTTACCGTGAACATTTTGATAAAACTGCTCATAAAAGCAACCCTCCATAAAAATTAAAATGTTAAAAAACGTTCAGGCAAAGCAGTAAAAGGTTGCTCTGCCTATAATCATAATTTGTCAAGAACCATGAATATATCCTATACTTAAAAGAAAGACAAGGCGTAGGCAGAACAACCTACAAGGCGGCGTACGCCTTGTCTATGAAAACAAAGTATAAGCGAAAAGCAGGGATAAATCTCTGCCATTCATGATTCTTGACATCGGGAAAATAATATTTTGTTTATAAAGAAATGAGAATTTTTTTGAAAAAGTAACTTTTTTATAAACGAAGTCGAAAAAATTATAGTATATTTATGTAAAAAGGAGCGTAAAATGCAACTAAATTATATTTACAAAAAATACGACGATTTTTATGTCGGTCATCTTGTCGATTTTCCCGAATACGATACGCAAGGCAAAACTATAGAGGAATTGGAACAAATGTTAAAGTCATTGTATTCCGATTTAACGACGTTTGACGATATACATTCTTCCGTTCGCAGTCAAAGCGGAGTATTGGAATTTGTCTGAAATAATTGAAATATGAAAAGAAACGATTTAATTAAAACAATTACGAAAAACGGGGCAATATTTATAAGGCACGGCGGAAATCACGATTGGTATAAAAATACAAAAACAGGCGTCGGACAGCCAATTCCGCGACATACGGAAATAAACGAAACGCTTGCAAAAAACATTATCAGAAAACTTTCTTAAATAGTGTTTATTTATGATAGACGGGGAAAATCGTTAGACGATTTTCATAGCGCGTCGCAGTATTTTTTCGCAACGCGCTATGAAAACCATAATTATCAGTTCGCTTTTATCGTAAATATCAACTGCGGAATTGCCTCGTCGAAAACTCCTGTCGAATATTTGAAAAGCAGTCCGATTTTAACCTTTTGCGCGGCAGGCGCGGCATTCATCTCGTTTTTAATATCATAAACGCTTTTGCCGTTCCACTCTCCAAGAGCGGAGTTTATAACGGATACCGCCTTATCCTGCGACAAATCCAAATCTATTGTCAAAAATGGAAACAATTTAGCGGAAATATTAGCGTCTATTTTAACGGAAGGACTTATCGTATTCGGCGGAAGAGTCATTAAAGTCGCCTTTATAATCAAAGGAAGAAGCGCGTCGAGGTCAAAAGATTTTTGCTCTTGCGCGCGATTTAGCGTTTTCAGCAATTCTATTGATAAACTAACGACTTCAAACGTCGCGGGAGCGGTTTGTTTTATTTCCGACAAAGTTTTCTCTGTTTTTTCCAAGTCGTTTGTAAATTTAACAATTTGTTTCTGCCTTTTTTCGTAATCTTTATCTCCCGCGCCTGTTTGCTGTTGCGCGGTTGTTTGCCCCGTTGACGATTTATTTTGCGCTGTTTGTTCGGTTGTCGCTTTATTTTGTGTTGTTTGTTCGCATTGTTTGTCGCTTCTACCGCTTAAAACATAATTAACAATACTTCCGTTTGAGTATTTAATCTTTGTAACTTCCGCAAAGGAAATATAACTGTTTTCACCGCTTGACGATACGAATTCAACGTTTCCCATATTTAAACTTCGCAAAACTTTCCCCTTAATTTCGCCGCCGTTACACAAATAAATAATATCCTGCGCCCAAATTCCGACGGCGCACATCGCCGTTACCGTGAACATTTTGATAAAACTGCTCATAAAAGCAACCCTCCATAAAAATTAAAAAGTTTAAAAACGTTCAGACAAAACAGTAAAAGGCTGCTCTGCCTATAATCATATTTTTTACCAGAAAAGATGAATTATCACTTATAACTAAAATAGCAGGTTGAGACAGAACAACCTTAAAAGAGGCGTTTTGTCTGCTATTTTAATTATAAAATTGACGAAAAGTAAGGATATATCCTTACAATTCATCTTTTCTGGTATCGGGAAAATAATTTATGTTCATTAAAGAAATGAGAATTTTTTTTGAAAAAGTAATTTTTTTATAAACGAAGTCGAAAAACTCACCAATCGCCGCTTAACAGAAATTCGCGAATGTTGAAATGTTTTATCCCGTTTCGGCTCATATCAAATTCGTCGAGCGAAACGACAAATTTCGGAAAATTATCTTTGATTTTTTGTAAAACCGAAAATTCACGCTCTATCGTTTCGTCCGAAGCCAACAAATAACAAACTTGAACGTATATGCAAAAATTATTTTTTTCGGCTACAAAATCGATTTCAAGGTCGTTTATTTTTCCGACGTTTATTTTATAATCCCGCCTTTTGATTTCCATAAAAACAATATTTTCCAAAATAATAGAAATATCGGGTTGATTTTTCCCGACGACCGCTTCTCTTAATCCGTGGTCGGCGATATAATATTTTTCATTGACCGACATAACTTTTTTGCCAATCATATCTTTGCGATAAACGCGGCTTAAAAGATGCGCGTTTTCGCAGTATTGCAAATAATTTAATATGGTTTCGACGGCGATTTCCCGTTTTTCGTTTTTGAAATAATTCGATATGCTTCTCGCCGAAAAAGTATTTGCGACGTTTGCAATTACATATTTAACGACTCGCTGAAATAAATCTATAGAACGTATTTTATTTCTCTGAATTATATCTTTTAGAACGACGGAATTATACAAATCCTGCAAATACATTATACTCGCGTCATAACGAAAACCGACGTTTTTAAGATACGGCATTCCTCCTACAAGCAGATATTCCTTAAACAGTTTTTCAACGCTTATATCAATATTTTCGCTTCTGTTCAATCGAATAAATTCCGCAAAAGAAAACGGATATATTATAATTTCGACATATCTTCCGCCCAAATAAGTCGCAAATTCGCCCGAGAGTAGTTTTGCGTTTGACCCCGTAATATAAATATCGCAATCGAATTTTACCCGAAGAGAATTTACGCATTTTTCCCAAGCGGCGACTTCTTGTATTTCGTCTAAAAACAAATACGCTTTTTTGCCGATTTTTTTTATTTTATCCGAAATATGTTCGTGAAGTTCTTTATAATCACGATATTTTTCCGTTTCAATATCTTCAAAATTTATGCTAACGAACTGCTCTTTTTCTCTCCCTTTTTTCAACAGTTCGTTTTTAATTAAATCAAGCATAACGCTTTTGCCGCATCGTCTTATGCCGGTAAATATTTTAATCAAATCCGTATCTATAAACGGAAGAACTTTTTCAAAGTATGCGTTTCTTTCTACCATAATATTTCTCCTTTACGTTAATTTTAAGTAATAAAATAATAAATTACAACTGACAAAACGGGAAAAATCTGCGTTTTTGTCAGATATAACTGACAAAATTATGAAAAATAGAAAAAAATTTTTGTTTTTTTCAAAATTTTCCCCATTTTTGTTTTTACAAATATTATATTATGTGAAAAAAAGCGCTTATTTTGCTGTTTTTAAGATATAAATACGTGAAACAATTCACAATAGGAGGTGAAAATGATACCAAAAGCGGCTACTGAACGATTATCCGTTATGTACACTCTACTCGGACAAATATTAGAAAACGGCACGGACGACGCAAAACTTATTTCTTCAAAAAGAATAGGCAAATTGTTGGGAATTTTGACGCACACGGTCAGAAAAGACCTGAGTTTTTTAGGCGGCGCGGGTTCGCCGGGTAAAAGATTTTCTACGAAAGAATTGAAAGACGTTATTGCTGAAAAACTTGGACTCGCAAAACGAAAAGCGGCGGTTATAGGACTTGGGAAAATCGGTACGACAATAATGGAATACGACAAATTTTCGTCGTCCGAAATTGAAATCGTCGCGGGATTCGACTCGGATATCAACAGAATAGACACGATAAAAACGAAAATTCCGCTTTTCCCGTCGCGTGAAATCGGTGAAATCGTTAAACAAAAAGGCATTGAAATCGCGTTTCTTACTTCGTCGCCCGAATCGGCGAAAGTTTGTTTTGAGCGATTGGAAGCCGGCGGAATCAAAGCGATTTTGAATTTTACGCCGATTATTTTGGAAAGCGAAAAAATTCACATTCGCAATATCGATTTTATTTTGGAAAGCACAATTTTATCGGCGATGATAGGACTCGACAATTTAGAAAAAAAATCTATTGCAAACAACAAAAAATAAACCTTTTGAAAGGGGATTTTTAATATGGCAAGAGTATTAAATTTTTCGGCGGGACCTTCGCAGTTGCCGCTTGCAGTGCTTGAAAGAGCGGCAAAAGAAATGACGGATTACTCAAACACGGGAACGTCGGTTATGGAAATGAGCCATCGTTCCAAAGCGTTCGAGGCAATTCTTCACAAGGCAAAGGACGATTTGCGCAAACTTATGAGCATTCCCGAAAATTACGACGTTTTGTTTATGCAGGGCGGCGCGTCGACTCAATTTGCGGCTATACCGCTTAACATTTTGGGCGATAAGGACGGCGCGGATTACGTGGATACGGGAACGTGGGCTAACAAGGCGTTAAAAGAAGCGCAGAAATATTGCAAGGTAAACGTCGTCGCGAGTTCAAAAGAGCAGAATTACAATCATATTCCCGATTTGGACAAGAGCAAGTTTAATCCGAACGCGGCTTATTTTTATTTTACGACGAACAACACGATTTACGGAACAAAATGGAATACTTTGCCCGACGCGGGAGACGTGCCGCTCGTAACGGATATGTCTTCGAGCATTTTGAGCGAGCCGGTCGACGTCGCAAAATACGGAATCATTTACGGCGGCGCGCAGAAAAATATCGGACCCGCGGGACTCGTGGTCGTAATTATCCGTAAAGATTTGATTGAATTAAGCAAACAAAAAGCAAAAACCGTTACGCCTACAATGCTTCGCTACGATATTTGCGCCGAAAACGACTCGATGTACAACACGCCGCCTACTTATTCCATTTATATCGCGGGCTTGGTTTTTGAACACTTGCTTAATTTGGGCGGATTGCAAGAGGCGAAAAAGCGCAACGTCGCAAAAGCGGATTTGCTCTACGGATATTTGGACAACTCCAAAATGTTTAAGCCGACCATTCGCAAACAAGACCGCTCTTTAATGAACGTGCCTTTTGTAACGGGCAATGAAGAATTGGACGACAAATGCGTAAAAGCGGCGACCGCGGCGGGGCTTATAAACCTAAAAGGACACAGAAGCGTGGGCGGTTTGCGCGCGTCGATTTATAACGCCATAGATTTGGACGGCGTAAAAACGCTTGTGAATTTCCTTGAAAAATTTGAAAAGGAAAACGGTTAATAAACAAAAGAAAGGATAAAATAATGTATAAAATTCAAACACTTAACAAAATAGCGACAATAGGTTTGGAAAAACTTCCGCGTGAAAATTATGAGATAGCGGGCGAAATGAAAAATCCCGACGGAATAATTTTAAGAAGTTTCAAAATGCACGATATAGAATTGCCGAAATCGCTTAAAGCGGTCGCGAGAGCCGGCGCGGGAGTAAATAATATTCCCATAGACAAATGCACGCAGGAAGGAATAGTGGTGTTTAACACTCCGGGCGCAAACGCAAACGGCGTCAAAGAATTGGCTATCGCCGGCTTGCTTATCTCGTCGAGAGGAATAATAAGCGGCGTAAACTGGGTACAGACGTTAAAAGGGCAGGGCGAAGAAGTGCCGAATTTGGTCGAAAAAGGCAAAGCGGATTTCGGCGGATTTGAAATTCAGGGCAAAACTTTGGGCGTAGTTGGGCTTGGCGCAATCGGCATTTTGGTAGCGAACGCCGCCGCAAAACTCGGAATGAACGTTATCGGCTACGACCCGTATATTTCCGTCGACGCGGCTTGGGTTTTGTCGCCTAAAATAAAAAGGGCGAACGCGATTGAAACGCTTTTGCGCGAATCGGATTATATTTCGCTTCATATCCCGTATATCGACGCGACGAAAGGAATGTTTAACGCGGAAAAACTTTCGTTTTGCAAAAACGGCGTGCGCATAATAAACCTCGCGAGAGGCGGCTTGGTCGTGAACAAAGATATGAAAGCGGCGCTTGAAAGCGGCAAGGTTTCGGTTTACGTTACGGATTTTCCCGACGAAGAAGTGATTACGTATAAAAACGTGATAGCGCTTCCGCATATCGGCGCGTCAACGGAGGAATCCGAAGACAACTGCGCGGTTATGGCGGCGAATCAGTTGCGCGACTATTTGGAAAACGGAAACATTAAAAATTCCGTGAATTTTCCGACGGTCTGCGTAGATAGAAATCCCGCGAACACCCGCATTACGATAGCGAACAAAAACATTCCGAATATGGTCGGACAAATTTCTTCGACTTTGGCGTCGGCGGGAATAAATATTTCGGAAATGGTGAACAAACACCGCGACGATATTGCGTATAATATAATCGATACGGACTCGAAAGTTACCGACGACGTGGTGTCGAAAATTTCGGCAATCGACGGAGTTATTGCGGTAAGAGTGATATAAAAGACGCTTTTTTCGCTCGACAAATAGTATTTTAGCACAAATTTTAAGGAGGGATGTCCGAGTTGGTCGAAGGAGCACGCCTGGAAAGTGTGTATATGGGCAACTGTATCAAGGGTTCGAATCCCTTTCCCTCCGCCGCCTTTTTAGAGTTGGGTACCGCGCAATTGAATCTTGTGAACCCCGCCAGATTCGGAAGGAAGCAACGGTAAGCAATGTATTTGGTGTGCCGCGGAACACTCAACTCTTTCTTTGGTAAAAAATTATAACAAGTTCAAAAAAAATGTTTTTTCC
>WRFX01000031.1 GCA_009787445.1 Chitinivibrionia bacterium | reverse complement strand
TCTACTCTGTTTATTTTTTCAAAAGCATTGCTAATATTACCTTCGCTTTCCAATATATTTTCTATAACTATCTTTTTATTAAGCAATTCACCTAAAAAACCTTCCAAAACGCCAAAATTTGCTTTGTCGCGTAAAAATTCCTTCATTGCCCAATCAAACGATATTATTGTTCTGTCCATATCTTCTCCTTTTTTAACATAAATATAATATTTGCCGAAATTAGAGAATACTAAATCAAAAAGATATGCGAAAATTAAAATACTATCTAAAATCATCATTTTAGATAGTAAAACGGCAAAACCCGCTTGAATAGAGAGTTTTTATATTCGATTTTCTTCAATACCCCCTTTTTACTATCCAAATATAGTATTTTACTGTATTTTAGATATTATTTTCTTTGCCTTAAAAAAGGAGTAAAAATGGGAAACGGAAGCAAAACTACCACTCCCCTGTCGTTCGAGCAATTTTTGTATATTGCCGACGAATTTGGGGACGCAAAAGATTTTCGTATGGAAGTTCTTTGCCATTTGATGTTTCGCTGTATTAGAATTTCGGATTGTTTAAGGTCGATAAAAGTTTGCGATATTTTTGAAAAAAACGGAAAACTTAAAGAAACGTTCGGATTTTACGAAATAAAAACGAAGCGAAAAAATAATGAAGGCGTGAAAAAAGCGAATCCGGTTAAAAAACGGTTTATTAAAATCGCCGGCGACAAGTTTATTTCTTCTCTGAAAAATCTTTGGGAGGACGACTTGAAAAAGCGGGATTATTACGGAAATTTGTTTTATTCTAAAAAATTGCAAAAACCGCTAAACGATATGGGAGTTAAATTTTTGTTAAAAAAGTTTTTGGGGAAACGGGGGATTTCGCAGTGTTCTCCTCATTCGTTTCGCAAAGGCGGGGCGAGGTTTATGTATTTACAAGGAACGCCTATTGAAGTTATATGTTCGATTTTGCAGCATTCGTCCGTGAGAATCACTTTTATCTATATCGATATTATTCCTCCCGATGAAGAACAAGGGATGAAACCGCTGGAAATATAATATTCATTATGTTTTCTAATAAACATACTACACTTTAATATTTGTTGTTTAATTTAATAATTATAATAATTTATTAAATTACAATATTGTTTAATAAACATACTACATTTTTAATATTTATAATATATAAATCGCTATTATTAGTGTTATCTTATATTTAATAATTATGTATTACTATTTTGTTATATAATATTTATAGTTATTCATAATATTTTTAATAAATTTAATAAAATTTAATAATTATATTGCTTTTTAATATTGGCATATATTATATTATATGGCGTAAGAAATCTTAAAAAGGAGAATTAAACTTATGGCTTATACTATTGCAATCGCAAACCAAAAAGGCGGCGCGGGAAAAACAACAACAGCAATAAATCTTGCCGCAGCGTTTGCAGAGAAAAAAAAGAAAGTTTTATTGATTGACGCAGACCATCAATCGGCAAGCACAAGTCTCGTTCTTGCGCCCGACGAAGAAAATTGCGCACTTTCATCCGCGCTCGTCGGCGGTGCAATCGAAACAATAAAAATTGACAATAAATACAATTTAATGCCAAGTACGCTAACATTAGGACAAACCGCCGAAGCGTTAAACAGCATTAAAACCCCAGCGATAAGAAACAAAAAACTTAAAACCGTTCTCGAAACAATAAAAGACAAATACGATTATATTTTTATCGACTGTCCGCCTGCTTATAATTCAATAACTTTTAACGCAATGTGGGCAAGCGATTTTTGCCTAATTCCTATGAGACCAGACGACCTGCATATTGCCGCCGTCGAAGATATGTTTGATATATGTAATGTTGTTCAGGAACAGGGCGCAAAAATTACGCCGTTGGCAATTCTTATGATATGCTTTGATAAACGAGGAACATTGCATAGACATATTGCCGATAAAATTAACGAAAAATATCCAAATATGTTGCTTTATTCAAAAATCCGTAATAATATAAACTTGCAGGAAATGGTAACCGTTCACAAAGACGTTTTTTCGTATGACAAAAACTGCAACGGAGCAATAGATTATATGGATGTAGCCAATGAATTGGAAAGAAAAATAAAAGCAATAACTAAAAAGGAGGGCGAATGAAACAAGAATCGGGAAGAGTCGTAAGTATGAAACAAGGCGTAACTTTTAATATGTTGGCTAACGCCGTTTTAAGCGACAACCACGAAATGATGGAATCTTTTTTTAACGAATACGAAGGCGGCGTACTTATAAGCGGCGACGGAAAAGAAGTATGGGAGGATAAGAAAAATGGGTAAGAAAATCGACGTATTTCGCGCCGCTGCCGGCGGTAACGGCAGTAAAATTTCTTTGAAAGATGAAAAAGCGGAAACAGAAGTTGTTGTCGGCACCAAAACATCGAAAAAAAAGACAAAAGTACTCGCTATTGAAGTAATGGTAGAAGATTTGCCCAAGTTTGATATGGCAATGATTAAATTGTCAAGCAGAGATAATACTTTGTACAAGAGAAAAGATATTTACATCGCAATGACAAAGTATTTTTTTGACGCGATTGATAAAAATATCGACAAAATTAAAATGGAAAAATATTAAGGAGAGGTTAAAATTTCTCTCTTTGCAAACATTTCCCCGCTTTTTATCACTTTTTTTGTCTGCATAAATATTATACTATTATAAAAATATGAAAGAAAGGAGTATTATTATGGAAGTCGCTGTGAGAGAAGAAGTATTACCTGAAAGTGAAAAAAGAGAAAGAATGGCATATACTTCTTTTATGATTCATGAGTTTGCGGAAGCGTTCAAAATGAATAAACCTGAAGGATACCGTTATTTAGAAAAATACGGTGGACTTGATTATATACGTGAGAATTGGTGGGCGTTGCACATAGATAATCAACATCATGTTCTTTTGGAAATATTTGATTTGTGTAAAAGAAATGGCGGGTACTTGTGATATTCTTCGTTTTTTATTACATTTTTTATTTGTATAAATATTATTTTAATGTTTTGTAAACTTAACAAAGGTGATTTTTATGAATTTAACAGACATTAAAAATAAAGGAATGATTGATTACTCTAAAGAATTTCTCGTTAATCTTTTTGGAGACCAAATACAAGATATTAGAGTTGAGGAAATATGGCAAGATAAATCAAACATTCATTTTACATTTTCGTTCCTTTCTCCAAGAGCGAGTGTTTTTATGAAAAGGGTGTCGCAAATTGACCCTTTATTTAACTACGAAAGATTATATAAAGAAGTCGTAATAGATAAAAACGGAGAAAATATTACTAAAATAAAGATGCAAAAAAATGCGTAAAATTGTTTTAGATTCAAACGTTTTTATACTTTTTTTTGCAGGAAATATAAATCCCGATAGAATTGGACATTACACAAGAAAAAAGAAAGACAGAAAAAATAATTTAGGTTGGAATATAGACGATTATAATTTTTTGTTAAATAAATTGGGTAATGATTACAAAATTATAACAAGTCCGAACGTATCAACGGAAGTCGATAATATTTTAAACGGAATAGAAGGAGAAGATAAATTAAAATATTTGAATTTTGCGGAAAAAATATATTCCGACAGTATAGAGGAATATATAGAGTCAAAATCAGTGTTTTGCAATAATTACGATACCGATTATTACCTTCTTTATGAATTAGGATTATCGGATTTTGTTGTTTTAGAAATAGCAAAAAAATCGGATTTGTTAATCTCTGCCGATAGTAAGCTTTGTGATAGAGCAAAATCATTAGATATAAATGTTGTTGATTTTAAGGAATATAAACAATTTGAATTGCATAGTTAACAAAAGAGGAGAGGCAAAATTCTCTCCTCTTTAATTTTACTCTTTATTCGCTTCGTTAATAATCATCAAACTATTGACCACATTTGCCAATGCCCTGATAAACTTTTCATCGCTTTCCTTAACTATTTTTATCAAACGTTTCTGTGTCGCCGACAAATTGTCGTTTTTTCCAGCGCTTTCTTTTTTAAGTTTTTATAATTTTTCTACTTCTTCTACCGTTAATCCTATCGCCTGTGAAATTTGAGCAAGCGGTATCCCGAGATTTTTTAAGTTTTTTACTACTTCCTTATTTTTTTGTTGCGCCTCTTTAAGCGCTTTGCTTTGTTGCTCATTTTTTACCTTGTATTCGGCAATTTTCCTGTCTTTTTCGCCAAACATTCCTTCTATTGCTTCTTGATAATATTCTTCCTTGTCCAACTCTTCACGCGCTTCTTTATCCGCCGCGACGTAATGCAACACTTTTAACACGTCTTCTAATTCTTTGTCCTCTTTTAAGGCAAAATCTTTCGTAGTTTTGTTATCGCCCACAAAATTCGCCTGCTCAAAAATCGACAGCAATTTTTCCAACTTCGTATTGAAACTCGGCTTTATTCTTAACGTCTGGACAAAATACGCGCTGTGAGTCAAATATTCTACAAAACTGTCTTTCACTTCCAATTTTTTATTGGTCGTTAAATCCCGACAATCGGGAATAGCGGCAAACGCGGGCGAATCGACCGACAAATTAAATCCTAAAATATATATCGATATTATCGGATATTTTGACCTTTTGTATTCTCCTCCCAAATAATTTTTGAAACGATAAATATCGCCCAAATGAAGCGCTTTCTGCATTTCTATTATTACGCGCTTTTTGCCTTCTTCTTTCGTTTCTATCGTCGCGGCGAAATCCATACGAAAAAGAGATATTTCTCGCGTTTCTCTATTGTGAGACGTGCGTTCCTGTACGGTCGGTTCAAGAGATATTACTTCGCAATCCAAAATTGTACCGATAAAAAACTTCGCGGCGCGGTCGTTTTCGAGTAGACGCTTAAACGTTACGTCGTATATAGGATTTGCTATTATCATTTTTCCATCCTTTTTCATTTTTTAGTAAGAAAATAATATTTGCCATAAACAAAAAAAGATTTTTTAATTTGACTACTCCTACTCCTAATTGTCCGCAAGGACTTTTCTCTTTTTAGAAGTTTACATCGCAATGACAAAGTATTTTTTTGACGCTATTGATAAAAATATCGACAAAATTAAAATCGAAAAATATTAAAAAGGAGGTAAAATTACTTTGCTTAAAGCAAAATCTTTTATCTTTTCTGCAAAACGAATAGCAACATTAACTTCGTCGTCGTTTATTTGTAAATCGTTGGGGTATCGCGGCATTACAGCATATTTTGAAAGAAATGCGCAGTGTTTTGCGTAATCTTTAAAATCGGAATTTAAGGCAATACATTTAGCCAATAATTGCGGCAAATCGTGAGTTCTATCAAACTCTATATCATTAAAACAAAGAAAACCTTTCAAACTTTTTTCTACCGATTGCTGACAAAGAAAACAAATCATTTCGTCGGGTGTTGGGTGTAGCGTAGTATAAAGATGTTCGGCAATCCATAAATCTTTGGCAGAAATAGAAAACCATTGTCGCAATTCCTCGTCTTTGCTTAACTTTTCAGCCATAAATTTTCACTCCGTCTTTTTTAATTTTATTTTCCATAGAAAAATTTTCGGCTCTATAATTGAAACGGTTTTGCGTCGTCGCTAAAATATCAACAGGCCTTTTCGTTTGCCTGAAAATTCTTTCATAGTTCACTAAATCTAAAGCGTCTGAATTACGCATTTTAGCATCGTCTTTCATAACAATGTAAATATCTATATCAGAATCCTTTGTCGGAGTCCCATAAGCATAAGAACCGAAAAGCCAAATCTGCTCAGTCGGTATTTTTTCTAATATAATTTCTTTTAATATATCAAGGTCTTCTTTAATTTCGTTGATATGCGACATAGACAACTCCTTCTCATTTCTTCTCCTTTTTATATTAAATATAATATTTGCCAAATGTAATTTTTAGTATTTTTTGAATCAACTCCACACTAAAGATGTGGAATATTTTGGGCATCTAACAAATATTCTGAATCTATTTTGTGTTTTGCCCAAAGTTCCGCTTGTTCTCGGAGATTTGTAGCATAAAATCCCCGTCCAAAATCTTTTCCGGGAACTGCCCTTGACAAATCAACTTTTATAATTTTTTCACTGCTTCCGTGATAAAGAATCACAAATAACCGCCATTCTTTTTACAAACGTCAAACAATTCTCTGATGGTAAGCCAAGGGTTTTCTGTATGCAACGCCCAGCAATGTTCTGAAAGGTGTTTAAGTCCGCCATATTTCT
Organism: Chitinivibrionia bacterium; assembly: GCA_009787445.1. Classification (GTDB taxonomy): domain Bacteria; phylum Fibrobacterota; class Chitinivibrionia; order Chitinivibrionales; family Chitinivibrionaceae; genus WRFX01. The sequence continues at coordinate 14,029 of WRFX01000031.1, read as the reverse complement.
TTAAATAAAAATACGCTTCTTGTTTATCCATTTTGTATGATTCGCCGAACTCAAATATTATAAATACGATGAAACTTGTCATTTTTCTGGATTCTGAGTTTATTTTTTCGTTTTTAACGGCAGTTGTTTCCATATATTACTCCTTTTTTTACTAAAATATAATATTTACCAAATAGATAATAGGGAAGAAATAAAAATTCTCCCCTATTTAATTTTACTCTTTATTCGCTTCGTTAATAATCATCAAACTATTAACCACATTTGCCAAAGCCCTGATAAACTTTTCATCGCCTTCCTTAACGATTTTTATCAAACGTTTCTGTTGCGCCGACAAATTGTCGTTTTTCCCGGCGCTTTCTTTTTTAAGCGCCTGAAATTTTGCCAACTCTTGCGGCGATAAATTTTGTAATTCGTTTTTCAAAATTACAAAACCCGACTCCATTTCCATTTTCCATCGAATCCCGAACTACTACCCGCTCGACTTTCTGCTCTCCTCGCGCACTCCAAACAACGTTCTCTTCTTCCGCTTCTTCGCAATATCCAAAAGATACCAAAAATAATACTAAAACTACATTAAATTTTTTCACAGCAATTTCCCTTCTAAATTATAAAAAATTTTTTTAATTTTTTATTTCCTTACTAAAATAATATTTGCCATAAACAAAAAAAGATTTTTTAATTTGACTACTCCTACTCCTAAATGTCCGCAAGGACTTTTCTTTTTTTAGAAGTAGAAGTATTTTTAAAATATTTCTAGTACTTTTTCCGCGCGTACGTACGCGCACGTACTTTTTAGACAGGGTTAAATCCGCTTCCAAAGCCATTTTCAAACAAGCAACTGCGACATTTATACGGCTTAACTGCGACATTTATACGGCTTAACTGCGACATTTATACGGCTTAACTGCGACATTTATACGGCTTAACTGCGACATTTATAAAAAAAAGTCGCAGATGTATTGCTTTCTTTGTCGGTAAAATATTATTTTCATATAAAAATTATGCGAAAGGCGGTTTTTTATGATAAAAAAAGCAAAATCAAGAACCATTGCTATCAAACCTAACAAAATAATTCAAGCAGGGCAGGAAATGTCGCTGTTTCAGAATAAAGTATTAAATGCGGCGTTGGCTTTGCTCGAATTTAACATAAATAACAGTAATGTTGAAAGCGTATATGTGGAGGAACGAGAAAAAGAAATCGACAGAATTACAAAAACTACATATAAAATAAATATAGAAGCGTTTTTTGATGATTTTAACGAAATGAAAATAAGCGAAAACAGCAATAATGCAAAATATATAGAAGATAAACTGGTAAATCTTGTCAAACAACAAGTATTGAAAATAAGAGAACCCGGATCTATTACCATCATAAGCATAATGGATTATGCGCATTATGAATACGGAAGCAAAACGGTGGATGTTCAATTTAGCAGAATGATAGTTCCTATCTTGATAGATATGTTTAAGGATGGTTTTACCAAAATTCGTCTTGCGAGTATGTTTAAGTTTCGTTCCACTTATTCTATGCGGCTCTATGAAGAATTGCTTCGAGTCAAAAATATGGACAGTGTTATTAAAAACGGGCATACAATTACAATATATGAATTGTTTTTTATGCTCGGACTCGATAGAAACAAAGAATACAAAAAATACGACGATTTTCGAAAAAGAGTATTATTGCCAATACAAAAAGAAATAAAAGAAAAAGCGGGAATTTTGTTTGAATTTGAAGAAATAAGAAAGGGGAAATCCGTATATCAAATTCGTTTTTACAACATAAAAGAAGACCTTAATTTTATACAGGAAGGAAGACAACTGCCTTTATTTCCGGAATTGGAAAATAAGAGCGTTATATCTACGCCGCAGGAAGAAAAATTTTTGAAATTAGTTTTGGGAGATACTGAAAATATTGTAGAGCAAAAATACGCTTCCGAGCAAAAAATTTCCGAACCTGTAAATAAAGAAAATATCGTTTTAGACCGTCCGAAATTTACCGAAGAACAATTAGACAAATTAGACAAATATCTTAAAGATATTTTTAGCGCCGATGAAATTAAAGAAAAATACGATTTTGATTATATTGAATTTTATTACATTAAAGCAAAAACTATGAATGAAAAAGGAACAGTGAATGATTTTTCTAATTTTCTTTATTCTTCACTAATAAATGATAGATACAAATATTATGAGTTAAAACGAAAAGAACGCGAGAAAAGAGAGAAAGAGATTGTTTACGAAAAAGCGGAACAGGAAAGAAGAGAGCAAGAAAAACAGGAAAAGAAAGCAAAAAAAGAACAAGAAGAAGCAAAATACAAAGAATTGGAAAAAATATTTGATTCTCTTCCCGACGATGTGAAAAAGACGTATTTAGAAAAAGTTTACGCAGAAAATTCTTTTTACGCTACTATTGATAGCGACGGAATTAAAAATCCTACAAAATGGAAAGTCGCCGAAATGGTAAAAAACGAAGAGAATAAGTAAATTATTTTTTGTTTTTTAAATAATCTTCTACCAATTCTTTTTTCGTTTCTTCAGAAATTTTTGTCCATAAATCCTTCACTATTATATCTTCGCTATTTTCCGTTTTTTCTTTTTCTTGACGAGACAATAAAAATGTTTTTATTATATCTCTTATCAAAATTAACGGAGACGTTTTATGTTTTGTTATTGCAAAATAAGTCAATGCTCTTTTTTGTTTTTTTGTAATTCGACACCTTATAACGTTTCTTTCATTTAACGGAATGCGTTGGCTAACAACGTAATTTATTTCCGGCGATTTTTGTAAACTTAAATAAACATCGTCGCTTATATCGTAATCGAAACAACCTTCATTTTCTAATATTTTAGTTACAACAGACGCAATAGGTTTTTCCAAACTACCGGCATATCGACTCAAAGCGTTTGCATCGGTATTGTTTAATCTAATTGTAATTGTTTCCGTCGCCTTTGCCGACTCTTCTTTAAAAGGTCTTGCCATATTAATTTCCTCCTTGACTATTTTTATAATCATCATTGCATTTTTTGCAATACTTGTATTTTTTTTCTATCAATTCATTACACTTTTTGTTTGCGCAATGTTTATAATACAGTTTATCAGGGATGGTTTCGTCTTTTTCATTTTTTCTTAAAAAAAGTTTAATTTCTTCAATAATTTTCTTACATATTTCATCATCTTCTTCATTATCGAATACGAATCCTAACTCAAAATTTTTGTTTTGAGAGTAATTTTGAAGATTCATAGACGTAACTATTATTTTATTTGAAGATAAATATATTTTTGCGTGCAAATCGGGTGTTTCTATAAAATTAACGTTAGACAAATATTCTTTTAGTTTTTGAAAATCTTCTAACTTTTTCTTTTTTCTTTCCTCATTTTTATCATAGATTTCTTGAATGATAATACATATTTTTGCTTTTGATGTTTTTAGAGATTTTTTAGTCTCTTCTTTCAAATTTATGTATGGCGTAATCAATAGCAAATATTTGTCTTCTTTTGCTATCATTTCTCCTAATTTAAGATTTAACCAATCTGTATTCAATAATTCTATATTGTTCATAACAATCTCCTTCAATAAAAACAATGCAAAAATAATATTTGCTCGCGCTATTTAACAAAATTATTATGCAATGTTAGTTGAAATATTACCATCGCCAATATTTACTCGTTTTGAATCTTTTTCTGACAACATTTTTATCGTTATAGTTTGCTCTTTTATAACGTCTGCCGTTGTCTTAGCGTTCTCAGAAAAATTTAATAACGCTTCTGCCGTTGTCTTAGCGTTCTCAGAAAAATTTAATAACGCTTCTGCCGTTGTCTTAGCTGCTTCTGATTGCTCGGTTATTGTTTTAATTAAATTGCTTTCGGACTTATCTTCATTTATAACCATATTTTCTTTACCTGTAATTAACCAACTTAAATTGCAACCCATATAATATAAGAGTTCAAGATCTTTTGTCCCAATAACCGCTACTCCTTTTTCGTACCTATTATATGTTGGTATAGTACAACCTAAAACAGATGCCATATCTTTCTGCGTTAATTTTTTACTTAACCTGAATGTTTTTAATCTACTAGCGATACTGTTTTCTGCCAAAACTTACTCCTTTTTATGTTTTCTAATAAAAAAATTGCATTTACGGTAATTTTTTTATTATATTTAGCAATAGAATTTGATGGTGTTTTTAATATATCAAGGAAAATAATTTTTTCCACAACAGAAAAGGGGGAAAATATGGAAATTTTGCAAGAAGGAATTGGAAAAGGAAAGTGGGCGATTGAACGCGTTGACGATTTGATATTGTTATCAAAGAGTCCGGAACTATTTGAAGACCATTTCATATTAAAAGCGGATTTGAATATGAAAGGAATAGAATTTTTGCCGATAGGAAACCTGCTAACACCTTTCAATGGTTCTTTTGATGGAAACGGAATGTTTATTGAGAACTTAACGATAAATTGTCCAAAATGGCAAACAGTCGGACTCTTTGGTAGTTGCGATGAAAACGCAAATATTCAAGGCGTTCGGTTAACGAATTGTAATATAACCGGAGCGGATGGCGTTGGGGGAATTTGCGGTTGCAATCAAGGAGGAAGAATTGAGTATTGCGAAGTTTACGGAACAATAAAAGCAACGGAAGAATTTAACGCTATTGGTTGCGTTGTCGGTTGTAATTGCGATGACGGAATTGTCGATATGAATGTTGGGGAATGCACGATTATTACCGACAAAGAATTTTTTACGGACGACTTGGAAATCGGATATGACAACGATAAAATAGAAGACGACTAAAAATTTTCCAATAAAAAAGCGGACAATAATTATATTGTCCGCTTTTTGTTTTTCAAATAAGAATCAATTTTAAGAAGCAGATGAATTACCCTTGTTTTCTAAAATTTCTCTTATACGTTTAACATCTTTTGCCACATCCAAAATCACCGCTAAAACTCCAAAAGTCATAACAATAAATATCAGTCCGACAATTAGTCCGACGATAAACCCTACAACAGGTCCCGTGCCTGACATACCGCCAAAAGAAACGCCGCTAATTATAAATAACAGCAATACCAACAAAATGCTAACAGTAATTAACTTTTCGTAAAAACTACGAATTAAACCTAACATAAAAACTCCTTTTTGTTAATTTTTTCAATAACCATTTTTCTTTAATAGAAAGCGCTAAAATAATATTTGTCCGCAAAAGATGAGGTTAAAATCCGCAATGTCCTGCGGATTTTTTCTAATTTATCGTTTAAGCAAATTTGCTTAAACGCCCGCATAAATGCGGGGAAATTTCGATTCATACCGATACTTTTGCACCATATCATTAAAAACGACAGCCTTTTATTAAAAAAACTCGATACGGACGAAGCGGTAAAAGAAGTAAATAAAATCGTAAGCGAATATAAGAATTATTACAATTCGTCGTCGCAATATTCTAACGATGAAATAGAAAAAATTATCGACAAATACGCGATGACAAAACATTTAAAAAGGAGTGAAAATGTTTAAATCGAGTTCATTGGGATTCGACAAATTATGGAACGACGGGCAGATGTTTTTGGCAATGTTGCGTCGTCAATTTACCACGCTTTTGATAGTTCAAATAATCGGATTTAGCGTGTTTGTTTTTGCGTTCAAACCGAAAGGAATCGGTGGAGAAACAGGGCTTTGCATATATAAAGCATACCTTCAAACTCTCGCGTTTCAGACGTTTGATTCAAAGGTAAATTTAGAGTGCGGTGGGTTTACGGGAAACGTATCACTTCGCGATTTTTCTGCGGGGGGATATTACGAAAAATTTGCAAAAACGTGCAACAGATTTTTGCTAAATTCGTTTATTTTGTCGTGTTTAATTTACGTAATAATTCCCGTCTGGATGATTATAGCGCACGTGAGAAATAAGAAAGATATGAAAGACAAAATACTTCGCGGCGTGGGAATGATAGAGCCGGAAGAAGTGAAGGACTTTATTAAAAAAAATCCGATTTTGTTCAAAGGATATATGTTCAAATTGACCGACAACGTATTGCTTCCCGAATCGATAGCGACGCGAAATAATTTGACTATTGGCAGACCGGGAAGCGGAAAATCGCAGATGATTTATCGGATAATCGAGCAACTTCGCGAGCAGAAATTTCGTCAAATAATTCACGATTTAAAAGGCGATATGATTTCCAATTTTTACGATGAAAAAACGTGTCTGATTTTTAATCCTGTCGATAAACGGATGGTAAAATGGTCGCTTTTTAAGGAATTGGAAACGATAATAGACATTCAATCGTTTTGCAACGCGCTTGTTTCGACGGAAGGAAACGACCCGTTTTGGCCCGAAAGCGCAAAGAATTTATTGTCGGCAATTCTTACGCTTTGCAAATACAAACGGGAAACAAACTACGATTGTTTTTGGGGGTATATAAACACTCCAAACGACAAATTAAAGGCGGCATTCGACGAGACGCCGGGCTGTGAATCGGGGTCAAAAGCGCTTGCGGAAGGCAAAATGGCGGCGTCTGTTCAAGCGGTATTGGCGACGAGTGTTCAAGCGTTACAATATCTTTCGACGACAGGTTTAGACAGGTTTGAAATTAGCAAAAACGACGCGCCGCAAGAGATGTTAGCGGACGAATTTTCGGGGTATTTGCGCAAAGAAGAGGACTGCTTTTTTAAGAAATATCAAAAGGATATAACGGGGAAAGTTATCGTCGAAGAATACTATAAATATTACAAAGAAAGCGAGATGTTTTCTGTAAAAGAGTGGATAAACGGCGCGGGAAAATATAAGAATTATAAGACGATATTTTTGTCAAATCAAGTCGCGGTTCAGTCGGCTGTAAAATCGTTTTTGGGGATGTTTGTGCAGTTTGCGACGACGGCTTTGTGTTCTTTGCCGGACTATACCGCGCCGAAAACGTTTTTTATTTTGGACGAGTTTGGACAACTGCCAAAGATGGACGGAATATTGACATTACTCACGCAAGGTCGAAGCAAAAACGGCGCGGGTTGGCTTCTAATTCAAGACGTCGCGCAGATAAAAAAGATATACGGAAACGAAGGTTCGTCGATAATAATAAACAACTGCGGAAATTTGTCTTTTTTCTCCGTTTCGGACGAAGAAACGGCGCAAACTTTATCAAAAAGCGTAGGTTCGGTAGAGATAAAACGGACAGACGAGAGTCGTTCTATGAGTTGGCACGACGCGAAAGATAGTTTTTCGCAATCGGAAAAAATACAAGAAAACGCGCTAATTTTGCCGAAAGAAATTATGGATTTACCGACGCTTACCTTTGTGATAAAAATGGTAGATATTCCCGTGACCAAAGACAAATTTGGCTTTGCGAAATACGAAACTGTGGCAAAAGCGTTTATTCCTTTTGATATTTTGAAATCGGAAAAAAAAGACGAGGACGAAGAAAAAGAAGAGCAACAAAAACAGGAAAAAACGCAAGAAGTACAACAAATGCAAGTAAAAAACAATTTTTCCGAAGTTGAAAAAAATATGGATATAGAGGAACGATTACAAAATATTATGGCGTTTGACGAAGCGTTTTACGACGCGGAAAAAATTGAAAACGATATTCCTGATGAAATTGCCAACATTTCCGTTAAAAAAGACCCGTTTGACGAGATGTAAATGCTAACCGTTTCTAAACCTCTTACTCCCGAAGCCGCGACGAGTTATTACACTCGCGGGAATTACTATTTTGAAAGTAAGGGAGAATGGCACGGAAAATTTGCCGAAGAGTTGGGGCTTATATTTTCTGAACTAAAATCCTTGCAAATCGGGCTTTATTATTTATGTAAGGAATATATTGTTTATCTTGAATAATTTTATATCCTTTTTCTAATAAGCCGTTTAATATTGGACGAGTAGATACTGCAAAAATTTTTTCATAATCATTTGGTATATAACAATTATCTACTAACAATGTTTTCGAATCATCGTATTTTTTATGTTTTTCGGGTATATCTTCTAATGGAATTATTTTTAATTGCTTGTATTTTGGTCTATCTTTTATTGGAAAATTCGTATACCAGTAACCAGCCGCTCTTGTAAGTTCCATTTTAGGCGTTAGAAACCAATCTATTTCATTATATCCCGCCCAAATTTTATTTTCTTTGAAATATGTAATATATGCAGATGTAACAACATTTGCTATATTAGATATTATTAAAAATTCCTTACCGCTTTTTATTATAATTTTCCAATAATCCATCATTCGTGAAAACGGAGGATTTGTGCATACTATATCCGCTTCTTCGTTTAGTATTTTTAACGAAAGCGGGTCATCAAAACTTCCCGTATAACCTTTTGGATAATCTTTAAATTCGCTAAAACCGTCTTTTGTAAAAATATAACCTTTTGCACCTTGATTAAACAAATCTACTACGCTGCCGAAATGTGTGCAAATAAGTTTTTTTAGTTCAAGTTTTTTGAAATTCTGCATAAAATACAACGAAAAAGCCGACGTTTTTCTATTGTCTTCGGTATCGACAGCATCGTCGCAGTTACAAAATACTGTCTTTTCTTTCCATATTTCAGAATCGTACATCTCCAATTCTTTTTCTACGTCTTCGTATCTCGTATAAAACTCATCATTATCTACTTTTCTTGCTTTTTTCATTACATTTTCTTTAGTTAATCCCCTTTCCCCAAGAGATGGCTTTTCCCGTTTTACTATTTTTACTACTTCTTTTTGAATATCGGTTTTTATAAATATTTCTTTTATAAACATTTTTCGGCTTTTTATAAATTTAACGTAATCTTCAAACAATCCGGAATTATAAAAATATATTTCTCTGCTTTTTTCTTCTCGCAAACGTCTAAATTCGTCTTTAATATCGTCTTCGACCTGTTTCATATCGCTAACTTCGCAGGTAAATAAATATTGATATATGTTGTCTTTCGATTTGCCCGTCATATTGTTATATTCTTTCAATCGACGTTCAAGGTCGTTTGTAACGCCTATTTTACATTTTGCAGGTTCTAACATCGCCTGAACTATATAAATATATTGCTTTGACATTTTTCAAATCCTCTTTTTCAAATTTAAATCTAAAAATAAATATAATTTTTGCCAAATATATAGAAGCCAAAATTCTAAAACACGACAGAAAATTAAATACGGCTTTGACTTCTCCCGTAAAAGATAAGGAAGTTTGGGTCGTTGACGAGTCGGGAATGGCGGGTTCGGTAAAATATTTAAAAGTAATTGAAGCCGCAAAAAAAGCGGGCGCAAAATGCGTTTTTGTCGGAGACAGAAAACAATTTGCGTCAATAGAAGCGGGAAAAATGTTCCAAGAAATGCATGATAAAACGAATATCGACAAAGTAATTATGCCCGATGTTATGCGGCAAAAAAACCGACCAAACAAAGCAAATCGTATCGGCGATAAGTATGAAAGAAATGGATTTTGCTTTCGATATGATGAAAGGAAGACGAGAAATAAAAGATAATTTAAGCGACATAAATACGTATCAAAAAGCGCAAATGTTATACTTTCACGAAGACATAAAGAATCGCAAAGGAGAAATTTTAGCGACAGCGGGAAGTTCGGCAAAAGTCAGTAAAATCAACGAAGACGGCAGTTTGACTTTGGGAATTTACGACGGCGAAAGAAACGAATATGTAGATACAAATTTTAATTTAGCAAAAATATCGGATAAAATAAGCGTTTATGAAAGTGTTCACGAAAATATAATATCGCAAGAAACGGACAGGAACGAGCGGCTCGATAAAGTTGTCGTTGATTATATGGTAAATACCGAAAGGCAAATAAAAAATAATCCGAAAAAATTATTTGAGACAATGATAATTACCGCGACAAACAAAGACCGTTCGGCGCTAAATCAAAAGATACGAGAAGAGTTAAAGAATAGTGAAATTCCTGAAATGAAAGTTACGGGAGATTTTGAATTTAGCGTTTTAGAAGCAAATTCTTTGGGCGGAACGTCAAAAAGCGCAGCGGATTCTTACGAAATCGGAAATAAAATTCAAATAGATTTTCAAACCGCAAAAGAATGCGGCGTAGACGAAAAATTGCTCGGAACAATTACCAAAATCGACAAGTCAGGCAATAAAATAATTGTTCAATTTGGAGAAAAAGAAATTAAAATAAATCCTGCGTTAGAGAATTTTTCGGCGTTTCGGGAGAACGTGAAACCGTTTGGAGTGAATGATAAAATAGTATTCTTAAAAAACGATAATACGGTAAATGTGCGAAACGGACAACTGGCTATTATTGAAGAGATAAGCGCAAACGGCGATGTTGTTGCGGATATGTCGGGAGAAAAAGTGCGTTTCAATTTGAACGAATACAGAAATATTGACCACGCTTATTGTTTGAGCGAATATAAATCGCAAGGAGCGACGGTAAGTCGTCTCGTTTGGCACGCAGACACAAAAGCGGGAAACGTTTCAAGTAATTCTTTTTACGTCGCCATCACCCGATGCACTCACGAAATCGCGCTTTATACCGACGACGCTAATATTTTACAGGAAAAAGTAAAACAAGAACAAGAAAAATATTCGACGGTAGATAAGGATTTTAACGGTAAGGTTAGTTTAAGTGAAAATGAAGTTGAGAAAAAAAGAGAAAAATATCCTATTGACAATGAAATCGATACGAAGGATTGGGGCGAACAAGAAAAAACTACACAAAAATCGGAAAAAGTTGATATAACCATTATAAATAAGGAGTAAAATATGGAAGAAGCGGACAAATATTCGGAATACGAAGTTTGCATTATTTGTCGGAATTGTGAAAAGTTTTCTGTAAATTGCGCAGGAAAAAGCGCGGTCGTATATGCAGATTCAAGCAAAGAATGCTGGAATTTTGCAGAACGGAACGATGTGGACGAATGGCAATAACCATCTTAGAAAACCACCGTTGCGAATGAGTATATGGAAAACATCGTTTAAAGAAAAGAAAACGAAAAAATAAAAAAAATAAACAATATATGCTACTTAATTATGGCATATATTATTTTATGAAATGGTATTGTAAAAAAGAAAAAAGAAAGGTGACCATATTATGAAAGAAGCAATAGTTGGTGAAGCAGTAGTAAAGTTGGTTTCTCTCGCACGGAATCGTCCTGTAGATACAGATAGTATCGATAGTTGTCATATAAGTACAAAGTGTATTCACGTTCGCGGTTCTTTAGCAAAAGAAAATATTATTAATGAAAACGATGTAGGCATAGGTTTCCACCGCAGTGCTAGAATTTTGCGTAAAATTAATCGTAAAGTCCCGAGAGTAACTAGTAACGCGAATCTATAAACAATAAAAAGAGGATATGTAATAAATGACTTTCAATACTGTAGTTTCAGCAGATACAATTATTTTGATGGTAACAGCTTTATTTTCATTGGGAATGTTCTTAATTGCATGTATGACGATAAAGGAACAAATACAAAATGCCATTGGAAACAAAGAAGATGTTTTCAAAGCAAGAAGAGTAGAACAACTCAAAATTGTTGTAGGTATAGAAAAACATATAAGTGATACATCGTTGAAATTATCAGAATTCTCTATGCAAACTGCTAACCGTAATGTGAAAAGCATGAAAAGTGTGGGTGACGATCTTTATATTACGGCGTTGACAGAGAGATATCTATATGCGATAGATATGTTGTGTTATGCGATAAATAAAAAATATTTTGATAACGAAGAAGATTGGAAGAATAAATATAACACTATAATTGGCTGTTGTATAAAAGGATATGAACAATATTATGGTAAAACATCGCCATACAAAAATACAAAAGCAATTTTTGATAAATGGAATCCTATATAAAAAGAAACGAAGAAAAAAGAAAAAAAATAACTTAAAAAGCGATAATTAGTTTATCGCCTTGTTTTTTTCAAGTTTTTTATTTATTGCGCGTAAATTGGTTTTTTGCCGGTTTTCTCAAGTGTTACAAACTTACACCCGGCTTTTTTCATTTCCGGTACAACAACTTCCCGTAAATGCTTATGATACGCCTTCACATCGTAATTAAACTCTTTCATTATCGCTTCGCGAATACGATACACTTCTTCGACCGTGTCTTCCAATTCTTTATATTTTCCCATTTTGTTTCTCCTTTCTTTCTTCTTCCATAACTTCCATAAACACATCGGGGGGCAATAATTCAGGTAGCCATAATTTACGTTTCCCATCGTTAATTGCTTGATATATCCATCCGCTAAATTTCCACATTCTAAACGCAACTTCTATTTCAGGCGTTTTTTTTATATTATTTCCCTTTCGCGTTTGTGCGCTTGTTTTATTTTCGCGAGTTCTGCTTCGGTGGCACAACGAAAACCGGCTTTTTCGAATGCCGGTTCTTTTTCACGTAAATATTTATGATACGCTTTAATATCATAATTAAACTCTTTCATAATCGCTTCGCGTTTACGATACACTTCTGCTACTGTGTCTTCCAGTTCTTTATACTTTCCCATTTTGTTTCTCCTTTTTTTCTTTTTCCATAACTTCCATAAACACATCAGGCGTTAATAATTCAGGCAACCATAAATTACGTTGGTCATTAAATTTGACTACTTTTCGATATGTTGGTCGTCCTAAATGTGTCATATTCCAACTTATCAAAAAATCAATTTCATTCATAACACATACCGCCAAATGAAAGCAATCTGTTTTTGCTTTTTCCGGAATATCTAAAAACTTAAAATATTCCTCCGCAAGTTCTTCTGTCTCCGGAGTCATCGGCAAATGCGGTATGTCTTTTATTAAGTCAAGCCGCCGATGCGCAGCATCAGGATCCCCTTTTTCGCATTCTTCAATTACATATTTACTTATATACAAGTCGTATTTATGCCGCTCGTTTTCCCAAAAATATTTTGCTTCTTCCTGTCGAAAAAGTTCTTTAATATCTCTGCTCGGTCGCGCCGTTACCAAACTCGGAATAGTGGTCTCTATGTAAACGCTTTTTTTTCCCATAATCTTATTTATTAACGGCTTCTTTGAACGCTTTACCGACTTTGAAATAGACCGCTTTTGACGCCGCAATGTCAATTGGCTGTTTTGTTTTCGGATTGAATCCTTTCTTCGCCGCTCTTTGTTTAACGCCGAACGCCCCGAATCCGATTAACTGAACTTCGTCGCCTTTTATAACAGCAGTTTTAATTGCGTCGATAATTCCATCCAACGCCTTTGCGACGTCGCTTTTTGTCAATCCCGATTTTTCTGCCGCCGCAGAAATCAATTCACTTTTGTTCATATTGAGTTTCTCCTTTTAATTATTATTTGACTAAATTTATAAAATTTCTATTTCTTTCAAAGTTAATCCTGTTAATTCGGATATTTCTTCTGCCGACATTTTTCGCTGTTTCATTTTTCGGGCTACTTCGGCTTTGCCTTCGGCTTTGCCTTTTTCTTCGCCTTTCAATCTTCCTTTTAATTCCGCTGTATATAACTCGCTCTTATAACTCATAAAATCCGCTTTTTCTCGTTCATAAGCCGCTTTCTGTGCAGGCGTCATCTTTAATACGTCCAACTTCTCGCCCGCCTCTTGTATCCCTCTCGCAGTAAATTCACTCTTCACTGCCGAATTCTTTAATACGTATACCCATTCGTCAAATTTACTTCTTATTTTCTCGTCAAATTTATTAGGAAGTATAAGATAATATTCAGGATGTATATTAACGTCCGGCGACAAAGGCGGATTTAAATTCTGCGAAAAAGGAATACTCTCGTCAAAATGAACTCCCGCAAATTCTGTCAATTTCGCGTGAAAAATATATTCCTGTTTCGCTCCCAAGTCAAAATAAGCAATATTTATCGAATATACTTTTTGTATATCGTAAAAATTTCCCCGCGACACTTGCTCCACAACCGCTTTGCAAGCGTTAAACAATGCCTTGCCTAAAAAATCTATTTTGTCGCCAAATTGTATTTCAAATACGGCAATTTCACCGTTGTCAATTTTCGCTTTCAAATCTACTCTGTTTATTTTTTCAAAAGCATTGCTAATATTACCTTCGCTTTCCAATATATTTTCTATAACTATCTTTTTATTAAG
>WRFX01000030.1 GCA_009787445.1 Chitinivibrionia bacterium | reverse complement strand
AGGACAAGGTAGACCCGCCGCGACAATAGTAGATACGACAATAAGCAACTGTCGCGAAATTGACGGCAAAGAAATCTGCGACACGACGTTTTCTATAGTTTCCGCCGCGTCCGCAGAAAAAATTTCGATTTTTGACACGGCAAGCGTCGCGGAAGAGCGCACAATAGATTTTCATCGCAATTTGTCGCAATATCGTTCGCCGCAAAAGGCGTTTTTGTATTCGCTTTTACTTCCGGGATTTGGACAGGCGTACAACAAAAATTATTGGCGAACGGGATTATACGCCGCCGTAGAAATAGGAATGATAACGGGCGCGATTTATTTTAGAAAAGACGCGACTAAAATTCGCAAAGAAGCCGAAACTTTTGCCGAAACGCATTTTGATACTACTCAATTGAGAGATTTTTATAAAAAAATTACCGACAAAGGATATGCTAATTTTCCCGATATTATTCGCGATATGGAAGGATTTACGATAGGCAATTTAATTTTCGGTGGTGGTCTCGGCGGAATATTTTCGGACGAATACGAAGTTCTTGTAAACCCCGAAACGAATGATACAACGTACATTCTTGACCCGAACGGTTACGCTTACAAAGAATATATGAAACAATTTAGCGAAGATTTTTACGGCAACATAAAAAGTTATTACGCTACGCAGGGCTGGAAAGACGCAGAATTTAGCGACCCAAATTTTGACAAATACGATATAGATACCGTAGGTTTTCCACCTTATGTAATAATTAACGGACAAAGAGGATTTGGAATTTCAAGCAATCAGCGGCATTTCATATCGCTTATGGACGAAAGCGCAAAACAGGGACGGCGCGGTTCGGCTTTTGTTGTGGGAATATTCGTAAATCACATTGCTTCGGCAATGGACGCTTTTCTTTCGACGATAATTCATAATCGCAAACTTTTGCGAGACGAAAAAGGCGAATCGCCCACGAAAACCGACGAAATTTTAAGCAAAATTTCCATAGAAAGCGATATGTATTTAGACAAAAACGGCGAAATTACTTCAAAATTAGGTTTTGTATGGCGTTTTTAACGGAAAAAAAAATATCTATTTTAATTTTATTTTTCTGCGTTTTTGCGTTTTCGCAGGAAATTTCGCTCGATTTGCAAAATATTCAAAAGACAAAGCAGGAAGAAGTTTCGCTCGATTTGCAAAATATCCGAAAAACAAAGGAAGAATCGGGCGCAAAAGCGGATTGGACTGCAAGCGGACTTAATTTAGTTATGCCGGGAATAGGACATTTTTATTTGCGCGAAAAAAAAACGGCGATTTCGTTTTTGTCCGCCGATATTGTTCTTTTAAGCGCGTTTTTTTATACGAATTACACTTCCGTTCAGCGTTCCAAATCGTCTTTGGGATACGCAAAAATTTACGCGCACACGCAAAGTTCTCGTCCATACGACGACGTATATTGGAGTTATTTGGGCAATAAAAGTTTTATGCGCGCGCAAGATTTAAACTGGGCTTTTCAAAATAATCGCGAATTTGAAAAAATGTATATTGACGAAAGCGATTTTTGGCATTGGGACAGCGAAGAAAACAGAGACGAATACGCGGATATGCGACAAAAAGCGCAATATTTCAAAACGGCTTCTACGTTAGTTTTGGGTTCGCTTGCGTTAAATCGGCTTGCGGCGTTTGTTTCGGCGAGAGTCGCGACAAAAAAATATAACGAAAAAATGTTTTCCGCGCCAATAATCGCTCCGACCGTTGATACGGAAACAAAGTCCGTCGGCGTTTCGTTTTTATTCGGAATTTAGAAAAAAAGACAATATTTTATCTATTATTTAACCGATTTTAACGCGGACATCACTGATTTTTTGCTTACGACGTCGTAAAAAATGACGGGATTTGTAAAATCGTTTCCGTCAAAAACAGCCATAAACGGAATACTTTTTGAATTTAATTTTTTTTGCAACTCTTGCGCGGGAATATTTTCGTTTGTCAGGTCTGCGCTTAAAGCCAAAATGTTTTTTTCGCGCAAAATTCGTTTAATTTCTTTGGTTTCATAAACCGTAATTTTGTTATATTTACAATTTAAGCACCATTTCGCCGTAAATTCTATTATTACGCTTTGTCCGTTTTTTTGCGCTTTTTCAAATAATTCGGGAGAAAATTCCGTCCAAACAAGATTTTTTTTGTCTTTTTGAAAAAAATTGTCCAAATGCGCCGAAAAAAGCAAAAAAACCGCAAATAAAAGCAAAATTACGCCTAAAATTCGTTTTATAATTATGGAATATTTTCCAATTTTTTGCGAAATTTTTACGCCGCCAAAAATACTTAACAAAATATACGGTGCGCTCATTCCGATGCCTACCGCAGAAAAAACCGCAAAAACCGCGTTTGCGGAATTGTCTATCAAAGCCCAAGTGAAAATCGCTCCCAAAAAAGGTCCCGAACACGGAGTCGCCAAAATTGTCGCGCAAATTCCGCGAATAAAATTTCCCAAAAGCGCGCTTTTGTCCTGTTTTCTTTCTAAATTTGCAATTTTTTGGCTTGGCGAAAGCGTAAATATGTCAAAAAGAAAAAGTGCGCCGATTATCATAAATATGGATAGCGCAGTTATGAAAATAGGATTTTGAAACTGCTGCCCCCACCAAATTTTTGTTTGAACGGCGACTATTGCCAAAATCAAAAACACAAAAATTATTCCCGCCGAAAAAGATAAACTTCTTAAAAACGCCGTTTTTTTGCTTACGTTTTGCGAAAACGACAAAATTTTTATTCCCAAAACAGGCAAAACGCAAGGCATAAAGTTTAAAATTATTCCCGCAATAAACGCAAAAAATAACGCCGAAAAAAGCGTAAAATTTCGTCTATTTTCTTTAATTGAAAATTCCAAAAATTCGCTCGATTCTTCGTCTGAAAATAACGGAAAATTTTCGGCGTTTGCGTAAATTTTCATTAGTTTTTCGCTAAATTTTGCGTCGTTTGGCGATATTTCAAGTGTCTTAAAAAATGGTACGCACGAAACATCACAATAAACGCCGCTTATTTCTATAAATGTGGACGAAAAATTTTCTCGCAAAAAAGCAAGAAAAACAATCGCTTCGTTTTCCCAAGCCCAAACCCACTGGTCAGGCGGCTCGTCAAGCGGAAGAAACTTTTTTGGAACGCTTTTTTTTGCGAATAATATATTATCCGTTTCGTCAAAATTTATACTTAAATTTTTGCCGACTCCCGGACCTTTCGGGTTAGAATAAAGGTGATAATCCTGCGGAATATTTATAGTGATTGCGGCTATTATAGTGTCGTCATTATTAAAAAAAGACACTTCAAACGAAAGTTCGTTTTCGTCGGAAAAATTAAAAGATTCAAAAAACGCGAATACCGTCGAAAAACAACAAAAAAGCGCAAGAAAAATAATTTTCTGCGCTTTAATTTTTGCGTTTTTCATAAACAAATTTTTTAACTTACGCGGGTTTTACGCGGGGATAATTCTCGCGTATTTTCTGTCGTCGGCTTTCTTAAAGAAATCAACTTTTCCCGTTATTTTGGCAAAAAGCGTATGGTCTCTGCCCATTCCTACGTTTTGTCCCGCGTGAATTTTTGTTCCGCGCTGACGAATAATAATGCTTCCCGCGCTTATCAATTCGCCCGCGTATTCTTTAACGCCCAAACGTTTCGCGTTGCTGTCGCGACCGTTTTTTGTGCTTCCCTGACCTTTTTTATGCGCCATAAATATTCTCCTTACGCCGCTTTAATCGACGTTATTTTAATTTTCGTAAAATCCTGACGATGCCCGTTTCTTCTTTGATAGTCCTTTCTTCTGTGTTTTTTGACTACCAAAATTTTTTTTGCGCGTCCGTGTTCTACAATTTCCGCTTTAACGACAGCGCCCGCAATTTCGGGCGTTCCGACGGTAGTTTTTTTGCCGTCGCTTAAAAGAAGAACGCCGCCAAGCGTTATCTCTTGTCCGACTTTTCCTTCTACAAGCGGAATGTCAAGCGTTTCGCCTTCGCAAACTTTGTATTGAAATCCGCCTTGTTTTACAACTGAAACCATTTTTAAGTTTCTCCTTATATCCAAAAATCTTTTAATTTTCAAAAATTACACGCAAAAAATATTATTTCGCCGCGCAAAAAAGCAAGTACTACAAATGTTTTTCCGTAATATTTTCGTCTTGCTCGCCCGAATGTATTTCAAATTCGTCTTGTTCCAAACGCGGAGATATTTCAAAAACCAACTTTATTTTGTGATTTTTTTCTAATTGTTCTTTCAAATCGTTTCTTTCTACGTAATCGAAAAGCGATTTTGAAACCAAAATTTTTATTCTCGACGACTTTCCATCTTCCGCAGCCGCTCTGTGAAGCCAGCGGTCAATTTTGGAAGCGACGGATTTCGTAGAAAATATTCTTCCAAGACCATTGCACGACGGGCAAATTTCCGTCATAAGTTCGTTAATTCCCGCTCTAACGCGCTTTCTCGTCATTTCCATAAGTCCAAAACGCGACAAATCGCCGCAAGTTGCGCTTGTGGAATCGTTTTTGAGAAGTTCGCGCATTTTTTGCTCCAAAGCGGTTCTGTTTTCCGCTTTTTTCATATCGATAAAGTCCACGACAATAATTCCGCCGATGTCGCGCAGTCGAAGTTGACGGGCAATTTCTTTTGCCGCTTCCATATTTACGGCAAAAACCGTGTCTTCAAGCGTGTTTTCGGAATTGTTTCGTCCCGAATTTACGTCGATGGCAAGTAGCGCTTCGGTTTTGTCGAAATACAAATATCCGCCGCTTTTAAGCCAAATTTTACGTCTGTGCGATTTATCCAAATCGCGTTCTATATCGTAAGCGTCAAAAAGCGGCGCGCTCTGCTTATAAAGCGTAACGCGATTTTTCATTTCGGGCGCGATTTTATTCAAATACGACAAAATTTCCTGATAATCCTGCTTATCGTCGACAATAACTTCTTCCGTGTCTTCCGTAAATAAATTGCGAATTGAAGACATTACTATGTCCTGCTCTTTGTAGAGTAGGCACGGTTCGTCGCCTTCTATGGATTTTCGCTGAATTTCATCCCAATCGCCGACAAGTTGTTTAAGTTCGTTGTAAATCAAATCCTCGTCGACGTCCAAACCTATTGTGCGCACAATGCAACCCATTCCTTCGGGAAGCATATCGCGAAGGATTTTTTTGAGACGTTTGCGCTCGCGTTTGCCGTGACTCCTTTTGGAAATTCCGATATTGTTGTTATCGGGAACGAGAACGGTAAAACGTCCCGCAAGCGAAATTTTCGTCGTAACTTTCGGACTTTTGTCGCCAATGGGTTCTTTGGAAATCTGAACAAGAATTTCCTGTCCTTCTTCGAGCAGATTTTCTATCGCAAATTCGTTAAAAGGTACTTCTTCCTGCGCGACTTCGCCTTCAACTTCGCTTTTTTCGCCTTCGATTTCTTTCTCTATTTTGTCGATATTGGCTTTGTCGCCTTTGTTTTTTCCGTTTTTACGCTTATTTTTGCCTTTATTTTTGTCGTTTTTGTTTTCGATTTCGGCGACTTTGTCTATTTTTTCGTTTTTCTCGTCAACGTTTTCTATCTCGCCTGTTTCGGTCGGCAATTTCGGGACAAGGTCAAGTTCTATGTCGTTTACATTCAAAAACGCATTTTTGCTTATTCCTATGTCTATAAAAGCCGATTGAATGCTGGGAACTATCTTTTCTATTCTGCCGCGATAGATGTTTCCCAAAATTCGGCAATCGTCGGGTTGTTCGACAATATATTCAACCACTTTATTTTCTTCAAGAACAGCCACTCGCTTTTGCGTAGCGGTCGAACTGAACAATAATTTTTTTATCATTAAAAAAACTCTCTCTTTTCGTCATTAAAACAATTTCTTTTTTACAAAAAAGAATAAAAATTTCGGCAAAAATAACTTTTGCCGAAAAGATAATGCGAAAAAATATTAAAAGACGCCTTAATTTTTATTTGCAACAATTACTTCCTATCGCGTTAGGCGCTTCTGGAAGGTTCAATTTTGCCACAAGTTTTTGAGCGATGTCTCTAAAATCATAAACATTTTTTCCGTTTGCCGAAACAGAAGCGACAATTTGCGACGTTTTAATATCGACAATTCTTACGTCCGCTTCTATTAAGTTTTGCGCTCTCGTTAATGTTCCGACGACAGCCCATTCGGCTCCCATAATTTTCGCCTGATTTATTTCTTGCGCTTCGGTAAGTTGTTCGCCGTCTTCGTTTGTTTCGCCCGCGTTTGTTTTTGTTTCGCTATATTTTAGTTCGCTTTGCGAAAGTTCAAGCATTTGACGTTCCAAAACGATAAACGCATTCGTATTTACAAGCGCGGTCGTAAGCATCGCCGAAAGCGCTTCAAAATTAGAATACGAATACCATTGTCCTTCAAATCCGCTGTGAATAAGCGGGAAAACCGCGATTTTCTTCTTTTCGCCCTGAACAAAAGCCGCCGCTTTTTGACTTTGC
This sequence comes from Chitinivibrionia bacterium, assembly GCA_009787445.1. GTDB lineage: Bacteria > Fibrobacterota > Chitinivibrionia > Chitinivibrionales > Chitinivibrionaceae > WRFX01. Next base: position 13,811 of record WRFX01000030.1, on the reverse strand, counting down.
GCTTCTTCGTAATTTTTTACCGCTTCGTTAATATTTGTCATAGTTGCGCCGAGTTGTATCTTTTTTACTCCGTCGGCGACCGCGCCCAATCTGTCGTTAGCCGCGCCCAAATTGGTAACGCTTCCCGAATAAATTTGTTTGCCTTTGTCGTCGGATATGGAAATTTGCGCCGTAACGCTTGAGCGCACAAATGTTCTTTGCTTTGAAAGTCCTTCAATATTTTCTTTTGGATTGTCGGAAATTTCAACTGAAACCTTAAAACAACCGCAATCGTCGTTTAATATTCCGTGACTTGAAAGCATTTCTTTTGCCGCAGATTCTATTGCCGCCGCGCCTTTTCTCAAATCGTTAGAAAGAGAAATCGAAATTTGCGCGGGCAAATCGCGAATTTTTACCGTATACGAAAACGACGCGCTTGCGGAATTTTTTACGCCTTCCAAATCGACTTTCGCCGTATATTTATAAGTTCCGCGCAAAGTCGGCGCTTTTGAGTCCAAAAAGAAATAAACTGAACCGTTTTCGTCCGAAAAAGCGGTCGCCGTCTTTTTGTTTTTGTCGTCGAAAAGCGAAATAGAAAGATTTTCTATCGCTTGTCCGTCAGCCGTAACTTTTGCCGAAAGCGGTTCGGTAGAAATTTCTCCCGCAAAAACCGTTTGTTTGTCGCCGCCGCTCGCTACGATTTTTATGGAATTGAGCAAATTCGCGAGTTTTCCGTCAATATCTGCGCGGGAAACGGGAATTTCTTCTTTTGCCGTAAGCGCGGTCGCGGCGGAAAGCAAAAGTCGTTCGCTTTGAATTGCCAAAATTTTCTCTTTCGCCGAGTTCAAAAGCGAAATTGCCAAAGCAATCTTTTTGTCGCTAATCGCTTTATCCGCTTGAGCGTTTATAGTTTTCAATTCGTTTTGCAATTCCGTGATTTTTGTTTTTTGAAAAGAAATAAACTTTTCTTTTTCTAAAATTGCAAACGCATAATAGTTTTCTCCGCGAACCGAAGTCGCAAGAATTTCCACTCCCGTAATGTCGCCGACGACGGAAATTCTGTTTCTCGCGCTAAAAAGCGAAGAATCCGTCGAAGCGTTATTCGACGTGATAGAAAATTCTTTGGAAATCTGCTCCGATTTCACGGTTGTAGAAATTTGTCTGCGAATTTCGATGGTGGCGTTTCTGCGCGCCGAATTTTCATCGTTTCCCATACCGACTGCGGTAAAATACTTGTTTACGGGATATCTTATCATTTGCCCGCTTTCGACCCATTCGTCGCCCATTTGCCGCGACGGGGCAGGTTTTGTCGCCGCGTTTACGGATTGTTTGTTTGAAGCCGCGCTAACGGATTGCGCCGCAATGATGGCAGTTGCCAGTAAGATAGCCGAAAATTTTTTCATAAATACGCTCCTTAAAAGTTGATTTTGGGGGTAAAATAATATATTGCGCGAGTAAAAAAGTAAAAATTGCAAATTATTTCATCCCTTTTTATACGCTTATTTGATATTCGGTATTTTATTTTAGTAACAAAGAAACCTAAAAATCGCGTTTTTATTTTATTTGGTTAATTTGTTTTAGAAACTAAATGTTTTGGCAAATATTATATTTATAATGAAAAGGAGCAAAAAATGATAATAGCAAACCCTATATACGACGCGACGTTCAAACGGCTTTTGGAAAACGATAACGTCGCAAAATTTCTTATAGGCACAATTTTAGATTGCAAAATAATATCTCTTGAACCATATATTCAAGAGCGTACCAAATTTGATAAAATAACGGGGCAACTTACGCTTTACCGAAAAGATTTTTCCGCGACGATAGAAACCAAAGAAGAAGGCGTAAAAAGAGTAATAATAGAATTGCAAAAAGCAAAACAATTAAGCGACATTTATCGTTTTAGAGAATATTTGGGCGCGGAATACGTAAATTCAAAACTTCCGATAATAGCAATTTACATTTTGGGCTTTAATTTATCTGTAGACGCCCCCGCTTTTGTCGCTTATCCCGAATGTAAAGATTTACGGACAAAAGAAAAATTAAACGTTCACGATAGTTTTGTCGAACATTTGACTCACAAGTCGTATTTTGTGCAAACCTGCAAGATAAAACAGAATTTAAATACCGAATTGGATACGCTTTTATCCGTATTTGAGCAAGAAAACTTTGTATCTTCGGACAAAACTACAAAAGATTTTCCCGTTGACACTAACTATCCTGAAATAAAAGAATTGTTGGATATTTTACATTACGTCGCGGTGGATAAGGACGCGCGCAAAGAATTGGACGAAGAATTATATTATCAGCGATATGTAGAACAAACATTCGGCGAAAAAGACAAAGAACTTGAAAAAAACAAAAAAACTATTGAAACTCTGCTTCAAGAGAAAAAAGATTTTGAAAATAGAAACAAAGCAAGCGCAAAAAAAATGAAACAACGCGGAATGTCCGCAGAAGAAATATCCGAATTTACAGGACTTTCCAAGAAAGAAATAGAAAATTTATAAAATATCAAAAAAAATTATTTCATCACTTTTTTATACGTTTATTTGATATTCGGTATTTTATTTTAGTAACAAAGAAACCTAAAAATCGCGTTTTTATTTTATTGAGATAATTTAATTGATTGAGTATTTTTTTGTTTAGCGCATTCCTGTCGTTGCGCTACCAAATAATTAAAGAGCGCGTCTACGGTTGGAAATTCCGCGTCAATTTCATCTTTAATCGCTCGCGTACCCTTTATACAATCCCAACGAAAAGTATCGTCGTTATTCATCATCATAAACCCCCATATCTTTTGGCGAACGAATTTCTAATTGTTTGTATCCGTTTTTTATGTTAATGGAATTATAACCTTTAATTCGCTCTACATTAACAATGTGTTTAAAATTCCAACTTACTAAAAAATCAACGCCGTTAATTGTTGCCGTCGCTATATGAACGCAATCGTCCGTACTTGTTGCGCCGACTACTTTTTCTTTTATGTATTCACCCGCTAAATCCTTACATTCCTGCGATACCTCTACTAACTGATATTTTATGTCTTCCAAAAGATTTTTTACGTTTTCGGGCGCCTTTTTCAGTTCGTTTTTCGTTAGTTCAGAGATAAAAACATTATATTTTCCCGATTTTATTTTTTCAAAAAGCAAGCGGGTATCCTGCATAAATATATCGTCGTAGTATCCGCCGATTACAGACGTGTCCAAATATAAGGATGATTTTTTATTTATCATTTTTCCCTCTCGTTTCTCTTTCAATTTATAATTAAAATACTATATTGCCGCATACAAATTTCAGTGTTTTTCAATCTCCCCAAAAAATTTTCACTTTTTTCACTTTTACTATTGACATTTTAAAAAAAATGTTGCATAATATATATGAAAGGGAACAATGCGGCGAATTTTTATAAAAAGAACCGCGTTTTTAAATTTTTTGTTAATTTAAAGGAGGAAATAACTGCAAGCAGCAGAATTCTAATAGTAGAGTAACTTGTTCAACATTTAACAAAGGAGTATGTTATGAGCAAGAAAAACGGTTTCACACTGGTTGAACTGATGGTTGTTATTGTAATCATCGGTGTTTTGGCGGCGGTTGCCATCCCTAAAATGATGGCGGCGACGAATAAGGCGAAAGCGGGCGAGGGTCCGCAGTTGTTACGTTCCATAGCAAGTATGGAAGCGGCGTACAAGGCAGAAAACGACACGTACATCTCTGCAGATGCAGCGGAAAAAGGTCCCGCAGAAGGAGCGTGGAAAGGGCTTGGTTTTGACCAAAATCCTTTTTCAAGGTATTTTACGTTTTCCGTTACGGGTGGAGCAACCTACAAACCTGATGGCGATTATGCAGTGAGTGAGTATAAGAATGAATTTCTTGCTACTGCTGCGTTGAGCGCTGGACTTGGCGATGCGGTTGCAGGTACAGACAATCTTACTATCAATGAAAAAGATGAAAGAGTAGGAACTGATAATATCAAGAAATTAGTTCCGAATTGGAAGTAAGCGTTCAGGTTTTTGCTTTGAATTTTTGAAAAAAGAGAGTCGGAGAGGTTTCTTCGGCTCTCTTTTTTTGGGGGTTATTTTTTCATTGCGCGAATGCAAATTTCTTTTTGGCTTCTTCGAGGGTGTGTCCGCTTTCTAGAAAAGCAAATATTTCCTGCCTTTCTTCTTGTCTTCCTTCTTGTCTCCATTCTTTGGCTCTACCTGTTTTAATCGCCCAATCGTCCAAAAATTTCATCGCTTTTCTCTCTTCTATCGTCATCTCGTCTACCTCCTTCATTATATCTATATTCGCCGTCCACAGCGAAAACATTACTTCTCTTAACAAATCGTTATCGCGAGTATCCTCAAATTTTTTTACTATTTCTATTCCCTCCGGAATAGTCCAGTTGTCCCGTATAGAACTAATAAGCCAATCGCTTTGCGCAAGTTCGGAATTAACCGCCAACTGCATTGCGGGAATTTTACCCGACGACTTAATATAATAAATTCCACTATGCTTTGCCGATACTATTTTATATTTTCTTTCATTTTTTAATATCTCAAACAATTTTTCAGGTCTCTTTACCGTAACAAACGTTATAGTTGCATCGTCAAATTTTACAGAATTTTTTGACAAATATGCGTAAAAATAACTCAAAACTCTGTCAAACGCTTCTATATTTAAAATATCCGTCGGTCCTTTGAACTCCAAAATATTATGTTTTCTGAAAAATTTCATTACCGCGTTTTTAATAACAACGTCTTCCAAAAGTTTTATAACTACAATATCGATTCTCATCGGTTCTTTGTATAATTGATACTCGAAAATTATTTCCGTTTTGTAGTCGCGAAGAATAAATTCAACTATTTTTACAAACCATTGCGTCCATTTGTTACGCTGTTTTCTTTGTTTTGTTTCTTTTTTCATATTAAAACCTTTGCGCAAAAAAATTATTTTTTCATTTTTTCTATTTGCTTTTTCAAGTTTTCTATTTCTTTGTTTTTTTCTGCAAGTTCTTTGTCCTTTTCAAAGAGTTTTTTGTCTTTTTCCGCAAGTTTTCTGTCCTTTTCGCCAAACATTCCTTCCATCGCTTCCTGATAATATTCTTCCTTGTCCAACTCATCCCGCGCTTCTTTGTCCGCCGCGACGTAATGCAACACTTTCAACACGTCTTCTAATTCTTTGTCCTCTTTCAAAGCAAAATCTTTCGTCGTTTTATTATCCCCTACGAAATTCGCCTGCTCGAAAATCGACAACAATTTCTCCAACTTCGTATTAAAACTCGGCTTTATTCTTAACGTCTGAACGAAATACGCTCTGTGAGTCAAATATTCCACAAAACTATCATTCACTTCCAATTTTTTGTTTGTAGTTAAATCCCGACAATCGGGAATAGCGGCAAACGCGGGCGAATCGACCGACAAATTAAAACCCAATATATATATCGATATTATAGGATATTTTGACCGCTTGTATTCTTCGCCCAAATAATTCTTAAAACGATAAATATCGCCAAAATGCAACGCTTTTTGCATTTCTATTATTACGCGCTTTTTGCCTTCTTCTTTTGTTTCTATCGTCGCGGCGAAATCCATTCGAAAAAGCGATATTTCTCGCGTTTCTCTATTGTGCATAGTGCGTTCCTGAACGGTCGGTTCAAGAGAAATTACTTCGCAATCCAAAATCGTGCCGATAAAAAACTTCGCGGCGCGGTCGTTTTCAAGTAAACGTTTGAATGTTACGTCGTATATCGGATTGGCTATTATCATTTTTTCTCCTTTTTTATCATAATTTATCAGATAAAATACTATTTGCGCGAGTTTTGGAATGATTTTAGATATGGAAATATAGTATATTTACAACAAGAGGGAAAAAAATATGATAAATAAAGCAATGTCCTTGTATTTGGACACGTCTGTTATAGGCGGATATTTTGACAAAGAATTTGAACGGGATACTCGCTTGCTTTTTCAAAAAATAAAAGAAGGCGAATATATTGTTTTTATTTCCGATTTGGTTGAAGACGAATTAGAAAATGCTCCTGAAAGAGTAAAAAAGATTTTGGACGAATTGGATTACAAATTGATAGAAATAACTCCCGAATGCAGAACGTTAGCGGGAGAATATATAAAAGAAAAAGTTGTCGGCGAAGCAAGTAGCGACGATTGTACGCATATTGCAACAGCGACAATTAACGGAATTGATTTTTTAGTAAGTTGGAACTTTAAACATATCGTCAACGTAAAGCGAATAAAAAATTACAATTCCGTTAATATTAAAAATGGTTATAGAAGTTTAGAAATTCGTTCGCCAAAAGATATGGGGGTATTATGAATTGGGACAATTTGGACTGGGATAATTTTAGTTGCGTAGAAATGTCGCGGAAAATCAAAGACAAAATGGACGCGGAATTTCCTACGGTAGACGCGCTGTATGAGCATTTAGTAAAACGGCGACAAGAACGAGCCGATATGAAAAACGCGACGCTTCATACTGTAAATCAATAAAAAAATCTGTCATTTTTACTTTTTATCCTCGAAACCACTTGACAAAACGAAAAATTTGTTGCATAATATATACGGGAACGGGATAGGAGGAAAAATGAACCAAAAAGGTTTTACGTTAGTTGAACTAATGGTTGTTATCGTTATAATAGGCGTATTGGCGGCGGTCGCCATTCCGAAAATGATGGCGGCGACGAATAAGGCGAAAGCGGGCGAGGGTCCGTCTATTTTATCAACAATATCAAATTTGCAGGCGGTATATAAAGCGGAAAAAAGCGAGTATGTCGACTGCGAAAAAACGACTCACGGGCAATCCGGCGCGCCTGCGACAGGCGGATGGGCGGATATCGGACTTGAACAGAATCCTGTTTCAAGATATTATGATTTTAATGTAGTTACGCAAGACGACAAATCCGCTTTTATAGCGGCGGGCGTTTTGGGCGTGCCTATCGGGAAAGCGCCGGCGGGCGAAAGCGTTATTACCATAGACAACAACGACGAACGAACGGCGAGCGCTCAAATTAAAGAACTTGTTCCGAATTGGAGATAATTTAATCGCTTAAAATTTAATTTATTAACCGATTTGTCAAGAATTTTTAATAAAATTTTACGATTTTACAAAAAAATTACGCAAAATACTTGCGCAAAATAGTATTTTGTCCTAAAATTTAAGAAAAGAGGAGTACACAATATGCCCAGTTCTGAAAAATACAGCATATCTACCGAGGAAGAAAGTTTAAAACTATACCTTAAAGATATTACGAAATATAATCCTTTAACGCCCGACCAGGAAAAAGAAACCGCAAAAAAAATACGGGCGGGCGACACTCGCGCCGAAGAGCAACTGATTAAGGCGAATTTGCGATTTGTCGTGGGAGTGGCTATCGGTTATCAAAATCAGGGACTGACTTTGAGCGATTTGATAAACGAAGGAAATTTGGGACTTATTCGCGCGGCGCGTCGTTTTGACGAAACAAAAGGATTCAAGTTTATTTCTTACGCCGTCTGGTGGATACGTCAGGCGATTTTGCAGGGACTTGCCGACCATTCGCGCATAGTTAAAGTTCCGTTGAACAGAGTCGCGACGATTTACGATTTGAGTAAAACTCGCGAGCAACTTATGCAAAAATATTCGCGAAACCCTACAAACGCCGAAATTGCCGAAGCGATGGGAATGACCGAAGCCGACGTTATAAATTCGCTAAAAATCAGCGGAAGACACCGCTCGCTCGACGCGCCGTTAAGAGACGACGACGGCGGCGTATTGCTCGATACCATAGCCAATAAAACCATAGAAGATACGGACGCGAAAGCGTTGGAAAACTCCGTTTCGTCGGAAATGTGCAGAATTATGCGCGATTTTTTAACCGAACGCGAATATTTGGTTGTCCGCAAATATTACGGAATCGGCGAAGAAACGCACTATACGCTCGAAGAGATAGGTCAGCAAATGGATATTACTCGCGAAAGAGTTCGCCAACTCAAAGACGGAGCGTTAATAAAACTGCGTCGTTCTACAAAAGCGCAAAAGTTAATAAGAAACATTATGACGCAGTAGAATGTTGAAGAATTATTTAACTTTTTTGTTTTTCGCTACGGCAAAATGTATTTTCGATTATTCAAAATAAAGTAAAAAAAGAAAGGGGATAAATATGGAATTGCGCGACGTCGAGCGACAAGACCAATTTGCGCAGTATTATTCGGAAAACAATTTATGCACATTTTATAGTTTTTTCATAATACTATTCCTTTCGCGGCGCGTCGGGCGGTGATGTATTTGGTAAACCTAATATGTGCATTATTTAAATATTCTTCTGTTTCGCTATCCGTCATAGAGTTTAATTCAGCGCTTATTTCATCTTTAATTGCCCGCGTTCCTTTTATGCAATCCCAACGAAAAGTATCATCGTCAGTCATCGTAAACCCCCATATCTTTTGGTGAATGAATTTCTAAATGTTTATACCCGTTCTTTGTGTTCACAGAATTATAACCTTTCATTTTTTCTACGTTTACAATATGTTTAAAATTCCAACTTACTAAATAATCAACGTTAAAAATAGTTGCTGTTGCGATGTGGTTGCAGTCGTCTCTGCTCGTTTCTCCAACAACTTTTTCTTTTATATATTCATCCGCTAAATCTCTACATTCTTGCGATACTTTTATGGATTGATATTTTATATCTTCCAAAAGATTTCTTACATTTTCGGGGGCTTTTTCTAATTCTCTTTCTACCAAATCGGAAACAAAAACAATATAGTTTCCCGTTTTTATTTTATCAAAAAGCAGTCGAGTATCTTGCTTAAATATTTCATCGTAGTAGCCGCCAAAAATTGACGTGTCCAAATACAAAGATGTTATTTTATTTACCATATTTTCCCTTTTCTTTTACCACAAATATACTATCTGCGCAAAATAATTTGAGCGTAAAATAACTAAAAAACAATTTTTTTAATTGTCGGTTGTCGATAAAAGAGTAGAAAAAGAACTATACGAAAGCGTAAAAAAATCATTGTTTATCGCGGTTTAACTCCTTTATAGTTATTCCTTTTTTAGTTTTCTACAAAAATAATATTTGCCAAATAAAAAACGATTTTTTCAAAAATTTTCATTTTTGTTTTGCGTAAACGTTTGCGCAAATATTATATTTGTTGCAATTAAATTTCGCGCATCGGGGAATTATGTGAAAATCATAAACAATCACAGTTGCCGTGATAAGCATAAAAAACCTCGTCTTTAACTACCGCCACCGAAAATTTTTTTGGGAAGGCGAAAGACAAGGGCTTTTAGTCGGAAAACCAACGCGAAAAATTTCTATGGTAATTTTGCTGATGACAGAATTATCGGACTTTTATTTCGGAGTGAAATTTGAACGTTTATTCGGTATTTTTGCCGATAATGTTTTTTTGCACAGCAATTTTCGCGCAGTTTTTTGCGGACACGACGCTCGTCATTGAAAAGGACGCCGTTTTGCCGCAGGACGAACATATAAAGCAAACCGTCGAAAACAGCGATTTCAAAACTCGCGGTTTAATTGAATCGCTTGGTTTTGAAAGCGGAATACAAAAAAGCAGAAGCGGCGCGGTAGGAAATTTTGAAAAATTTTCGATAAGAGGAATTTCGGGCGACAGAATCGGCGTGTTCGTAAACGGCAATTCGGTCGCAAACGCGGGCGGCGGTATGGTCGATTTGTCGCGATATAACGGCTTAAACGTCTCAAAAATAGACATTTATCGCAATTTTGTTCCTGCTGAACTCGGCGGAAATTTATTCGGCGGAGCGATAAATATTATAACCGAAAATTATAGCGGCGGCGACGACTTTTCGGCGCAGATTTTTCAACTTTTCGGCAGTTTCGGCGAACTTCACTCGTTTGCAAATCTCAATTTTATTCCGCTTGGTACAAAAACCAAAGTGTCGCTTTCGGCGGATTATCGAAAAGCGGATAACGACTTCAAATATATGGATTATAACTCGACTTTTTACGGCGAAGACCACGAAAAAGACGACACTATACGCGCTATGGACAATAACGAATTTAAGGCGTTTACGTTTTCGGGAAACATAAAAAATACGCAGAAAAAATTTGACATTAACGGCGATTTTTCAATGTTCAATTCAAAATATCACATTCCTTCGCCTGCGGGAACTCGTTTTCGATACAGAAACAGAACCGCTTTCGATGAAAACAGCGAATATTTTTTTAGCGTAAATCAAAAATTTCATAATAAAGAAAATAAAATAAATTTCGCTTATCTTCTTGCGTTTGACGAGTTTAACTGGACTTACGAAGACAGAATCGCATTTCCGTATTCTCTGCTTCCAAATAACGGCAAAGGAAAAATTTCCACAAAAAACGACGCGCTTGACGGCAAATATTTTCACAAATTTGATTTTGGGAGTTATTTGTCGTTATCTTCAAACAGTTCAGCGCGTTATGAAAGAATAATCTATTCAAACGACATTACGGGATTTACGATAAACGACAGAGAAGTCGACCGACTAAACGGCTCTTTCAGCGGCGATTTGAAAGTTGTTCCGCTTTATCCGTTTCCCGAAGTAATTTTGGGGGGTACAATTCGCGCTTATATGGATAAAATAAACGATTGGGAGCGAGGTTTCGTGTATGAAAAAATTCCCGACGATACGCTTTTCGGTTTGGATAAGTCCCTGCGATTTAATATAAATAACTATTTTTTGAATACGCCTTTTAAGGTTTTCGCCGATTTTGTTTTTGCGCAAAAACAACCGAATTTGCGCCAAAAATACGGATATTACGGGATTATTCCAAACACGAATTTACTGCCCGAAAAAGTAATTTCGTGGCAAACGGGAGCGATTGCGGAATTTGAAGAGATTAACCTTAAAATAAACGCGGCTATCTTTCAAAATCAGTGCGAAGATTTGATAAGAATAATTTATTACAGAGCCGTAGCCCAAGCGAAGAATATAGCGCAAACGTCGACTTTTGGATTTGAAAACAATATTTATTGGAAAATTTTTGACAAAATAGAACTGCAAAACAACTTGACTTTTCAGGAACCGAAAAATTTGAGCGATAAAAGTATAAAAGACCTCTATATACCTGAAGAATCTAAACTTAAACTTAATTCGTCGCTGCAAATCGGAGATTTTGCGGGATTTTCGTTTATTTCACAATATCAATATAAGTCCGCGTATTTTCACGACTTATACAATATTCATCGCGTTCCTTTGGACGAAAATAAAAGGGGATTGTCGTTTTTTTCCTTTATTTTGCAGTATCATATAAAAAATTCGACGGATATTACCGCGCAAGTCGGTATTTACGACATACTTGCGGGGGGAAATTCTCCCGAATATTTGACCGCGCTTGAAAATCAATATTACTTTTTGCGATATCCGGGAATAAGTATTAAAGGTAGCGTTTTGTGGGAGATAGGAAATAAAAAAGGGTTGTTTAACTGATTTAAAAGAAAGGGGACGCATTATGTTTAAGCGTTTGTTTGGTTTGTTTGGTGTTGCCGTATTGGTTACGGCGTTGTTTCTTGCCTGCTCGCCGGAGCAGGAAACAGGAACAAAGTACGAGTATGAAGGCGGCGGGAGCGGCTCGCAAAATTCCTTGCGTTATTCGGTAACGTTAAGGGGAACGGTAATTGAAAACGGAACCGTCGAAAAAAGAGGAGAAAGATACGTTATAAGTATGAAGTGGCTTAAAACGTATCAGGGGAAAGCCGACGAAATTGTAGTCGGCGCGGTAGGAAATTTTTCGGGCGAAGAAGCGACGGATATATATTTGCTGTTTCAAGGAGGCGACGAGTACATAGCGACCAATATTTCCGATTGGAGAACGTTGCGGGCATCGAGAGGCGTAAGAAGCATTATTAGAAGTAGCGAAGACGTTGAAATAACTCAAGCGGATATGGATATAGTCGCGGAAAAATTTCAGGCGGCGTTTGACGCGAAAACCGATTTGGCAACCATAATTCCCGAAGTCGGCGACGGTGTAAAATTAGTCGATAATTATCCCGTAATTATTATAAATCCGGGCGACATCGATTTAAGAAGTTATAATTTTCAAAACGCATATACTCCGAAATTGGAATGTTTGATATATGAAAACGGAAAAATTTACGCGGCGGTTCAATTTATGGGCGGAGATTCTGGTTGGGACCCAATAGCGAATTCTCAAATTCTTGAAATTAACGCGCAAACGGGCGCAGTTCTGCGAAAATTTGAGAGTAATTTTATGAATGTCGCGCAAATTCAAATTCGCGGCGGCGACCTGTGGGTTGTGGACGGCGGCAGTTTATTGTCCAATAACGACGGCGGAATAACCAAAATTAACCTTTCAAGCGGCGTGAAAACTACGATATCGCTTATGGGAAACGAAACATACGACCCGATGAAATTGGTATTTCTCGACGATACCAAAGGATATTTGTTAGTTTATGACAGCGATTGGTGGTCATCTTATCTTGCGGAATTTACTTTGAGCGGCAATACTATGTCCGTGAGTTACGAAAAATTTGACCCCGAAGAAGATTTTTATTCGGTAAACGACATTTCTTACAACGGCGAAACCAACGATTTGTGGATTGGCAACAGCAATACGGTTTACAGATATTCCATAACCGAAGACGCGATAAAAGCCGAAATAGACGTAACTATGCCTGTTTATTCTATGAAATCCGTCGCTAATACTACTCTTATTGTCGAAACTAATTATACGGCGGGAGTTTTTGGCATCATTGCTAACGATATTTATACTCAAAAAGAAACGATTGACGGGGATGCCGTTTGCGATTTTGTCGATGGGAATTTTTATATTCTCGAACGCGGCAACGACGCTGTGATTAAATTGAATGAAAGCGGTAACATTATCAACCAAAAACCGATAGATTCGGACATAATTTATTTTAATCCTCGCGGCATAGTCGGCGACGGAAGCGGAAATCTTTGGCTTAATTCTTACGAGGAAGTATTTATTAAGGTTTGGAAATAAGTATTTTTACGTGAAAAAGTAAAATAGCGGCGGGGCATTTCTTTCAGATTTGCCCCCCGTTTTTTTGCGCGCGATTTTTAAAAAAAATCTTATTTTTATAATTTTTTTGCATTTTATCAGAAACATATATTATATTTATTACTGAAAACCAACTCAAAAACCAATAAATATGGAGCAATAAACCAATGACAAGAGAAGAGCAAAACGCTTTTTTGAATAAGGAATACGCGGAAGCGGTTCGTTATATGGACAACGCGAAAGAGTCGTTGCAAAAAGCGAATAAAGAAGACGACGGATATTATGCCGACAGAAAATATGTGCGCGCCGCCTGCGGTACGGCATACAGCGGCGTGTTGGTCGCCCTTGACGCTTGGTTTGAATTGAAGGGCGTTGAACAGTTGCCTAAAAGACAGCGAAAATCCGTAAATTTTTACAAAAAAAATGTTTCTCAACTCGATAAAAAAATGTCGGATTACTTTGATACGGTTTATAACGTTTTGCATTTGGACGGATATTACGACGGCTTATTGAAAGTAAAAACTATTCAGTCGGGATTTGAGGACGCTTATAAAATAATCGACAAAATAAAGCCGGAAAATCCTATAGAAATCAAAGAAATCAAGGCAAGCGCGATAAAAAGAATGCTTGATAAATTGCTTGTTTCAATCTCGGTAATGTTTAGATAAAAAACGAAAGGAAAGCCAATATGAAAAACAATTTTCACAAAATTAAAGATTTTTCCGCATCTTTGGTACGTACCGCATTATATTTTATTCTTATGAATAATAAGGTACGAGGAGACGGTACCCCCCCCCCCGAAATTCGCGGTATTGATTGTCGTTTTATTGTCGGTCGGTTTTTGTTT